>CAYHRV010000067.1:0-13981 GCA_964359165.1 uncultured Elusimicrobia bacterium
ACGTCGATGATGCGGTTGATGGTCTGGGCCGTATCCGTGGTGTGCAGGGTGGCGAAGACCAGGTGTCCGGTCTCGGCGATGGTGAGCGCGGCCGAGATGGTCTCCAGGTCGCGCATCTCGCCGATGAGGATCACGTCCGGATCCTGGCGCAGGACGCGGCGCAGGGCCTGCTCGAAAGTCGCGGTGTCCCCGCCCACCTCGCGCTGGTTGACGAGGCTCTTCTTGTGGGTATGCACGTACTCGATGGGGTCCTCGACGGTGACGATGTGAAGGCTCTTGCGCTCGTTGATGTAGTCGATCATGCAGGCCAACGTCGTGGATTTTCCCGAGCCCGTCGGCCCGGTCACCAGCACCAGGCCCTTCTGTATCTTCATGACCTCATAGATGACGGAAGGCAGTCCCAGCTCCTCGAAAGTCATGAAGGATTGGGGGATGGCGCGGATGGAGGCCCCGACGGCCCCCCGCTGGCGGAACACGTTCATGCGCAAGCGTCCGATGCCCTTGAGGCCGAAGGCCATGTCGAGCTCGTTGGAGGACTCGAATTTCTGGCGCTGAATGTCGGTCATGAGCGAGAAGATGAGCGACTGCGTCATCTCCCCGTTGAGCTTGTCGAAGGGCATGGGGACCAGCTCCCCGTCCACGCGGATAGTGGGGGGCGCGCCGGCGGTCAAATGAAGATCGGAGGCGCCGCGCTCATGCATCATCAGGAACAGCTCGCTCATCGATACCATGGGGGTCCCGGTCAGTAGGTCATACAATATTTAACGGGATATGCGGATTTTGTCAAGGCGTCAATTCGACCGAATCGGCTCCCGGGTTGTTGAATCCGGAGCTTTTCTTCGGCCGGGCGGAGACCAGCTCCTCCTCATCGGGCAGGGGCTCCGGGTCCTCGGATACGGCGGGGCGGGACCTGGGCGCGGGCCTGGGCTGGGAGCGGACGGGGGGGCTCTTCTTGCGCACGGCCGCGGCGGGGCGCGTGGACGGCTTCGAGGAGGTCCCGCCCAGAAGCTCCTTGGACGCCGGGTTGGTCCCCTTGAGGGCGCCCTTGGCCAGGTCTACCTCGAAGAGATAGTTGATGGGCTGGGACCCGCTCTCTTTCTTCCCGGACTGGAATACCCGATAGGTGACCCAGAAGACGTTCGCCTCTATGGCGCCCGAAAGCCATTCATCCTTGTTGTCGGCCGATAGGAAGTAATATTGCAGGACCTGGCCCACCGTCCCGCGCTCCTTGCTTATCTTATAGTTCTTGACGAACTCGATGGCGTGGGCTCCGTCATCCTGTATGAAGTCGTGGCCGCGCGCCGGGGGAGCCGCCGCCTGTTGGGCCGGGGGCGGGGCCGGGGCGGTCTGGGGCGCTGGACTCGCGGAGGCCGCGGCCGGTGCCTGAGGAGAGACCGGAGGCGATGCCGGAAAAGGAGACCGGCTCGGCGACTGCGCGGGAGCCCCGGATGGGGCCCTCGACGGCTGCCCGGCCGCGGGCGGCGCTCCGGACCCCTCTATCATCGCGTCCTCCGGCGCCGTCTTCTTCTCCGGACTCATGCTGATGAGCATGATGAGGTCCTTGGGATTCCTCAGGAAGACCACCGCGACCCCGGTCAAGATGACGAAGGAGGCCACCAATGCGATGAGGAAACCCTTCGAATGCTTGGGCTTAGCCTTCGTCCCGGCGGCCGTCCCTACCGCCGAAAGGGAACCCCCGGAGGTCGAGGGCGACCCGCCGAGCGTGGCCATGGGGCTTTCCTGAGGGAAGGGGATCGCGGCGCCCTCTCCATAGGGGTCCGCTTGTCCCTCAAAAAGAGGTATGGGTTGGGGAAAAGACGCTGGATTGGTGATGGGGATCGGCGTCGCGGGGCTCTCCAGCCCGCCCGGACCCTGTATCTGCGCGGTCCCCCACCCTCCCTCCGTAGGAGCCGGGGCCCCGAACCCGGGAAGAGTCACCTCCCCTCCCTGCGCGGGCAGCGGAGGCATGGCGCCGGGATTCCCACCGAAGAGTCCCCCCGGAGCGCCGCCGGAGTAGATCATGGTCTGGGGCTGGTCGAACATGCTCGGCGGGGGCTGGAACACGCCCCCTCCCTGGGGTTCGACGAAAGCAGGGGGCGAGATCGGCTCCATAAAGGAAGACCCGGGGGCGGCCTGCGCCTGGCCTTCCAAGGTCGAAGGCTCCAGGAAGGCAGGTGGGCTGAGCTCCGCCTGGGGCATCTGCGCCGGGATGTCCATGGTCGGGAAGGGCGGCGGATTCGCCGACGCGGCCGCGGGCGGGGGAACCGGAGTCCTTTCCATCGGCCGCGGCGCGGGCATATCGAAAGAGGAACCTTGGGAAAGAGTAGCCGTGGACTTCAAGGGGGTCGGTTCGGGGATGAAAGACCCGAAGGCCGTAGGCCTTCGCGGCGGAGGCGCGGCCTGGGCGCGCGCGGCATCCGCGTGCGGCGTCTCGGTCTTTTTCGCCGGAGGCGGGGCGGCTGCGGCGGGGGAAGTCGTTTCAGCCGGAGGCTCTTCCTCCAAAACCAAGTCGGCCTCGGGTTGAACCGGGGCAGGCGGGGGAGGGGCCTCGACCTTGCGTTTCCCCAAAGGACGGCTTTCCAGCGCCGGGGCCGGCGTCGGCGCCGGCTGGGCCTTGGCCACCGGGGCGCTGCTCTCGGCTTCGGCCCGCGGAACTTCCTCGGGCGGCACCGAGGGGAGGGCGGACTCGGCCGGACTTTCCCGGACCGGGGGAGGCTCGAGCCTCCGGCGCTCCTCCGGCGGCAGGCCGAGCCGGCGGCGGAGCTCCTCGAGCGCTCGTTCTTTCTCGCCGAGGCGTTTTCTCAGCTCATCGCGGTGTTCTTCCGAGCTGAAAAGCTCTTCTTTGAGGTGGGCCAGGCGATCCTCAAAATCCGAGGTCTGCCATTGCCCCCCCCACCCCTCCGTCCACGCCTGCTCCTCGAAAGCCGAGGGCCACAGTTCGGGGCGATGGGGTTCGTCGAGCCAGGCCCCGGACCAATCCCCCAAGGAACCGATGGCCTCCAAGGCGGCCTGGGATTCTTCCTGGAACCAATCGAAATTCCCCTTTCCCGAGGCTATGACCGCCCCGGACCCGGCCCTCAAGGCGGAAGAAAGCTCGTCTACCGCCCCCAACTGCCTCCAATCCCCCTCGGCCATGCCCGCGGCTTTCTCCTCGCAGACGAGGCTGTCATGGCTGATCCCGGCCACCGAGCCCAGGTCTTCCGGGGGGAAGGGTCCTAAAATGCGGCAATCCTGGTAGATCCAATATCGCATAGACCCCATAGTTTTGCAGGCGGGCGTTACAAAATCAAGTCATGGGTTGTTTCCCGCCATATCCCCGGTCTTGACAGGGACCCAATACACCCGTTATCGTTATATGTAAGGAATCCATGGCAGTCAAAGAAGCCACCAACCCCATCGCGATATCCGCCCGTCTGGGCGAGCTCATGGTCTCCCTGGGCATGCTCACCTATGAACAACTCCATGAGTGCATGGACCTCCAGAAGAAGGAAGGCCTCCAGCTCAGCGAACTGGTCATCAGCAAGGGCTATGTCACCCCGGAGAAGCTCATCGAGTTCGTAGCCCAGCAATGCGGCTTCAAGTTCATGCGCCTCAACGACCGGGGCGCGGTCAAGAAAGATATCCTCCAGAGGATTCCGGAAAAGATCATACGGCAGAAGATGATTCTTCCCCTCTCTTTCGAGGATGAGGCCATCACCATCGCCATGAGCGACCCCTTCAACGTCATGGCCGTAGACGAGATCAAGATCACCACCGGGCTCAAGGTGAACGTGGTCATCACCCCGGAATCCGACCTGCGCGAGGCCATCGACAAGGCCTTCGGCACCGGGGCGGACGCGAAGAAGGCTCTGGAGGACATCAAATCCAAGACCGGGGACGGCGGGGATGCGGTAGTCGAGAAAGCGACCCCCGGGGCGGATGAAGAGGAAGAGGGCGTCACCCAACTGAGCAAGGAGGACGAGGTCCCGGTCATACAAATCGTCAACCTCCTCCTGGCGCGCGCCATCAAGGCCAAGGCTTCCGACATCCACATCGAACCCTACCCGAAATACCTGCGAGTCCGCTACCGCATCGACGGGGTGCTCATCGAACAGCCGGCCCCGCCCAAGAAATTCCTGCCCGCGGTCACCTCGCGCCTGAAGATCATGTCGAACCTCGACATCTCCGAACGCCGCAGGCCGCAGGACGGACGCATGAAGCTCAAGGTGGACAACAAGGAGGTGGACGTGCGCATCTCGGTGTGCCCCTGCGCGCCTGGGGAGAAGGTGGTCATGCGCATCATGGACTCCACCGCCATGAACCTCGACATCAGCAAGCTCGGCATGGATCCCGAGAACGCCTCGGTCTACGCCAAGCACATCGAGGACCCCTACGGCATCATCCTGGTGACCGGGCCCACGGGCTCGGGGAAATCGACCACGCTCTACTCCACGCTCCATACCCTCAACACGCCGGATGTAAACATCATGACGGCCGAGGACCCCGTCGAGTTCCTCCTGCCCGGCGTCAACCAGGTGCAGTGCAACGCGGAGATCGGGCTCAATTTCGCCGCCTCCCTGCGCTCCTTCCTGCGCCAGGACCCGGACATCATCATGGTGGGCGAGATCCGCGACCTGGAGACCATCACCATCGCCATCAACGCCGCGCTCACCGGCCACCTGGTCTTCTCCACTCTGCACACCAACGACGCCCCCGGCGCGGTGACGCGCATCCTGATGATGGAGGTCGACCCCATCCTCATCTCCTCGGCCCTGACCATGGTCGTGGCCCAGCGCCTCCTGCGCAAGATCTGTCCCGAGTGCAAGGAGGCATACGAGATCGACTCTCAATGGTTCGCCACCGTGGGCGTGCCGCAGAAATACATCCCCCAGACCCCCAAGCGCACCCTCTACCGGGGCAAGGGCTGCGAGAACTGCGCGGGCACCGGCTACCGCGGACGCATGGGCGTCCACGAGGTCCTGGAAGTCACCGACGAGATCCGCGAGCTCATCAGCCAGCGCGGCACTTCCATGCGCATCAAGGAAGTCGCCATGAAGAACGGGATGATCTGCCTGCAGGAATCGGCCCTGCGCAGGCTCCTCTCAGGGGCCACCACCGTCGAGGAAGTCCTCCGCGTGACCGGCTGCCGGTTCTGATGGTCAGGACGCGCTTCGCGCCGAGTCCCACGGGCTACCTTCACATCGGCGGGGTGCGCACCGCGCTTTTCAACTGGCTCTTCGCCCGCAAGCACGGGGGCAAGTTCCTCCTGCGCATAGATGACACCGACGTCCAGCGCAACGTGGAGGGCGCGCTCCAGCCCATACTCGACGGCTTCCGCTGGCTGGGCATCGAGTGGGATGAAGGCCCCGAAGTCGGCGGCCCGCACGGCCCCTATTTCCAATCCCAAAAGCTCGAGCGCTACGCGCGAGCCGTGGCGGCTTTGTTGGAAAAGGGAGCGGCCTACCGGGACTACGCGACCACCGAGGAACTGCAGGCCGAGCGCAAGGAAGCCGAGTCGCAGAAGCGCCAATTCGTCTACAGTCGCAAATGGATGGCTGAGACCCCGGAGAAGAGCGCCGAGTTCGAGGCCCAGGGCCGCAAGGCCGCGGTCCGCCTCAAGATGCCGCGCGAGGGCGCCTGCCGCTTCCACGACCACATCCGCGGGGATGTGTCCTTCGATTGGTCTAGGGAACAGGACCACGTGATCCAGCGCGCCGAAGGCACTTTCCTATATCACCTGGCCAACGTGGTCGACGACCACGACATGAAGATCACGCATGTCATCCGCGCGGAGGAACATCTCTCCAACACCCCGCGCCAGATATTCATCATCGAAGCTCTGGGCTATCCCCTTCCCGAATACGCGCATCTCCCCTTCGTGGCCGAGCCGGGGAGCAAGAACAAGCTCAGCAAGCGCAAGATCGCCCAATACCTCAAGAACCCGGAGTTCAAGAAGGTCTTCGAGCACGGACAGAGCATCGCCGAGAGGACCGGCGAGACAGTGGCGGCCGAGACCTTCAACCCGGTCATGGTGGAGTTTTACCGGCGCTCGGGCTACCTACCCGAAGCCCTGGTCAACTATCTCCTGCTCCTGGGCTGGTCCCTAGACGACAAGACCGAGGATTTCACGCGGGAGGAGATGGTCCGGGACTTCACCCTGGAGAGGGTGCTCAAGGCGCCGGCGAGCCTGGACTGCAAGAAGCTCCTCGCCTTCCAGGAAAGGCATATGCAGGCCCTCGCGCCCGAAGATCGGGCGCGCCGCTGCCTTCCTTACTTAGTATCCGCGAAGCTCGTTCCGGCGGCGGCGCCTGATGCCCTTATAGCCAAAGTCCTCGATGTTGTTGTCGCAGCCGGCGAGCGCATCAAGGTCGCCGGCGACATCCTCGATTACGCCGCCTTCTTCCAGGCCGATGATTCCTTCCCCTACGATGAGAAGGATTTTCAGAAACGCATCAGCGGCAGAGTCGAGGCGAGGCCGCTCCTGGAGAAGTTCAAGGTCCGATTGGAGGCCCAAACGGATCTCAGCATCCAGGCTTTGGAAAAACTCCTCCAGGGCTTCGCCCAGGAGGAGGGCAGGGGCCTAAGCGATCTAGTGCACCCCCTGCGCGTGGCCCTGACCGGCAAGTCCATGGGCTTCGGCATCTACGAGACCCTTTCCATCCTCGGCAAGCCGTCCTGCCTGGCCCGCATCGAACGCGCCCTAAAAGCAGGATAATCTCCCTTGATAAATTCCCCTTCACGGGCTACCCTATGCCCGTGAAGGAACCAATAATCCCTCCAGCGATTATCCCCGCGACCGAGGCATGGCTCTACAAGAACAAGGCCGCCTGGGCCTCGGTGCGCCGAGGATTAAGGGAGGCACGGGAAGGAAAACTTGTCAAACGGCCCAGCTTGACACCAAAAGACCGCACCCGAGGCCGCGCTGATCGGTCCATGCTTCGCTCAGGAACCCGTCGGAGGCCATAAATTATCCTTTTATTTCCACGATTTTAACTTAGCCCGGGCTAAGTTAAAATCGTGGTTTTTCAAGCATAATTTCGACCCTCCGACCGGCCCTGTTCCAGCCCACCCCTCCCGCAGCGGACTGAACAAAACCGCGTCATTGGGGATAGGACGCCGGAATCAGCGAAGGCCCTCGTCGAGGACCGGTTCAATTTTTAGGGCTCTGCGGAAGTCAGAAAAAATCAGGATGATTTCTTCTGCGAGCGGCTTTCGGCTTTGGCCCAGGAGTCCCTGAGCGTCACGGTGCGGTTGAAGATGGGCTTGCCCGGCTTGGAGTCCGGGTCCGCGCAGAAGTAGCCCACCCGCTCGAACTGCCAGCGGCTCCCCGGCTCGGCGTCCTTCAAGACCGGCTCCGCCCAACAGGGATCCACGCGCTCCATTGACTTGGGGTTGAGCAGGGAGAGGAAATCCTCCCCTTCCGGCGCGTCGTCGGGATCGGGCTTGAGCAGGAGGTGCTCGTAGAGCCGGGCCTCGAGCGCGGTCGCGTGCTCGGCGCTGACCCAGTGTATCGTGCTCTTGACCTTGCGCCCGTCGGGCGCGTCGCCGCCCTTGGTCGCCGGATCGTAGGTGCAGCGCAGCTCCACAACCTCGCCTTTCTCGTTCTTGACTGCCTCCCGGCACCGGATCAGATAAGCGTAGCGCAGGCGCACCTCGTTGCCGGGGAATAGGCGGTAGTAGCCCTTGGGCGGAGCCTCGCGGAAATCATCGGCCTCGATGTAAAGCACCCTGGAAAAAGGCGTGCGGCGCGTCCCGGCGGAAGGGTCCTCGGGGTTATTGACCGCGTCCATCCATTCGACCTGGCCCTCCGGGTAGTTCTCGAGCACCAGCCTCAGCGGCCGGAGCACGGCCATGGCCCGGTGCGACCTCTTGTTGAGGTCCTCGCGCACGCAGTGCTCGAGCAAGGCGATGTCGTTGGTGCTGTTGGCCTTCGACACCCCGATCTTCTCGCAGAAGGCCCGGATGGCCTCCGGGGTCACCCCCCTGCGGCGAAGGCCTTGCAGGGTGGGCATGCGGGGATCGTCCCAGCCCGAGACTTGCTTTCCCTTTACGAGTTCCAAGAGCTTGCGCTTGCTCATCACCGTGTAGGTGAGATTGAGCCTGGCGAACTCGATCTGCCGGGGATGGCAGGGCGTGCGCAGACGGTCGAGGAACCAGTCATAGAGCGGCCGATGGTCCTCGAACTCCAGGGTGCAGATCGAGTGCGTGATGCCCTCCAGGGCGTCGGAGACGCAATGGGCGTAATCATACATCGGGTAGATGCGCCACGCTTCTCCGGTGCGGTGATGGGCGGCGTGACGGATGCGGTAGATGGCCGGGTCCCGCATGTTCAGGTTGGGGGAGGCCATGTCGATCTTGGCCCGCAAGGTCCGGGCCCCGTCCGGGAACTCGCCCTTGCGCATGCGTTCGAAGAGGTCGAGATTCTCGGACGCCGCGCGCTCCCGCCACGGGCTGGGCTTGCCGGGCTCGCTCAGCGTTCCCCGGTAGCTTCGCACTTCATCGGCGCTCAAGTCGCAGACATAGGCGTGGCCCTCCCCGATGAGCTGGAGCGCGTACTCATAGAGCTTGCCGAAATAATCGGAGGCGTAGAAGAGCCTATCCTCCCAATCGAAGCCCAGCCAGCGCACGTCCTCCTGGATGGACTGAACATACTCCACGTCCTCCTTGGCCGGATTGGTGTCGTCCATGCGCAGGTTGCACCGGCCGGAGAACTCCGCGGCCACGCCGAAGTTGAGGCAGATGGACTTCGCGTGCCCGATGTGGAGGTAGCCGTTGGGCTCGGGCGGGAAGCGGGTGTGAACGCGCCCTCCGTCCTTGCCCGCCTCGCGGTCGGCCTTGACCAGCTCGCGGATGAAATCCTCCGCGTGCGGCGCGGCGGCGGGGCGTTCTTCCTTCATGCCCGCGCCCCGGCCGACTCGAGCAATTCACGGGCGTGCCTTCGGCTCGCCTCGGTCGCGGCCCTTCCGCCCAGCATCCGGGCCAGGGCCTGCAGTCTGGGCTCCCCGGAGAGCCGCTCCACCACCGCGCGCGTCCGGCCTCGCGACACCTCTTTTCGCACCTCGAAATGCGTCTGGGCGAAGCAGGCCACCTGGGGAAGATGGGTCACGCAGAGCACCTGGCGGGTCTTGGCGAGCTCGGCGAGCTTGGCTCCCACCGAGCGCGCCGCCTCCCCGCCCACGCCCGCGTCCACCTCATCAAAAACGAGCAAAGGCACCTTGTCCTCCCGGGAGAGGACGGTCTTAAGAGCCAGCATCACCCGCGACATCTCCCCCCCCGAGGCGGTGGCGCGAAGGGACTTGAGCGCCTCGCCCGGGTTGGGGGCGATGAGGAACTCCACGCGGTCGCACCCCGACGCCGAAAAGGATCCCTCCTCCATCTCCACGCAGACGCTCAGGCGCGCCGGACCCAAGGCCAGGCCTTTGAACTCCGCTCCGGCCCGCGCGGAGAGCTTGGCCGCGGCCTTGCTGCGCCCCTGGTGAAGCTCCGAGCACAGGGACTCCAGGGCGCGCCGCGCACTCGCCGTTTCCGCGTCTATCTCCGAGAGCCTTCCCTCGCGGTTCTCCAAGGACTTGAGCTCCCCGCCCACTCGCTCGCGGAAGGCGAGGACCTCCTCGACCGAGGCGCCGTATTTCTTCTTAAGGCGGGCTATCTTATCCTGGCGGGAAAGCAATTCATCGAGACTCTCTGGGGAATCGCCGGCCTCCTGATAACGACCGAGAGCGGAAGAAGCCTCCGATATCCACTCCAGAGCACGGGCGAGGCCCGGGAGGGCCTCGCCGGCGGGGGGATCGAGCCTTTCCATCTCCGCGAAGAGGCGCTCGGCCTTGCCGAGGGACTCCGAGACCGAGCCCTCCGCGTCGCAAAGCAGTTCGCGCGCGCGGGCGGAGAGCTCCATAAGACGGGAGGCGTGCTTGAGCCTCGGCAATTGGGCCTCGAGTTCCTCCTCCTCGCCGGGCCTCAGAGCGGCTTGGTCGATCTCGGCGGCTTGGAAGCGGCAGAGGTCCATGCGCCGCTCGCGCTCCGCTTCGTCGAGAGTGAGGGACTCCTTCTCCTCGTTGAGGGACTTCCAGCGGCGATACGCCTGGGCCGTCCGGCCGCGGAGCTCCAGGAGCCCGCCGAAGGAATCCAAGAGCTCGAGCTGGAGCGCGGGCTTGAGCAGGCTCTGATGCTCGTGCTGGCCGTGGAAATCGGCGAGCGTCTCGCAGGCGGAGGAGAGGAGCGCGGCGGTCACCGGCGCGTCTCCCACGAACGCCCGGGACCTGCCCGAGGCGTCGAGCTCCCGGCGCAGGACGAACTCGCCCGTGACGCCCAGCGCCTTGCGTACCGGCCCGGGCACGTCCGTGGAGAAGACACCCTTGACCTCCAGGCTCTTGGCGCCCGCGCGGAGCCAATCCACGCTCGCGCGCTCGCCCAGGAGGAATCCCAGGGCTTCGATGAGGATGGATTTCCCGGCTCCGGTCTCCCCAGTGAAGACGTTGAGGCCTGGGCCCGGCAGGATGCGGGCCTCCTCCACGACGGCGAAAGAGCGGATGAGGAGCTCCGTGAGCACGGCGCTCATCCCCGGCCCCCGCGCTCGCCCCAGCGGAGCTTGGCGCGCAGGACCTCGTAATAGCTCCGGGCCGGGTCGAGGAGGAGGAGGAAGGGCCTCTTGGACATCTCGATGCGCACTTCATCGCCGACCTTGAGCGGGTATTCGATCTGCCCGTCGATGGAGACCAGCGCCTGCGGGAAATCCTGCGGATTGCGCCTGGCCAGGCGCAGGACCACGGGGTCGGAGCCCGGCAAGATCAAGGGCCTCTGCGTGAGCGTGTGCGGGCAGATGGGCGCCAGGAGCACGGCGTCCAGGCCCGGCGCCACCACGGGGCCGCCGACGGCCAAGGCGTAGGCCGTCGAGCCCGTCGGCGTGGAGATGATGAGGCCGTCCCCGAAATAAGCCGCCACATAGCGGCCCGCGCAGAAAGCCTTGATGGTCACGGCCCGGGCCTGGTCTCCGGCGCGCAAAACGCAATCGTTGAGCGCCACCTGCGGGCCGAATATCTTTCGGACGCCGCGCTTGACCTCCACTTCGAGCATGCGGCGTTCCTGCACCATGAAGCCGCCCTTGAGGATGACTCCGAGTCGTTTGCGCAGGCCGGGCAGGTCCACCGCGCTCAAGAACCCGAGCCCTCCCCCGGTGTTTATGCCGAGGAGAGGGATGGAGAAGGGGGCCAGCAGGCGGGCGGCGCGCAACACTGTCCCGTCCCCGCCGAGGGCGATGGCCAGATCGCATCGTCCGGAAAAGGCGCCGGAGGCGTCGCCGGTCGAGGGAGCGACGACGGAGCGCACCCCCCTGGCGCGCAGAAGGCGGCGGACCACGGAAAGGGCCTTGACGGCTTCGGGCTTGCGCTCGTTATAGAACAGCGCCGCCGAGCGGATCGCTTTCATCTTGCGCGCGGATCTCGACATAGTCTCCGTCCGATAGGATCCACACCGCGCCTTGGCGCGAGGGGGAGAACACCCGTCCACCGGGGCAGTCTCCGGCTGAAAACCTCGACGGAGGACCCAGTATACAATATTCCGCTTCCCCCCCCGGGAGAGGGCCCAGGACCCGGGCCGTCTCCCGGCTGAAGAGCACCCGCAATCGCCCGAAACCCAGCAGGAACGGGCGACCTTCCCGAGGCATCCGAGCCGATCCCACGGGACCCTCGCCGAGGCGGCGAAGAACCTGCCGGAGCAGCGAGGGCCGCACGGGGCCTCCGACCAATAGCGGCTGTTCCCCGGGCAGGAAGGCGAGAGCGGCCATTCCCTTTGGAGAACTCAGGAACAGCACCCGGGCCCGCGAACGCTCAAGGGCGCTGCTTGCCGCGCCCGCCGTCCCCAAGGCGGCCGCCAGGAGCCACGCGAAAGCCGTGACTCTCCATCTCGGAAGGACGAGGAGACCGAAGACCGCCGCATAATAGGCCGCGACCTCGATCGTTCCCATCGGCGCGAGGTCCACCGCCGCTCCGGGGATCTCCGCGAAGAAGCGGCAGGCGATCAGAAAGGCGTCGGCCAAGGCGCGGGCGCAAATCTCGACGGCCTGGAGCAGGGGTGGAAGATCAAGGAAGGAAATGCCCCAGGAAAGGAATCCTGCCCCCATCACCAATCCTGAATAAGGGACCAGAAGCAGATTGGAAAGGACCCCTATGAGCGACGCGCGGGCGAAGACGCCCGCGAATATGGGCCAGAGCATGACTTGGACCACGGCGCTCACCGTCGCCAATTGGAGTCCCCGGCGCAAGGCCGGGTGCCAGGCCGCGGGAAGGCGGAGCCGCGGCATGACCAGGCAAAGACCCAGCACGGCGGAATAGGTCATCTGGAACCCGGTGGTGAAGAGTTCCCTGGGCTCCACGAGGAGTGTGATCAACGCCGAGAGCGCGAGCCCTTGGAACGCCCCGGATTCCCTATCGAGCGCCCACGCCGCGGCCATGGCCATGGCGCAGAAATACGCCCGGGTATAGGGAGCGTCCCCCCCGGCCGCGAGGACGTAGAATGCGCCCACAAGGGCGCCGCCCGCCCACCTTCCCGACGGAGCGCAGCCGAGCCTGCCGAGTATCCATGCGCAGAAGCCCAGCACGAACGCCACCTTCGCCCCGGAAGGGACGAGGATGTGCATTGCTCCGGCGTCCTGCACGGAGCGATTGGCCGCGGTGCTCAAGGCTCCCTTGTATCCGAGCATGACGCCCTCCAACACCGCCGCGGTGTCGCGGGGGAAATTCCCGGTCAGATAGTCATGGATGGAACGATGCGCCGAAGCGGCCAGCGTCCATGGGAGCCTCCACGGTCCCGGGCTCTCGGCCCGGAGAGAACGCTTGCCATGGAGGACGAAGGCCGAGCCCCGGTCTTCCAGGAAGGCCTTCTCGTCGAACTCTCCGGGGTTCTTCGCGCTCCTGCCGAGCCTCAGGCGGCCCTCCACCCTGAGCAAGGAGCCCGGCAGGGCCAGACGCGAGCCTGGTTCGCCCGCGGGGAGATACGCCATGACCAGGACCGGTTTCTTCAGCTTCGACCAGCCCGAGTCCGCCGCGGAGCAAGAGCCCGCCGCGCTTACCAGCCGGAGCCAGACCCGTTCCCCCTGGCGTTTGGCCGAGAATCCGGATACGACCCTGCCCTGATAGCAGACCCCGTCCAGATACGCATAGGCCAGAAGGTCGGGCGCGGGATCGACCTGGAAACACCCCAGCCGCTTGAGCAGGCAGAGCAGGAGGATGAGCGAGAGCGCCGCCAGGGTGAGAGGCCGCCTGAAGCACGAGAGGGGCATGCCTCAAGTACGGACAAGGCCCAAAAAAGTTCCACCCTCCGGGAGGCTTATTGCGGTCCGGGGGAAAATTCCAGTGGAATTTTCCTCCGGAGCCGCTCTAATCAGGAGAACGAATCCGCCTCAGGCGGGATCAGGTCTTCGGGCGCAGGGACTTGCGCCAGGCGGCGACGGGGTCCACGACGATGAACTGCTGGTCCGGCGGGACGTCCGAAGGCAGCATGTTGCGGGGAACGGCCTTCCCGGTGCCGGCGACCGCGTCCCGGATCTTTTGGCTCAAGGCCACGGGATCGGCCACCTTGGCGATGTCGCGCACCCCCTGCACGAGCAGAGCCACGGAACCGCTCATGTGGGGCGTGGCCATGGAAGTGCCGTCCATGGGGACATACCCCCCTTCCTTGAAAGTCGAGACGATGTTGGTCCCGGGCGCCAAATGCACCGTCTTTACCGCGGTGTTCACCTTGGCGGGATCGAAGACCTCGCCGTAAGAACTGAAGGTCGCGACCCTGTCCTGCGCGGTCAGGGCGCCCACCGTGACCGCGGAGGGGGCCACGGAGGGGCTATTGACCCCGGTGCCGCCCTTGTTGCCCGCGGCGATGATGAATATGACGCCCTTCTTGGCGTACTCCTCGATCTTGGCGGCCAGCGGTCCGCTCGGGGAACCCGACCCCCCCAGGCTCAGGCTCACCACCTGGTTGCCGTCGGCGACCGCTTTATCCACCGCCGCCG
>CAYHRV010000068.1:0-13945 GCA_964359165.1 uncultured Elusimicrobia bacterium
GTCCACGGCCCGCCCGGTGATGAGCAAGCCCTCGATGAGGGCATGGGGATTGCGCTCCATGAGCACCCGGTCCTTGAAGCAGCCCGGCTCGCTCTCATCGGCGTTGGCCACCAGGTAATGGGGCTCCTTGCGCACGGATTTGGAGGGGACGGTCTCCCATTTCATGGCGGTGGGAAAACCCGCGCCGCCCAGGCCCCTGAGATTGGACTTCTTGACCTCGGCGGTGATGGCCTCGGGCGGCATGGCGCGGGCCTTCTCCCAGCCCGAGTACCCGCCGAACCTGCGGTAGGTCTCGATCTCGTGCAGGGAATTCTCCTTAAAATGGACGGTGAGCAGGCGCGCGGCCTCGGCCGGGCCGGCGGCGGGCCCCGCCGAACTCGCGGGCGCCTCGATCGGCCGGCCGGCCCGGGCGTCGGCGAGGACCGCGTCGATGCGTTCCGGGGAAGCGGCGCCCATGAGCTCGTCGTCCACCGAGAACGCGGGGGCGTGGTCGCAGGCACCCAGGCATTCCACGGCCTCGTAGGAGAAGAGGCCCTCCGGGGTGGCCTTCCCCTCCTCCACGCCCAGCCGCGCGCGCAGGTGGGCGAGCGCCTTGCCGCAGCCTCCGAGGCGGCAGCTCAGATTGGCGCAGACCGAGATGCGGTGCTTGGCGGCCGGCGCCGTGGTGAAATAAGGATAGAAGGTCACGACCTCATGGACCTGGTGCAAAGGGGCCTGGAAGACCTCCGCCGCCCGCGCCTCGGCCTCCAAGGATATGTGCCCCCGCGCGGCCTGCAGCTCCCGCAAAGCCTCGATGAGGCCCATCTCGGGATAGGGATAGACCCCGGCCCAGGCGCGGAGCCTTTCGAGTTCGGGCGCGGTGAGGTCTCCGCGCGTTTCTTGCACGCTCATAAGGGGCTCATCGATCGAGCTCCCCGGCGATCATGTTGATGGAGCCGAAGGTCGCGATGATGTCGGCCACCGCGCCGCCCTCCAGCAGGCGGGGCAAGGCGGCCATGTTGAAGAAGCAGGGAGGACGCACCCGCACCCTCCAGGGCTTGTCCCTGCCGTCGGAGACCACATGGAAGCCCAACTCGCCGTTGCCTCCTTCCACCGCGAAGTAGGCCTCGCCCGCGGGGGGCGTGATGCCCCGGCCCCACATGATGATCTCGAAATGCCGCATGAGGCCCTCGATGGAGCCGTAGGTCTCCTCCTTGGGAGGAAGCGTGGCCTCCGGCCTTTGGGCCATGAGCGAGGGCTTATCCTCGCGGCCGCCCCCCTCCAGACCGGGGTCGGTGCGCGCCCCGGCGTCGAGGAGCCCGCCGGTCTTCCCGCGCTTGCCCATGTCCGCCATCAGCCCCCCCTCGATGAGGCGCTCCTCGGAGACCGAGACCTCCCCCGGAGGCATCTGCGCGAAGCATTGCTCGACGATGCGCATGCTCTGCTCGATCTCGGCCAGGCGCACCAGGTAGCGGTCGAAGTTGTCCCCGTGGGCGCCCACCGGGATTTCGAAGGAGAGCCGATCATAGACCAGATAGGGCTGGGCGCGGCGCAGGTCGTAGGGGACGCCGGCGGAGCGGAGCATGGGCCCGGTGACCCCGTAGGCCAAGGCGGTCTCGCGGCTGAGCACCCCGGTGCCGCGCACGCGGTCCACGAAGATCCGGTTCTTGGTGAGCAGCTTGTCGGAGTCGGCGACGGATTCCCGGACCGTCTTGAAGGCGGATCGGACCAGCTCCTCGAAGCCGGCGGGCAGGTCGGCCTTCACCCCGCCGACGCGGGTGTAGCTGGTGGTGATGCGCGCGCCGGTGAGCTTGTCGATGCACTGGTAGAGGGTCTCGCGGGCCTTGATGAGATAGAGGAAGACGGTGAACCCGCCCAGCTCCATGGCGCAGGCGGCCACGCAGGTCAGATGGTCGGTGACGCGCGAGAGCTCGCAGGTGAGCACGCGCAGGTACTGGCCCCTCTCCGGCAAGGTGATGCCGCAGAGCTTCTCCACCGCCATGCAGTAGCCGGTGTTGTTGATGAGCGGCGAGACGTAATTGAGCCGGTCGGTCCAGGGGACCACGTTGTTCCAGGGGTCGTTCTCGGCCTGCTTCTCGAAGGCGCGGTGGAGATAGCCGATCTCCGGCTCCGCCGAGAGCACCTTCTCCCCCTCGAGCTCGAGCAAGAGCCGGATGACCCCGTGCATGGCCGGATGCGCCGGACCCATGTTGAGCAGGGTGCTCTGGGTGCGCTTGGCCGAGGGCATGGTCTTGTCGAGGTCCATGGTCAATCGGTGATCCTCGGACGCAGGTCGCCCTCGGTCATCCTCTCCCGGCTCGGCGCGTCCTTGGGCCCGATGAGGGGCTGGCGCTTGTCGATGGGGTAGTCCTTGCGCAGGGGATGCCCGATGAATTCCTCGTACATCAGGATCCGCTTGATCCCTTCCCGCTGGAAGGATATCCCGAACATGTCCCAGACCTCGCGCTCGAGCCAGTCGGCGTTGAGCCAGAGGTCCCGGACCGAGGGGGGCCCCTTCTCGGTCTCCACCCAGGCTTCCAAGGCCGCGCGGGCGCGCACCATGCCGGAGCCTTCATCTAAACTCAAAAGGCGGTAGGTGAGCTTGAAGCGGCGCCCCTCGGGCGCGGGGGAGGGGTTCTTCGTTCCCTTGCCGTAACCCAGGAAATCCACGCAGGTCAGGTCGACGAGGAGATTGAAGCCCTCGGCCTTGAGCTTCTCCAGGGCCTGGCGCAGGGAGGCCTCGGGGAGAAGATCGACGGTGTCTGGATAGCTCATGGTGTTCGCCTGAGTGGCTCAACCATTCCCTCGCGTTTGGCCGCAAACACTTCGGTCATGCCTTGCGGCCCTGCCTCTGGATCTTCTCCTGGAGCATCATGAGCCCCTGGAGCACGGCCTCGGGCCTGGGGGGACACCCCGGGATGTAGAGGTCCACTGGCATCAGGGTGTCTATCCCCTGGACCGTCGCGTAGTTGTTGTAGAAGCCACCCGTGCAGGTGCAGACCCCGAAGGCGACCGTCCACTTGGGGGAGGCCATCTGGTCATAGATGCGGCGCAGCACCGGCGCGATCTTGTGGCTGATGGTGCCGACCACCATCAGCACGTCGGCTTGGCGAGGCGAGAACCGGGGGAAGCCCGCTCCGAAGCGGTCCATGTCGTAATGCGAGGAAGCCACCGACATATATTCCATGCCGCAGCAAGCCGTCACGAAAGGATATTGGAATATCGAGTACTTGCGCGCCCAGCCGATGGCCGAGTCGAGCTGGCTGGTCAACACACCCGGAGTGACGAGGTCTACAGGATCTTCAGCGGCCATGGAACCTCCCGATAGGCGGTCCGCTCGGAACGGATGCGGTCAGCATCGAAGCGCGCCTTTTCGCCAGACATAGGCCAGGGTGAGGGCGACCAGGGCCAGGAACGCGGACATCGAGACCATCATGCCCAAGGTCGCCTGGCCTTTGAGCCAGACCCAGGGGATGAGGAAGGCGAGATCCACGTCAAAGACGACGAAAAGCACCGCGAAGCGGTAGTAGGAGGCGGCCATGCGGCCCGAGGGCGGCCCCATGGGCTTCATCCCCGTCTCGTAGGGCAGGCCCTTCTCCCCCTTGAACTCGGGCCTCGGCCCGAGCAACGGGGAGGCGAAGGTCATGCCCGCGGCGAGAGCCGCGCAGAGGATGAGGTTGAAGATCAATGCCGTTTCCATGTCAGACGCTCAATAATGACGCCATCCAGCCGCGGACCCAAGGAAGAAGCCCGAGGAAAAGGGTGACTCCCGCGCAGGCCGCCATGACCAGGAGAGCCCCGAAAGAAAACCCTCCGGAGGCCTTGGCCTCCGGCGCGGCCGGCTCGAGCGCGATGCACCGGACAAGACGGAAATAATAGCCCAATGCCAACAGGCTGTTCAATACGACGGCGGAGGCCAGCCAGACCCCGCCCGCGCGCAGGAGATCCCAGATGATGAAGAATTTCGCCAGGAACCCTCCAGTCGGCGGGACCCCCCCCAGGGAGAGGAGCATGAGGATGAAGAAGCCGCCCGCCAGGGGGGAACGCGCGCCTAGGCCGGCCAAGTCGCCCACCTCGGAGGCCCCCGAAAGCCGAAGGGCGAGGAAGGCGCCGGTGTTCATGAAGAGATACGCCGTCAGATACACGAGAAGGGTCGCCCCGTTCTCTGGGAAGAAGTCCGCTTGTCTCCAGGCCCAGACTCCGGCCAACAGGGTGCCGGCATGGGCGATGGAGGAGTAGGCGAGCAGACGCTGGAGATTCTTCTGCCTCAATGCGAGCAGGTTCCCGAAGAACATGGTGGCCGCGGAAACGGCGGGGAGCCAGAAGGAGGCCTCCGGGAAGCCCGGCGCGGAAGCCGCGGATAGGACCCGCAGCAGAAGCAGGAAACCGGCGGCCTTCACCGCGGTGGACATGAACCCGCTCAATTCCGGCTCGGCGGCCTCATAGGCGTCCGGCAGCCAGAAATGCAGGGGGAAAGCTCCGATCTTGAAGAGGGCTCCGGCCATCATCAGGGCGATCCCCGCCGCGGCCAGCCCAGGGAAAGGCCATTGGACGACCGCGCTCAGGCGCATGTCTCCGGTGGCCGCGTAGTAGAGCGCCATGCCGAAGAGGAACATCCCCCCCGCCGCGGAGCCGGCGAAGAAATACTTGAGAGACGCTTCCAGCGAGCGGCGGTCCGGGCGCAGGGAATGGACCAGGAGATAGACGGGGAGGCTCATGAGCTCCAGGCCCAGGAAGAGGAGGAAGAAGTGGTCGGCGGACGCCAGCAGGCACATGCCCGTCAGCGAGCCCAGAAGGAGGAGCACGGACCTTTCCGAAAGGCGCGAGGTGAGCAGGAATGCGAGCCCTCCGAGCAGGAAGAGCCCCTGCCAGGCGAAGGCGAAGCCGTCGAGGCGGACCAGCGGCGACCGGCCTCCGGCCGGAGAGGACAAGAGCCGCGCCAGAGCCAGGATCATGCCCGCGCCGGCCAGCAGGCGGGAGAGGGACGCGCCCCGCCCGTCGCGACGCAAGAGGCCGGCGCAGAGCACCGCCACCAGGGTTCCGGTGAGCGCCAGGGGAGCGCCGAGCAGGGAGAAGTCGATCACCTTTGCACCAGGGCCGTGACGGCCGGATCCATGAGCTCCAGGAGAGGCTTGGGATAGACCCCGAGCCAGAGGATCAACGCCGCGAGCGTCCAGAGCATGGCCCGCTCCCGCAGGTCCAAGTCGGTCATCTTAAGTGAGACCGAGCCCGGTCCGGGAGGCGCCCAGAACACCTTCTGGAACGCGGGAAGACCGTACGCCGCGGCAAGAACGGCACCGCAGGCCCCCAGGCCCGCCAGTGCCGGCGCGGCCTTGGCCATCCCCGCCAGGGACATCATCTCCCCCACGAAGCCGTTGAGCCCCGGCAGGCCGATGGAGGAGAGGAGGATGAAGGCGAAGAAGAAGGCGAGCGAAGGCGTCAAGGAGGCGAGGGAGCCGAAGTCGGCGACCCCCCGGCGGTGCGTGCGCTCGTACATCATCCCGACGAGCAGGAAGAGCCCCCCGGTCGAGAGCCCGTGGTTGAGCATCTGTAGGCTCCCCCCGGCGATGCCTTCGGCGGTCAGGGAGAATATCCCTATGAGGCAGAAACCCAGATGACTGACGCTCGTGAACGCCACCAGCCTCTTGAAGTCCTCCTGGGCCATGGCGCAGAAAGCCCCGTAGAGCACGTTGACCACGCCGAGCGCCCCGAGCCAGGGAAGGGCCTGTGCGCCGACCTCCGGGAACACGGCGATGAGGCGCAGGAGGCCGTACACCCCCATCTTGAGCATGGCGCCCGCGAGCATGACCGACCCCGCGGCCGGGGCTTCCGTGTGGGCTTCCGGCAGCCAATTATGGAGCGGGAAGACCGGGATCTTCACCGCGAAGCCCAGGGCCATGGCCGCGAATATCCAGCGCGCGGCCGGCCCGGACACGGGCGTGCGCGCGAGCTGAGGCAGGTCCCAGGTCCAGACCCCTGTGGCGCCGTGGTGCAGGGTGACCAAGGCGGCCATGCCGATGAGGAGGGCGAGGCTCCCGAGGAAGGTGTAGAGCACGAATTTGAGCGCCGCGTGGCGGCGCCCCTCCGAACCCCAGAGGCCGATGATGAAGAACATCGGGATCAGTGCGACGTCCCAGAAAAGATAGAAATGGAAGAGGCTCTGCGCCGTGAACACCCCCATCAGGGCGCCTTCCAGCGCCAGGAACGCGGCCCAGTACCCCGAGGACACCTCCCACTTCCAGGAGGAGGCGATGGAGAGGACGGTGAGCAGGGCGCTCAGCCAGCAGAGGGAGAGCGATATCCCGTCGACGCCGAGGTGATAGCGGATGCCGTAGAACTCGCGGCCCGCGTACTCCTCGAGGCGGAGGACGCCCGCGCCCTCCGAAAACGGGACCATGAGCCAGAGCGCGTAGCCCAGCACCACGAAGGAGAGGAGGAGGGAGGCGTTCCGGGAGGTCCGCGCGGGCAGGGTCCAGACGAGGACCGCTCCCAGCGCGGGGAGGAGCCACAACCAGGTGAGCATCATAGCACCGCCGCCAGGAGAAAAGCCGCGGCGCCGGCCGCCATCCACCACGCGTATTCGTTGAGGCGTCCCCGGGAAACGCCGGAGAGTCCCTCGCCTAGCCCGACGCAGGAGTCGGCCAGGCCCTCGGTGAACCTGTCCCAGCGCTCCCTCTCCCAGGCCCGGGCGAGCAGGTCGGCGAAGGAGCCTCCCAGGCGGGCCGCCCCCCTCATGAAGGGCTGCCACCCGAATTCCGTGTCGAAGGCGGCCTCGGCCTCCGGATGCTTCCTGCGCCAATCCCAATCGAGATCCGCGTCGTGCATGGTCCAGAACCAGGCGGCCAGGAGACCCAGAGCGCCGAACGCCGTGCCCCAAAGGGAGACCCCCAGGGACAGGTGCGGAGTCTCGACGCCGAACATGCGGGCCAGGACCCCGCTGGGTCCGAGCGCCCCGGCCGCGGCGCTGAGGACGGCGAGGAGGAGCAGAGGGACGCGCATCCAGAGCCCCGGCTCATGGGCGTGCGCCCGCGGCCCCCGCTGAGCGCCCCGTTCCCCCAGGAAGGTGAGGAACAACATCCGGAAGATGTAGAGGCTCGAGCCCGCGGCGATCAGGGAGACGAGGGCGTTGAGGGCGTACGACTCGGTCTCCAGGACACCCTCCAGGATGAGATCCTTGCTGAAGAAGCCGGAGAGGGGCGGGAAGCCGGCCAGAGCTAAAGCGCCCACCACGAAGCAGGAGAAGGTCACGGGCAGTTTCCCGGAGAGCCCGCCCGCGTCGTCGACCCCCGCGCTCGAGGCCCCCTGGAGGGAATCATGGAGCCCGTGGATCACGCTTCCCGCGCAGAGGAAGAGGAGGGCCTTGAAGAACCCGTGCGTGATGAGGTGGAAGACCGCGCCGAAGGTGTTCCCGGTCCCGATGGCCAGCATCATGAATCCGAGCTGGCTCACCGTGGAGTAGGCGAGTATGCGCTTGAGGTCCTTGCGCGTGAAAGCCACCACCGCGGCCCCCAAGGCGGTCAGGACGCCGACCAGGGCGACGACGGCCAGTACGGCGGGGGAGTGTTCGATGAGAGGGGTCGAGCGCGCCATCAGGAAGACCCCGGCGGTCACCATGGTGGCCGCGTGCATCAGGGCGGAGACCGGAGTCGGTCCTTCCATGGCGTCCGGAAGCCAGACATGCAGGGGGAATTGGGCTGACTTGGCGCTGGCGCCCCAGAACAGCAGGAGCCCGATGGCGGTGACGCGTTCCAAGGGCATGGACGCCGCTCCGGCGAAGACCTCCTCGAAGCGCACCGTCCCCGTCCAGCGCAGGAGCAGGAGCACGGCGAGGAGGAAGCCGACGTCGCCGACGCGGTTGGTCAGGAACGCCTTCCAGGCCGCGGAGCGCGCGGACTGCTTCTCATACCAGAAGCCGATGAGGAGGAAAGAGGCCAGGCCCACCCCCTCCCAGAAGAAGTACATCTGAAGGTAGTTATTGGATACGAGCAGGCCCACCATGGAGAGAAAGAAGAAATGGAAATAGAGGAAGAACCGGGAGAAGGAGGGGTCCTCGCGCATGTAGCCCACCGCGTAGACATGGATCAGCGAGCCCACCACCGCCACCATGGCCAATACCGAGGAGCTCAGCGCGTCGATGCGGATCCCGAAGTCGATGGAGAATGAACCGGCCAGGGCCCAGCGGTAGACGGTCTGGTCCCAGCTCCCGCCTTGAAGGACGAGCCAGGCCAGATGGAGGCTGGAGGCGCAGATCACGGCGCAAGAGGCCAGGATCGGCCAATGCGTGAGAGAAGGCCAGCGGCGATGAAAAAGGAAGAAGCCCCCTAAGAGCGCCAGGACAGGCGCTAGGAAAAGGAAATAAGCCGCGCAAGGAAGAGCGGTCGTGTCCGTCATCCCTGCAGCATCTCCAGTTCGGAGGTCTCGGGCTCCACGCCTTCCCGGGACAAGGCCAGGATCAAGGAGAGGCCGACGACCACCTCGGCCGCGGCGGCGGCGATGACCAAGAGGGCTACGGCGAGGCCTTCGGGGTCGCCCTGGGCGAGGGCGGCCGAGACGATGAGCACGTTGGCCGCGTTGATCATGAGCTCGAGGCCGATGACCATGGCCACGAGCTGGCGGCGCAGGACCAGGAAGGCGATGCCCAGGACGAAAAGCCCGCAGGAGAGCGCGTAGAGGATGGGGCTCATTGCTCTTCCTCGACGACCGCGAGCGCGGCGAGGAGCACGAGCAGGCCCACGGCCTCCATCATCAAGGCGTAGGGACCGAAGAGCGCCGCCGCCATCTCTTTCTCCAGACCCGGGAGGAAGGACCGGAGGGAAGAGTCCGCGCCCAAAGCCCCCCCTAACGCCGCGAAGTCCGCGATGAGGGCCGCCACCACGAGCCAGGCCAGCGCCTTGGGAGGGCCCTCCCCCCAGATCTTGGCCGAACGGGACGCCGTGGACATCACCGCGACGACCAGGAGCACCATGACGGCCCCGGCGTAGACCAGGACCTGGAGCAAGCCCAGCAGTCGCGCGCCTTGGACGAAGAATACGGCCGCGATCTGGAGCAGGACCGCCAGGAGGCAGACCGCGCTCCCGTAGAGATTCTTCTGGAAAAGCGCCGCGACGGCGAAAAGAAGGGCGAGGGCGCTCAACAGGGCCAACACCGGCTCGATGGTCATGTCAAATTATCGGATACTTGCGCTCATCATGCAAGGATGTGCCCACAGCGACGCAAGTCGCTGTGCGTTAAAATCATGGATGCGCACTTTGTACGTTGCGTATACGCAACAAAACTTCCCTATTTGATAGACTCCCATAATGATGCGCTTTTTTCCCCCCCTCCTCCTGCTGTTATCACCCTTCTTCATCTCCTGTTCCGAGCGCCGGTCCGTGCGCATCGCGGTGGCCGTCCCCTTGACCGGAGACATCGCAGCGGAGGGGCAAGGCATACTCCGGGCCGTCCGGCTCGCGTTGGAAATGCGCCGGGACGCGCGGAAATCCCCCGTCTCCGTCGAAGTGGTCCCCTTCGACGACCGGGCCGACCCGGACCAAGCGGTCCATGCCGCAAACCTCATCGCCGCCGACCCGCGGATCGTGGCGGTCATCGGCCATTACAACTCCGGCTGCGCCATCCCCGCGGCCCGCGTCTACGCCGGAGCCTCCCTGGCCATGATCTCTCCCTCCGCCACCAACCCCCTGCTGACCCTTCAACAGCTCGAACCCGGCTGGGGAAGACGCAACGTCTTCCGGATGACCCCCACCGACGAAGTCCAGGGCTCCTTCGCGGCCGAGTACGCCGTCGAGGCGGGGCTCAGGCGCTTCCTCCTGGTCCAAGACGGGACCCCCTACGGCAAGGGGATCGCCCAGGTGTTCCAGAAGCGCTTGGAGGCCCTCGGCGGAAAGATCGCCCGAGTCGAGGAGATCTCCTTGGGCCAGAGGGATTTCAGCCCGGTGCTCCAGCGCGCCAAGAGCGCGAAACCCCAAGCGCTCTATTGCGCGGGGCTCTATCCCGAATGCGGCCTGCTCCTACTCCAGGCCAGGAAGGCGGGCTTGGGGGCGGCGTTCTTCTCGGGGGACGGGTCCAGGACCGAGGGCTTCCTTCAAATCGCGGGCGACCGGGCGGAAGGCGCCCTGCTGACCGCGCTGGGCGCCACGCTGGATTCCACCGGGCCCGCGGCGGATTTCGTCGCCGCCTTCAAGCGGCGCTATCCGGGCTCGGAGATCAAGGCCTACGACCCCTTCGCCTACGACGCGGCCGGCCTGCTCCTCACGGCTCTCGAGCGCGCCGGGCCGGAGCGGTCCCGGGTCCTGCAAGCCCTGCGCTCCACCCGCCACTGGGGCGCGGTCGGCCTGACGGCCTTCGACGACAAGGGGGACACCCGCCTGCGCTCGGTGCGCATGATGCGCGTCGAGAAAGGCCGCTTCATGACGCTCCGAACGGCCTCTCAATGAGGCCCGTTCTCTCTTTCTTTTTCGTAAGCGTATGGCTGGCCGGGGGATCTTCCGCCGCCGGCTCTCCCCTGGAAGAGGCCACGGCCGCCGTCCGGGCGAAGGACTATCCTCGGGCGTCTTCCTTGCTGCTCCCCTTGGCCCATGGCGGGAACCCGGAAGCCCAGTTCCAGCTCGGCCTTCTCCTCTCCCACCGCAAAGAAGTCCTTGAGGCCGACCATCCTCAGGCGCGGCTTTGGTACCTCAAAGCCGCCCGGCGCGGACACATCAAAGCGCAATTCTATCTGGCCTGGATGCTGGAGGACGGGCAAGGGGGCCCAAAAGATCCGGCCGAGGCGGCGCAATGGTATCTAAAGGCCGCGGAAAGGGGACATTGCTGGTCTCAATTCGGCTTGGGACGCCTCTACGCCGAGGGAAGAGGCGTGGACAAGGGCCTCGCGCAGGCGAGGGAGTGGGTGCGCCGTTCGGCCGACGGCGGCTACGACTACGCGAAATTCTATCTCGGCTATCTTCTCGCCCACCATCCCGATGCCCGCCCGCCGGACTACACCGGGGCCCTGCGCTGGTACCGGCTCGCCGCCGACCGGGGGATAGCCGACGCCCATTACACGCTGGGGATCATGCGCTATAAGGGCCAGGGGATGCCGAAGGACCTCGGCCGCGCCGTGGAACGGTTCCGGAAAGGAGCTGAGACGGACCACCCCCCCTCACAGCATGCGCTCGGAGAGTGCTACGCCCGGGGGCACGGAGTTCCCAAGGACGCGGCAACGGCCCGGGATTTGCATAAGAAAGCCGCGGACAACGGCTGGCCCGAGGCGGCGCGCGCCTTGGGTCTCGAGTGCCTGATGCGCCGGGCGGCGCCCGAGCCGGAACCCTGAAGGGCCCTGATTATTTCCTGGTCAGGGTATAGGCGCCCTCGGTCTCGGCGACCGAGTACTTGTACGGGGAGGACTTCACCTTCAAGCTGAGCTGTCTGCCCCAGAGGCAGACCTCGAAGACCTCTTTAGGGGAGGGCGCGGACCGGCCCTTGAGCTCGATGGACACGGTCTTCTCGTCCCAACTGATGAGCCTGCGCGGTTCCGGCACGCAGATGCCGCCGGCCGGAGGCGTGGGGATATGGCGGCATTCCTCCAGCCAGGTCCGGCTCACGAGCTGACGGGCTTCGGAGCGGGCCGGGGAGTTCTCCTCGAATACGAACTTCTCGCAATCCTGGTCGACCCAGATGCCCGTGACGGCCGCGGGCTTGAAGGAGACTTTCTGGGCCGCCGCGTCCTTGCGGAGTTGGTCCACCACGGCCGGGACATCGGCGGATTCCAGGGCGGGCGCCGGGGCCGCATGGGCGGCTTGGGCGTAGAGCAGCGCGGCGAGGCACGAGAGCGCGGTCGATCTCATATCCACCTCCAGGGTCGGATGCCCAGATTGTATCAACGCCCTCGGAAAATGAATATGGGCCCTACGGCCTATCCCTGAATCGAGCAAGGACCTCGCGGGCCAGAGCGCTCAATACATCCCATGATCCCCAGGCGGCCAAGGCCATGAACGGGAACGCCAGATAGGGGCCGGTCACGGCCAGCGCCAGTCCGGTCATCAGGCTCTGCAGGACATAGCCCCGCGCCATGGCCGCGGGACCCTCGGCCGGCGACTTTCCCGGCCGGTAGAGCGCGCTGTAGACGGCCGCGGCCACCCCGGTCAGGGACATCGCTCCCAGCGAAAGGGAGAGGAGCAGGCTCTGAGCCGTCATCAGGACCCCGACGCTCAGGCCGAGCGCCGCGGCCACGGCCGGGAAAGCGCCGAGTATGCGGTCGGCCGAGCTCGCGGCGGGATCGGTGAACTTGCCCTGGAACGCGCTCTGGCCTAGGGCCGCGGTGGCGAGCGCCGAGGAGAGAGGAGTGAGCGACGACGCGGCGGCGCCGAGTAAGAGCGCCTGCGCGAGGTCGAGCAGGACGAAGACCCCCGCCCCGCTCGCGATCCCCATGCGCAGGGCGGCGGCCATGACCTCTCCGGCGCTCGGAGGAGGCCCTTCGCGGCGCAGGGCCGAGACCACGCCGTAGAGCGCTCCCGCGGCCGCGGCGAAAGCCGTGGCGGCCGGATGGACCGTCGTGAGCAGAGCGGCGGAGGCGCCCACGGCGGCCGGCACGCCCGCGGCCAGGGCCACGCCGGGAACGAGGAGGAGCATGGCAAGAACGGCGCCGGCCGCGGCGCGGGCCCAACGCGAGCCCGCGGCTCGCGGCGTCGATGCCGCGGAGGGCGAGGGCACATCGCCGGCGGAAGGCGCGGCGTTTTCCTCGGCGGCGGCCCACCCCAAGCCGGAGGCGGGCTTCTCGCCCGTCCTCATCCCCTGCGGGGAAGAGTCCTCGAAGAGGACCCTCCCCTTCCCGTCGTAGAGTTTCTCCAGCCGCAGGCTCGTTGCGGCGAGACCTTTCTCCGTCCGGGCTTCCGCTCCGGCGGCGGCCCCCAGCGAGCCCAGGGTCCGAGCGCCCTCCTTGCGGGAGGGCTCGGCCGCTTCATCGGACGCGGCGAGCCGGGCATCCGCCCCGCCGTTCTGCGGACGCGCCGCATCCAAACCGACGGAGAGCTGGAAAGCCGCCGGGGCGGCGCTTGGGGCGTAGGCTTGCGCCGCCCCCGCCTTCATCGAGGCGGCCCGCGCAGCCGATGCCGGCGCGCCCGCCGCGAGTCCCGTTCCGGCATAAGAAAAAGGCGCCGCATGGTTCGAGGGCAGGGAAAGCCCGCCGCTCAGCGAAGACGCTTGGAACCGCGTCAGGCCCCCTTGCCCCCGGCCGGAGAAGCCCGCGGAAGGAACGGCGGCCCCGCCCCCGCCGCTGAGCGCGATGGGGACTGTCTGCGCCGCGGCCTCGAAAACCGGGGCGCCGGGCAAGAGGAACCCGATGGAAAGGACAAGGGATACTCTCAAGAACCGGGATGCATTCAATTCCATGGACACGCTCCTGACTGAGTTCCTGCTATCCTTGAGGATAATCATCACTCGACGGTTCAACGGACGGCCCTATGCGCATAGGATAGCGCGAGGAGCGCCGTTCTGGATGCATCAGAAGGGCCCTCTTCCGAAGGAATTGGACCCACCGGGTTTGGGCCCATCGGCCCGAAGCATCGAGGGCCAAGAGGCACCTGAAGAGGAGGGATTCGGCGGCTATCCTAGCTGGAAATGAAGAGGAATCTCCCAATGAAACGGAGCCTCGCCCCTGGGACGGAGCTTCGAGCATGCCTTTTCGCGGCGTTGGCCGCGGTGTCCAGCGCCCCCCGCCCCTCTCACGGAGCCGGCGAGGCGGCGTGGGAGTCTCAATCAGGCGCGGCGCTCCAGGCCTTGTCCCAAGCCCGGCCCGCCGCCGCAGCCGCGGAATATGACTGCGGGACCGACGAGGTCAGCGTGCGCTCGGAGGACGCGGAGAGCGCCGCCCTCGCCTGCGAGGGCTTCCATCGGGCGCGGCGCTTCATGGCTGAACGCGGGTACCGCACCCGGACCCGATTGAGGATCTTGGTGGCGGAGCGCTTCCCCCGGCGCTACCGAGAACAGGTCG
>CAYHRV010000069.1:0-13854 GCA_964359165.1 uncultured Elusimicrobia bacterium
GTCAGGGAGTTCGGCAAGGGCAAGGTCATGCTCGTGGGCACGGACTCGACCTGGCGCTGGAAGCTCGCCGGAGGAAAGGATTGGAAGCTCTCTTCCTTTTACGCGCGCTTCTGGAACCGCGCCGTGCAATACTTGACCGGGAGCCTGGAGCTCAAGAAGGTGAAGTTCGGACCCCTGCCCGACCGCTTGCCCCCGCGGGAGCCCGCGGTGCTCTCCCTGCGCGTTTTCGACGAGCATTTCCGCCCTCTCTCCGGGTCGGAGCTGGACCTGAAGACTTTCTGGACGGCTCCCAAGGGGGAGCAGAAGGCCGTGCCCGCCTTCGAGAAGGAGCCGGGCGTCTTCCAACTCGAGCTCGCCGGCCTCGCCGAGGGGCGGCACCGCGTGCGGGGCGTGGCCCGCCGCCAAGGACGCCTCTGGGGCGAGGATGAGACCTCCTTCCTCTGGGAGGAGCCCAAGGGGGAGGCGCCCTTGGACCGCAAGAGGCTCGGGCGCGCGGCCCAGCACAGCGGAGGCCGTTACGCGGACCTCGAGCGCGTCGACGCGGGTGACTGGCTCAAGGACCTCGGTCCGGCGCGCGAGGAGCGGCGCGCGCTCGAACGCACTCCCCTCTGGCCGCGGCGCGCCTGGCTCTGGGCCCTGGCCGCCCTGCTCTGCGCGGAATGGTTCCTGCGCAGGCGGATGGGGTACCTGTGACGATACGGAGGCTCTCGACGACGGCCATGTTCCTGCTCCAGGCCGGCATCGGGTTTTTCTTTCTCGCCCCGTCGGTCAGCTTCGGCGATTCGGGGGAACTCATCGCCTCGGCCGCGACGCTTTCCATCCCGCACGCCCCCGGCTACCCGCTCTTCTGTCTTCTAGCCCGCGCCTGGGCGGACCTGGTCCCCTGGGGGGATTGGGCGTACCGGGTGAACCTCCTCTCCGCGCTCTGCGGCGCCGGAGCCTGCGCCCTGCTCCTCGACGCCTTCCTCCTCTCTGGAGCGCCGGCCGGGGCGGCTTGGGCCGGGGTATTGTTCCTCGGCCTGAGCCCCTCCTGGCTGAGGACATGCCTGCAGACCGAGGTCTTCGCTCCCCATTGCCTCCTGGCCGCCGCCGCTCTCTGGGGTGTGTGCCGCTTCGGCGAGCGCTCCTTCGACCAGAGGCCCATGGCTTTCCTCGGCCTATGCCTCGGTCTGGGCGGGGCCGACCACCATACCCTGGTCTTGGCCGTTCCCGCCCTTCTCGGCGGGGCCTGGGCGTGGTCGCGCCCTTCGCCGGCCAAGGCCTGGAGAGGCCTGTCGACGCTGGCTGCTTTCGCGGTTCTGGGACTTTGTCTGTATCTCTACCTCCCTCTGCGCTCCCGCGCTTTTCCCCCTCTGGACTGGGGACATCCCGTCGATGTCCCGCGCTTCCTTCACGTGCTCCTGCGGCGGGACTATGGCTCCTTCTCCCTGACCGTGGAAGGAGCGCAGGCCGGACGATGGAGCGCTATCCCGGTCCAGAGCCTGCGCTATCTGCGCGGCCTGTGGGGGGATTTCGGACCCGCCGGTCTGGCCCTGTCCGTGCTGGGCGCCTTCCTCTGGCGGCGTTCCCGACTCTCCATTCCGGCGGCTTTGCCCGCGCTCCTGCTCCTGGTCGCCGGACCGGGCTTCCTCTTCTTGGGCAACCCTCCGGGCGACGCGCAGACCCAGGCGGCCCTGGAACGATTCCTCCTGCTTCCGGCCATGGGAGCGGCTTTCTTCGCGGCCGCGGGCGCGGCGTGGTCCAGCCGGATCTGGCGGCACTCCCCCTGGGCGTTGGCCCTGGTCCCCGTCCTCTCGGCCGCGCTGAGCATCCCTTCCTGGTCCCAGCGCTGGGCCCTCGCCGCGCAGGATTAAGGACTCAATCTCCTGCGGAGCCTGCCCAGAGGCTCCGTCCTCTTCATGGATGGGGGAGATGACAGCTTCTACACCCTCGCCTATGCCCAGTTCGTCCGGGGCCTGAGGAGAGACGTGGAGCTCCATGACCGGGGCGGGTTGGTCTTCCCCAACCCCTATGGCGCGGACTTCCGGCGATTGGACCAGGACTCCAAGGAGAAGCGGCGCGTGGAGGTGGAGGAGGGGGCGGCCCGGGTCAGGCCTCTGTTCTATTCGACTTTGCGCGAGACCATTGCGCCGGGGCGCCCGCTTCTCCTCTGGGGCCTTCTTCGTTTCGCCGGCGGCCCCTTGCCCGCCGCCCCCCTTCCCGCGGTTGAGCGCGGCGCTTTGCCCGCGCAATCGCCGCAGGGACGCGCCCTCTGGGAGGTCTATCCCATACGCTTCTCGCCGGATGCGGCCCGGGCTCAGTACCGCTACCGGGCCCTGATGCCGGTCTATCCCGTGATGCGGGCCGCGGCGGAAGCGGTGCGCGGCGAGGGTGAGTCCGCCCTATCGCGTCTGAGGTCGGCGCGGGCCATCGCCCCGGACGTGCTCTGGCTCCCCGGCGCGGCCGGACAGGCCGCGCAATGGACCGCCTATCTCCTCGCACGGCGCGGGGATTGGGGCGGGGCTCTGCGGGCCTACCAAGAGGCCGGACGCTATCTGCCCGACTCCGCCGACATCACGCTCAACATCGCCGTGACGCTCGAGAAGCAGAAACGCTTCCCGGAAGCGGAAACCGCCTACCGGCGTGCCGCGGGGCAGGCTCCCGACTCGCTGGCCGTCTGGCACAACCTGGGTTCCCTCTATTGGACCCTGGAGCGCTGGGAGGGCGCGGCCGAGGCCTTCGACAAGGCCGCGCGGCTGGCCCCGGCCGACCCGAAACTCGCCGCCTTCCGCGACGAAGCCCGCCGCAGGAGCCCGAAACGATGAACATGCGGAAGTCGTTTCTGGCGCTCGGCGTCTTCCTGGGGTCCTTCGGGCTGTATCTGGCCACGATGCCGCCGACGCTGGCGCCCTACCGCGACGCGGGCGAGATGGGGGTGAGCACCTACAGCCTGGGAATATCGCACCCGCCCGGTTATCCGGTCTACGTGCTCGCCGCTCACGCGGCGGCCGGGCTCACCCCCTTCGGCACCCATGCCTGGCGCCTCAATATCCTCTCGGCGCTTTGCGGGGCCGGGGCCTTAGCCGCGATCTTCCTCATCCTCGAGCCCGCCGCGGGCGCGCTCGGCGCCCTCGCCTGCGTGCTGGTCCTGGCCTTCGCCTCCACTTTCTGGAACGTCTGCGGCGTCCAGGAGATGTACAGCCTCACCTTGCTCTTCGCCGTCCTCCTCCTTGGCCTCGCCTTGCGCCTTCGCGCGGCGTTCACCCCGCGAACCTGGCTATGCTTCTGCCTCGCCTACGGCCTCTTCCTGGGCAACCGCACCGATCTCCTCCTCTGGGCGCCCGGCCTGCTGTGGCTCTCCCTCTCCCGAGGAGCCCTGGGACGGGGGGCCTGGCCGCGCGAGGAGCCGTGGAGTTTCCTCGCGCTCTCCTGCGCCTTCGGCCTGCTCGGCCTCTGCGTCTATCTCTATCTCCCCTTCCGTTCCATGCGCGGCCCCTGGCTGGATTGGAACCATCCCGCCACCCTCGCCAACTTCATAGGGTCCCTGACCCGGCGCGGCTATGGAGGAACGCTGGACCTCCTCTCCAAGAGCTATGCCTCCGGGACGATGTTTTTGCCCAACCTGGAGGTCTACGCCCGCCATCTTCAGGCGAATTTCGGCCTCCCGGGACTGGCCTTGGCCGCGGCCGGCGTATGGTCGGGCTGGCGGAGCGAGCGCTCTCGTCTGGGCGGCGAGGGCGTGCTCTTCCTGGCCGCCGGTCCGGTGTTCTTGTATCTGGCCAACATGCCTCCCAATCCCCACGCGCTGGCCATCGTGGAACCGCATTATCTCCTGGCGGACCTCGTCCTAGCGCTGTGGGCGGGCAGGGGAGCGGCCGCCTTAGGTCGGGCGCGGTGGAGCGGCGAGGCCGCCGCCCCCTACGCGGAGGGAGCACGGCCGCGCTTCGGGGACGGCCGCCCCTGGGCGGCCGCCGCCGTGCTGGTCCTGGCCGTCCAGCCGTGGCTCCTGGGCCGATGGGCTCAGATGGACCGGCGCTGGAATCTCATGGATCTCGATTATGTCGGCAACGTCCTGCGCTCCGCTCCGCCCGGGTCCGCAGTCATCGCCAAGAAGGATGTACAGCTCTTCAGCCTCTGGCATTTCCTGCGCGTCGAGGGCCGGAGGCCGGATCTGAGGGTGGCGGCGCAGGGGCTCTCCCACAGCCCTTGGTATCAAGCCTCCCACGCTCGGGAGGCCTCGCGTCTGAGGTTGGGAGAACTGCAGGACGCGGAGGGATTCCGGCGATTCCTGGGCGAGAACGAGCCTCCGGTGTTCGCGACGACGGATGTGGAGCTTCCCGCGGGGATCCGGGTGGGAGCCCCGCGAGGCCTCTTATTGAGTCTTTCCGCCCCGTCGCCGCTCTCGCCGGTCGTCGCCCTTCCCTGGGAATTCCTTGTCCTTCGCGGCGACTACCGCTACGAGCGCAGGCCGGATTTCTTCTCCTCGGACCTGGTGGATTCCCATGCGATCGCCCTTCAGCGCCTGGGCGGCTCCCTGATGGACTCCAAGGACGACGCGCGGGCCGAGCGCTGGATGCTGAGGGCCTGGACCATGAAATTCCAGTTCGGAGACCCCCCGGCTTTCCTGGGCTTCCTCTTCTACCGCTCCGGCGACCTGGCCGCCGCCGCCGCCCAGTACGAGCTCGCCCGTCTGGTCTATGACCGGATCATCGCCTTGACCGAGGAGTACCGCTCACTCCCGGAGGTGAAGACGGGCGTCCGCTCGGCCGCGGCCGACGCGCTCATCAATCTAGGCGTCGCGTACGAGAAACTGGGCAAGCCGGTCCAGGCGGAGGCCGCCTATCGGCGGGTCGGCGAGCTGGAGCCCGGCAACGCGCGCGGCCATTACAACCTGGCCGTGCTCCATTGGAACAAGGATTGGGGGAAGGTCGTCGCCGAACTGGAGGCCGCCTTGGCGGCCCAGCCCGGCTATCCGGACGCCCTGCGCTATCTCGGCCCGGCGCGTGCCGCGCGTGACCATGTCCGATCCCTGCGGCGAGAACCGGATCCAGCTCGCGCCTCCCGCGGTTGAGTCCGCGCTCCCTAGGCGTGGGTTCGAGGCCGGGCAAGGGCTCCGGCGGTGCGGCGGTCTGCTCGATGATCGCCGCAGGAGGTTTGCAGGGCGGGGGCAAAGCCCGTATCCGGTCCTTGGGCCCCGGCTCCGGGGCTGACAAGGAGGCAGCCAACGCTTCGATCTCGCGCGTGCTGAGCCGGGAGGCGCGCCGCAGGAGCCGCTCGTGGTTCTCGGAAGTCAGCACCGGCTCCAGCATGGAGACGCCTATCAAGTGGAGTTCGCCTGCGGCAAGCATGCGCAGCATCGAAGGGAACTTCTCCGCGGCGCGGGCGGCCTTGATGCGCCTCACCGCATCCGCCTCCGAGAAGCCGAGGCGCCGCGTAAGATAGGCGAGAGTAGGACGGCAGAATCTCCTCACGGCCCCCCATATCGAAAGAAAAACGGATTCCCGATGGAATGCCGGCAGTCTCTCGTGGATATGACTGCGATGGCGACCTTCCGATAGAAAAGTCGTGATAATCAAAGAAAAACTCGATCGTTACCTTCAGCGCTGAAGGTAGGGGATGGATTGTGCCGTAATAATCGATGTTTTCTCGTCGAGAGGTCGCCATATTTTATGCAAAGTGGCAGATGCGAGCCCGGCTGCTCCCCGACACCAAACCGACGGGTACGGCTCCGTCGGTCGCTGCGGGCGCGCACGCGATCTTCTCGGTGCCCGTGAGCTCCTTAGTTGGGGCGCGGAGGGCCGCCCCCGATCACTTCTTGGGGAACTGATTATACCGGAATTGGAACATGCCCATGAGGTCCCAGCCGCCGGCGAACTTGAGGTAGGCGAGATCGAAGTTCAGCTTGAGGAAGTGCCCGAGCTTGAAGTTGAAGAGGATGGGGTTGAGGGCCATCCCGTTGGGCTTGACCATCTCCACCGCCAGAGGATACGAGGGCGTGGGCAGGACGAGCAGGCTGGCGAAAAGGGTGCTCTTGGAGGCGGCCTTCTGTCCGGGGTTGCCGCCGAAGAGCAAGGCTTGCTCCGTGAGGTATTCCGACAGTTGGGCCACGCTGTCGCCGGCGTTCCCTTGCATGAAGCCCAGTGAGGAGCGCACGCCATAGATCTTCTTGGTCGCCACGAAATAGGCTCCCGCCATGGTGGTATTGGTCTTCTCCGTGGGCTTGACCGTCACGTTGACCGTCTGGAGCGAGGGCTGGGGCGCGTCGCGGAAGGTGAAAGTCCCTTGCACGCCGGAGGCCAGGGCGGGCTTGAAGTCCCCCTCCGATTGAAGCTGCATCTTGCCGTCGAAGGTAAAGAGCCAGACGCCGAGGCGGTCGATGAAGTTCGACTTCTTGGTGGTGTAGGAAAGATTGTTCTTTCCATAGAGCCGGCCGATGTAATACGCCGTATTGATGTCGAGCCCCAGCCCGGGCCTGTTGTTGTGCCCGAGTCCCCGGTAGGCGGTGGGGGTCAGTACGATGCCGCTGACGGCGGCGGGCGGGGTCATGTCCCTAGGGGACTCCGTGGTCCGACCCGAGGCCGCGGCGGTCGAGGACATCCCGGGCAGGAACAGGGTCTTCTCCTCGAGGGTGTAGACGAGGCGGACCATCATGGTGGATACCACGATAGCCGCGTAGTTCTCCGGAGCGCCCAGCCCGGGGATGGCGAAGAGGTCGCAGCGGGCGGAGAGCACGCCCGGCATCGATTGGAGTTCCTTGAGGTCTCCGGCGATGTCGGAGGGGGTGTAAAGCACCCCTCTGCGTCCGCGCACGCGGTTCTGCAAAGCGTAGTCGCTCAGAGTGGAATGGCCCGTGAAGCGGACCTCGCCGACCACCCAGGGTCCCTTGTCCTGGGAAAGGGGGATGCCCTGGTAGGGGGAGGTGGACACGGCCACGGTCGATACCTCGGCCGCGAAGCCCGGGAGGGAGGACTGGGCGCGCAGGGACGCGGAGGGCAGTAGGAGCAGAAGCGCCGCCCCCGCGGCGGATCTTAGCGCCGCAGGGACGGCGCGAGAGGAGAACGGCCGGCGCGCCGCGGCCGCGGTCATGAGAGGAGGCCCAGGGCGATCCCCAGGCGCAGTGCGATGTTCGTCAGGATGCCGGCTCCGATATCATCCATCACGATGCCCAATCCTCCCGGAAGGCGCTCCAGCGCGCGGCAGGGCGGGGGCTTGAGCGCGTCAAAGACGCGGAAGAGCGCGAAAGCCGCCGCGAGCGTCCAAAAACTCCGCGGCAGGAACGCGGCCGCGGCCCAGAACCCCACCGTCTCGTCGAGGATGATGCGCGGATCGTCGTGGGTCCCGAAGTGGCGCTCGGCCCGAGTGCAGAGGACGCAAGCCGCCGCGGTCCCGAGCGTCAAGACAGCCGCCTGGAGCCATCCGCCCGCGGGGACCAGGGGCAGGGTGGCAAGCCCCAGCGCGGTCCCGAAGAAGCCCGCTCCGGTCCATCGTCCCGGGAGCGTCCTTCCTCCTCCCGGTATCCGATCCAAAATCCAGATGGGAATATAACTTAAATAGAATCCGCTCGCAACCACGGCGCAGGCTCGGTCAGTCACCGGGGCGTTGGGGGACCTTTCGAGGCGTCCCAGGAACTGCGCAGGAGGGTCCGAGCCCGGTATAGGTAGAGGACGCCGCTGATCCAACTCACTCCCAGGCAGACCAGGGCCAGGAGGAGGGAGGCGGGGGGCGTCCAGGCCAGGGATCGGAGGCCGTTGGATTCCACGGCCAGGAGCAGGAGTATGGCCAGCACGCAGCCGCTTTGGATGCCCATGCTCCACTTCCCGCTCCAGTCCGCGCTCAGGACTTTTCCGGATACCGCGGCCAGGGCCCGCAGGCCGCCGATCACGAGTTCCCGGAGTATGATGAGGAACACCGTCCATGCGGGCACGTCCAACCTGGGGATCCGGGTGAAGGCGATGAGGGCGCCGATGACCAGGACTTTGTCGGCTACCGGGTCGGCGAGGGCTCCGAAGGCGCTGATGGATCCGGTCCGGCGGGCGACCCAGCCGTCGACCCAGTCGGTCACCGTGGCCAGGGCGTAGAGCGCAAGGGCCGCGGAATAGAAACGCGGGCTTTGGGACCAGAGGCAGGCGAAGGTCAGCGGGGCCAGGGCCAGGCGGGTGAGAGTCAGCTTGTTGGCGAGTGTCACTGCCGGTGGGGTCCGCCTCTCAGCGAGAGATGAGGAAATCCCCCTCCGCGTCCCTGGGGTAGAGAGTCAACTGGGTGCTCGTGCCGTCGACTAGGACCTGGAGGTCGGCCGGCGAGGCGGCTCGCAAGGAATAGCGTTTCGCCCGGTATTCCGGGAGTTGGGCCTCCCGGGGGAGCCGTCCCTCGAATCGGAGGTTCCCGTCGACGCTCAAGCGGATCCAGGTGTCGCGCAGCGGGATCAGGCGCAAGACGATGTCGTTGCGCGATGCCAAGGGGGCGATGGCGGCCGAAAGCGCGGCAGGCTGGGGTCTGGCGGGAGGTTCCCCCCGTCCCCGGAGGAACCAGAGGGCGGACCCGGCGAGGAGCAGGGCGAGCACCAGGAGGAAGGGCAGCAGCGTGGAGTCGGTGAACGGGAGCATCATGCTCCCGGAGGGCTTCTTCGCCTCCCGGCGTTCGCGGCGGGGCTGTGCGGGGTCCTCGCGCCCGCCGCGCTCGGAGAGTTCCCGCCAGAGAGGCTCGAAGTCCAGTTCAAGATACTCGCAATAGCTCTTGAGGAAGCCGCGCAGGTACACCGGCGCGCTGAAGGCCTCGGGCTTGTTGTTCTCCAAGGCCTCGAGCAGGCGCTTGGGGATGCGGGTATGCTGGTGGACCGTCTCGAGACTCTGCCCGCGCAGAAGGCGCTTCTGGCGCACGATGGCGCCGACGTCCGTCTTCTTCCCCTTCGGTTCCTCGCTCATTTCAGTTTCGGCGGCTTGAAGTTCCGGAATACGTCCGCGGTGGGCGGGGGCGTGAAGCGGAAGAGGGACTCCTCGAGCGCCGGGTTGAAATGCAGGTCGGAGAGTTCGGTCCTGACCCGCACCGAACCGACGGAGAGCTCGGTGAGATGCGGGAAGAGATTCGACTGGGCCAGGCTCAAGCGCAGGGAGAAGGGCTCCTCGGTCTTGGCCTTGGGCGTCAGGACCAGGACGGCGCGGCTGCCCGCGGCCGGGGCGGTAGCGAGGAGCGCGTCGTAGTCCTCCATCATCTTGGCATAGTCGCCGAAACCCATGAGGTTGTCCATCGCCGGGTCGGCCTTCTTCCAGTCGCCCAGGTCGGATTGTATCGCCTGGTTCTGGGAATGGCGGAATATCCAGATGTCCTTTCCGTCCGCCACGACGCTCTGGCGTTCGGGCTTCTCATGCTCGATGCGCAGGCGCTCCGGCTTGAGGTAGCGGACGGTGCCCTCGACGCTCTGCCTCAGCCCGGTCTCCGGGACCTGGAGCGACTGCCGGAAGCTCGCCGAGAGAGATCGCATCTCCCGGTCATAGAGCCGGAAGTGCTCGAGCACGGCGGCGACCGTGAGGGGGGCGGTCGATCGAAAAAGGAACTGGGAGGCCGCTTCCGCGGAGGCTTTCTTCCCGGCTTTGTCCGGAGCGGCGTCCTTTTTTACGGGCGCCTTCGGCGCCGGCTTGGGTTTCGCCTCCTTCTTGGGCGCTTCCTTCGCCGGAGCGGCCGCCTGCGCCGCCCAACCGGCCCCCCATGCCAATGACAGGGACAGGGCCCCGCATAGAGCGCGTTTCATGCCGGCATTGTATAACAATTTCATCCCCTGAGCGGAATCGGCGGAAAACGAGGCAAACCCCATTTTCCGCCGATTCCAAGAATCGCTAGATACCGGGCTTGTCGAGGCGCACCTGCGGGAAGTTCGAACGCAAGTAGTCCTCGATCTTGTCGAAGTAGATCTCCCAGCGGTTCGAGTTCTCCGGCTTGAAGATGAAGCCCTTGACCTCGAGGAGGCTCAGCAGGTTCGTGGCGCGCGCCGAGGAGCCGAACTGGGATTTGAGGAGGTCCTGGCTGACGCGCTTGCGCTCGAGGACGAGCTTGAGGGCCTGGGTGAATTCCAGCGGCTCCACCCCGAACTGGCTGAGGTCCGCTTCGCCCACGGCGCCGACGGTGTCCAAGGTCGCGTACTCCGGCGTCCCCTTGCCGCGAAGGTCGTTGACGAGGGCGCCGATCTCCGAGCTCGAGACGAAACAGCCTTGGATGCGGGCGAGGTCCGCCCCGGGACTGAGGAACAGCATGTCCCCCCGCCCCTGAAGGGCCTCGGCTCCCACCGAATCCAGGATGACCTTCGAGTCGACCTTGGAGGCGACGCGCAGGGCGATGCGGGTGGGGAGATTGGCCTTGATGACCCCGGTGATGACGTCCACCGACGGGCGCTGGGTCGCCAGCACGATGTGGATGCCGACGGCGCGGGCCATCTGGGTGAGGCGCTGGATCGAGTCCTCGACGACGTCCCGCGCGACCACCATCAGGTCGGCGAGCTCGTCGATGACGACCACGATGTGGAACACGCCGTCCTCTCCCCGCGCCGCCGCTTCCTCGTTGAAGGCCGCTATGTCGCGGGCGCGGTAGGCTTGGAAGCGTTCATAACGCCCCTCCATGACGCGCACCAGCGCCTTGAGGGATTTCGCGGCCTCCTTGGCGTTGGTGATCACCCGCACGTCCTTGGCCGGCATCTTGGGGTCGTAGAGATGCGGGATGCCCTCGTAGAGGGAGAGCTCGATGCGTTTGGGGTCGATGAGGAGGAACTTGACCTCGTCGGGCCTGCGCTTGAAGAGGATGGAGGCGATGAGGGAATGGACCATCACGCTCTTCCCGCTGTTGGTGGCGCCGGCCACGAGCAGATGGGGCATGGCGGCGAGGTTCGCGCAGAGAGGGGCCCCCTCCGAGCTCAGGCCCAGCGCGAAGGCCAAGGGGGAGGAGTGGGAGGCGAGTTCCGGGGATTGGAGCACCTCCCGCAGCGTGACCGTCGCCGGAGCGCGGTTGGGGATCTCGATGCCGATGGCGGCCTTGCCCGGGATGGGGGCGATCATGCGGATGCCGCGCGCCCGGGTCGCCAGGGCGATGTCGTTGGAGCGGGCCACGATGGAACTCACGGTGACGCCGGCCCCGGGACTCACCTCGTAGCGCGTGATGACCGGGCCGGGACAGATGCCGCTGACCCGGGCGTCGATCTCGAAGCTTTTGAGCGCCGCCTCGAGGCTCGAGACCGCGGAGGCGACCTCTTCGTCGGAGGGGCGGCCCGTGGAGGCGCCGCTCTTGCGCGCCGCGAGGAGGTCGAGAGAGGGGAGGGCGTAGCCGCCTTTGCCTCCGGGGCGGGCGGGGGCGCGAGCGGTCTTGGGAGGCTTGGGATGCGGCGGCTCCGCCGCCGGTTCGGGCGGGGAGGGCGCCGTCCCGTTGCCCCCGCCGAGTATCGCGGGCGGGGCAAGGGGTTTCTCGGACTTGGCCGCCGCCGGGGCCGGCGCCATGCCCTCCGTTTCGGCGGGGGCGACTCGTTGGGCGGCGCCGAGCAGATCCTTGAGGTCGCGCCGGCCTTTCTGCCACCCGCGATAATCCTCGACGATGAGGCGCAGGGCCGAGCTCAGGACCTTGACCGGGGAGAGGCCGAAGAGGAGCTGGGCTCCCAGTATCCAGCCTCCGCCGGAGAGCAGGAAGGAGCCCGCTCGTCCGACCGCGGAACGGAGGAAAGAGGCCGCCGCGGCTCCCAGGATCCCGCCCCACGAGGCTTTATCGAAAAGGGATCCGGCTTCTCCTAGGAATGTGGAGGAGGAGGCCAGCAGAAGCGCCGAGCCGAACAAAAGGGTGAGAAGGCCGGCGGAGCCCTCGGAGCGCCAGCGCCACCAAAGTCCGTAGGCGGCGAGCAGGGGAATGAGATAACCGGCGCCGCCGAACGCCTGCGTCAGGGAATCGTGGATGCTCGTCCCCATGGCGCCGGACGCTCCGGGAAGGAACACCGACCAGGCGAGGAAGAGGGTAAGGCAGCCGGCCGCGATGCGCCGCGCGGCGGGAAGCAGGGAGGGTGAGCCGGAGCGGCGCTTCTTCTTGGAACTCGCGAAGGCGAAGACCTTCATGCCGTCCCGGTGGCGGCGCCCGTCCGTTCCTCCGAGACACGGATCGTATACCCCTCCGGCCGGAGGGAGACCTTGCCCCGGCCGAGCAGCGAGCCCAAGGAGAGGTGGAGGAGGGTGTGGGGGACCTTGAGCTCCATCTTGAGTTCCCAGGCCGTCTTGGGAGAAGAGGAGAGAGCGCCTAGGACCCGCGCCGCGGCGTCCTCGACCTCCCGGGAGAATTCCGCGGCGGTCGTCACTTCCTCTCGAGGATGAGCAGATCCTGGCCGACTTTGACCGGCTTTCCGTTGTCGACTAGGACGCGCAGCACCACGCCGCCGTATTCGGCCTTCACGTCGTTGAACACCTTCATGGCCTCGATGAGGCAGAGGACGTCTCCGGCCTTCACTTCATCCCCCTCCTTGGCGAAGGGGGGCGAGGACGGGGAGGCGGCGCGGTAGAAGATGCCCATCATGGGCGCTTTCACCACCGCGGCGTTAGGAGGCAGAGGGGATGCTCCCGACGCGGAGGCGGGAGGCACGGAGGGCGAAGGGGCGGCGGCGGCCGGCGCTCCCGCCGCGAGGACGGGGACGGGCACCGAGACGGGGCGCGAGGACCTGCGCACGAGCTTCACATGGCTGTCCTTGCGGTCGACCTCGACGGCTTCCAGGCCGTTGTCGACCATGAAGCGGTAGAGGTCTTGAAGCTCCCGCAGGGCCGCTCCCGGCCCGGAGCCGGGCTCCCGCTCCTTCGTCTTTTTAGAAGCCATACCTTGACTTCCGTTCAATGACGGTCCCGGCGGGGCCCCCCACGGGAGGGTCCGTTGCGCCGGGGCGGGGGATCGCCGCCTTGCAGCTCGGAGCCGGGAGAGAGGACGGCTTTGCGCGAGAGGCGGATCTTCCCCTCGCGGGAGACTTCGAGGACCTTGACCTCGATCTCCTGGCCTTCCTTGAGGACGTCGGTGACCCGGGCCACCCGGTTGACGTCGATCTGCGAGATGTGCAGAAGCCCTTCCCGGCCGGGCATGATCTCCACGAAGGCGCCGAACTCCACGCAGGAGACGACGCGCCCCTTGTAGATCTTGCCGACCTCGGCCTCCTTGAACATCGCCTCGACTTCCGAGATGGCGCGCCCGACCGCGTCCGCGTCGGTGCCGGAGATGAAAACCCCGCCGTCGTCCTCCACCTCGATGCCGACGCCGTATTCCTCGATCATGCGCCGGATGTTCTTGCCGCCCGGCCCGATGAGCATTCCGATCTTGTCGACGGGGATCTGGAGGCGGATGAGGCGGGGGGCCAGCGGCGAGAGCTCGGGCCTCGGCTGGGCGAGCGCCTCCTCCATCTTGGCGAGGATCTCCAGCCTGCCCCGGTTCGCCTGGGCGAGCGCTTCCTTCATGACCGCGATGGAGATCCCCGCGACCTTGACGTCCATCTGCACGGCGGTGACCCCGTTCTTGGTCCCGGCGACCTTGAAGTCCATGTCGCCCACGTGGTCCTCGAGCCCGGCGATGTCGGAGAGGATGGCGACCTTCCCCTTGTCCGTGAAGAGCCCCATCGCCACCCCGGCGCAGGGAGCCTTCATGGGGACGCCCGCGTCGAAGAGCGCCAAGGAGCCGCCGCACACCGACGCCATGGAGGAGGAGCCGTTGGACTCCAGGATGTCCGAGACGATCCGGATCGTGTAGGCGAACTGCTCCGCGTCCGGAAGCAGGGGAAGGAGAGCCCGGCGCGCGAGGAGCCCGTGGCCGATGTCGCGGCGGGAGGGTCCCCGTTCCGGCTTGACCTCTCCGACCGAGTAGCCGGGGAAGTTGTAGTGGAGCATG
>CAYHRV010000070.1:0-3449 GCA_964359165.1 uncultured Elusimicrobia bacterium
AGGATGATCAGCACCGCCGCCGTGACCAGCTTGGCCTTCTTTTGCAGTTTCATAGGGTTCTCCTTAAAGCCGTTTTCCGACCGCCCGTTCCAGCTCCGAGAGCCTCCGCTCGTACTCGGCCCCCTTGCGCAGGCGCTCCACGCGGAAATCGAGCAGGGACCTCTGGGCGTCGAGCAAATCCAGGAACGAGGATTTATCCGACTGGTAGCCCGCCTCCGCCACCGAGAGCGCGGCCTCGGCCTGGGGGATGAGGCTGGTGCGGTAAAGCTCGTAGAGGCGCTTGGCGGCCCGAGCCTGGGCGTAGGCGGCGCGCACCTCGGAAAGCGTCATGACCCGCATCCCCTCCAGCTCCGCCTCGGCCATCTCCCTCTCGGCTTTCGCCTCGCGGACCATGGCCGCCGGCTTCCAGAACCAGAGCGGGAGCATGAAGCCCACGACCCCGTCCTGCGTGACCCCCCGCATGGGGTCGCTGCGCCGGCGATACTGGAGCATGAGGTCCGGCAGGAACTCCGAACGGCCCAGGGAAAGGGCGTCCTGGGCCCTGCGGGCGGCGATCTCCGCGGCCTTGAGCTCCGGCCGGCCGGAGAGGGCCTCGGCCTCGAGCTCCTCCAAGGCGCGCTCGAGCCCGGGCGCGGCCGTCTCGGCCGGGACCCCGAACGCGCCTGACGCCCGGCGGCCCAGCAGGGCGTCGAGCATGGCCGCCGAGCTCTCCTTCTCGGCCTCCAGCTCCACGACCATGTTGAGCATCTTGGTCAATTCCACCTGGGCCTTGAGCGCGTCGCCCTGGCTCGCCCTCCCGGACGCGTACTTGGATTCCGCCGACTTGGCGAAGCGGCGCATGAGCTCGACGTTCTCGTTGAATATGTCCAGGCTCTTGTGCGCGAGGAAGAGCATGGAGAACGCGGAGCGAGTCCTCGATAGGACCTCCCGCACCTTGGCCCGGTACGCCTGCTCCGCCCCTTGGGCCTCCCGGGAGGCCGCGCCGCGCCGCAGGAGCAAGGTCGTGGGAAAGGGAAGTTCCTGGGTCAAGGAAAAGCTCTTCTCTTCCCCCGAGAACGGGCTCCGCCCGAACATGCGCTCCACGTCGAGCCGGGGTTTATCCGGGGTCGAGACCTGGACGATGCGCTCCCGCCGCGCCTCCCAGAGCTTGCGCGCCGCCTCGATCTCGGGGTTGGACCTCTCCGCTTCCCGGAGAGCCTGCTCCAGGGTGATCACACCGTTCTCAGACCGGGGCTGAGCGGCCGCCATGACCGGCGAGGCCGCCGCCAAGGATACCGATAGGACCAGCTCGACTCGAAAATCCATCTTCCTCTCCTGCGCTCCCTTTATAGGAGCGATGCCGCAAATGAATGAGATTTAGGCCTGAACGGACCGGAACGCCTGGGAAGGATTAAGCGCGAGGCGGGGAACGGCTGGGGGCCGACGCCAGGACGGGAGCACCGTATCCCGGCGGCCCGGCGTCGGTTACGCGAGTCTCTGTACCGGGAGCGGAGAGCTCCGTGGAAGAAAGGAGGGGGGCGAGGACAAGACTCTCCGTCCCGTCGGAACCGAGCGCGAACGCGCCATGCGGCTCGACCGCGGCGGAGAGGTGGAGCCCGCCGCAGCAGGAATGGGGCGCGGGGGCCGAGTCCTTGTCTTGATGGCAGGGAGGCTTGGGCTGCTCGCAGTTGGCCTGCGGCATCCAGCAGGCGTGGAATCCCGCCCACAGCACCGCCGCGGAGATGGACACCCGGATCGCCCTCATCGGGAGAGACATCCCCTCAATTATGACGCATGGACTTCCCGCTGTCAATACCTCCGAAAGCCTCCTCGAGCCATCGCCCCGTCGCGGTGAAGCCCGTGCGCGCTCGATGAGACTCCAGCTCGGAGAGGACGGCTTCCTTGCTCAAGCGCCCCGCGTTCACTTCCGCGGCCAGGAAATCCGCGTCGTCGGGGTCCACCGTCGTCTCATTACGCGCGATGAGCGCGGCGGACTCCCCGGTGCGCCGCACGAAGACCAGCGCGGCGTCGTCCCAATGCACGAGAGCCCAGCTCTCCCTGGGGAAGAGGAAGGGCCATGGTGAGCGGGGAACGGGGAGGACGGAGCCCCGGGGGTCGACCGCGACCCCCGCTCCGGCGTGCGGCACCAGCGCGGTCTGCACCGCGTTGCGCGCGAGAAGCGCGCGGAACGCCTCCGTGTCCCGCAATGCCCCGACGGCCTGCGCCTGCAGGCCGTGGAAAAGATAGCGCCCGTCGCAGAACACGGGCGCCTCCCCTCGGAGGCGCCAACTGAGAAAGCCGCCCAGCGCGCAGTCGTTGTAGAGGGCGCCCGGCGGACGCTCCAGCTCCAGGAAGGCGCAGGCGCGCTCCGGCAGGCGCGCCCAGGGCACGGGATTGCGGAAATCCCGGCGCAGTGCGGGATAGGCGCACCAAAGCGCGAGTCCTACCCCGACCGCGGCGCAACTGCGGCCCGTCCATATGTTTTGAACTTCCCCGAGTCGTCGGAACAGGTACGGCGAAGCCAGCAGAGAGAAATAGACCGGGTAACGGACTTGCCGCGAAGAGAATAGGGCGAGGCCGATGACGATGGGCGCCCAGAAGCGGGCCTCCCTCTCCCCTTTAAGGAGTCCCCGCGCCAGCGCCCCGAGCGTCGCGAGCAGCAACGCCCAATAGACGGGATACTCCCCCAGACGCAGGGGCCGCCATTCTTCTATTGCTCCGGCCCCGGCCGCCCCGGCCTCGCGGACATGCAGGAGCAACACCTTATAAACCCCGATGCCGTAGGGGTTGACCAGCGCAACGGCGAGGGAAGCGGCTAAAGCGAGCAGGAGCGGGCGCGCGCCGCGCGCCGATGCACTGCCGGCGGCGCGTTCTTCCCAAAGGAGGCCGGCGGACGCGAGAGCGAGGAGGCCAAGGCCGAGGGCGAATCCGGCGTGCAGATTGGCCCAGAGTGCAGTGAGGGGCGCTAGGGCCCACAACGCGGCGGGGGCGCCGGTCTCACGCCACTTCAAAACAAGGGACAGGAAGAGAGGGGCGAGCGCGAGGCTCGCCAGTTCGGGACGCTCGAAGGCGCGCGTGCGGACCAAGGCCAAGGCGCATGCCGCCGCCAGCAGAGCGGGCCCGTTCCCCCCCTCCCGCGCGCGAGAGAGCCGGTAGACCTGCCATACGGCGAGGGCGCCGAGCGCGGCCTTCATCCACACGATAGCCTGGAAGCCCCCGGCGCGGTGGACGAGATAGGCGAGGACCTGGAAGAGCCACTCGAAGTCCACCCAGGGGGCCTGCGCGAGGGTATGGGAGAACGGGTCGTTCCTAAGGAAGGCGCCGTGCTCCCACATCAACCGGCCGGAGGCGAGATGCCACCAGAAATCGTAGCTCGCCAGCGGTGTCGCCAGTGTCCCCAAGGAGATGGCGCAGACGAGCAGCCCGGGCCACTCCAGCCGTTTCATACCGTTAATTTAGCTAAATTATCC
>CAYHRV010000070.1:3459-13305 GCA_964359165.1 uncultured Elusimicrobia bacterium
ATGCGGCTGCATTTTCTCGCGATTCCGGTCCCGCACCCGAAATTGCTAGCATGGGCGCAATGAAACTCGTCACCTTCTGCGCCAAAGAGTCTCTGCAGCAGCGCCTAGGCGCCGTGCTCGGCGACAAAGTCCTCGACCTCTCCGCGGCCACGGAGGGTCGCCTTCCCACGCGGATGCTCGAACTCATCGAGCGCTCAGCCGACTACCTCCCCCTGGCCCGGGAGGCGGTCAAGACTCCCAAGGACTCGGCCCTTTTCCCCCTCGCGGAGGTACGGCTCAAAGCCCCCCTGCCCGACCCTCCCTCCCTCAAGGATTTCTTCGCCTTCGAAGCCCACGCCCAGGCCGGAGCCTCGCGCAGGGGAGAGCCCTTGCCCGCAGAGTGGTACGAACTGCCCGCCTACTACAAAGGCAATCCCCGTGAGGTGTACGGCCCCGAAGATGTCATCCCCTGGCCCTCCTACACCCGGCGGCTCGACTTCGAGTGCGAGATCGCCTGCGTGGCCGGCCGCAAGGGCCGGGACCTCACCCCGGACGCCGCCGCCTCCCACCTCTTCGGGTACATGATCTTCAACGACTTCTCGGCCCGGGACATACAGAAGAAGGAGATGATCAACCGGATGGGCCCGGCCAAGAGCAAGGATTTCGCCAACGCCTTCGGCCCCTGGCTCGTGACCGCCGACGAGGTGGACCCGCGCAGGGACTTCTCCATGTCCATCCGCGTCAACGGGAACGCATGGTCCGAGGGCTTTTTCCGGGACCAGTACTGGGGATTCCCCCTCATGCTCTCGCATGTCTCCCAGTGCGAGACCCTCTACCCGGGCGACGTCTTCGGCTCCGGGACTTTCTACAAGGGCTGCGGGCTGGACCTCGACCGCTGGCTCAAGCCGGGCGACGTCATCGAGCTGGAGGTCCCGGCCCTGGGGATATTGCGCAGTGTGATCGGCAGTCCTAAAGAACAACGGGAGCTGAATTATCGGAAGAGCGGACCCCCGGCAGGGGTCCCGTCAGCGTGATATTAAAACGCGGCCGGGTGCCCGCGACCCCGCACACGGAATTCTACGCCCTCAAGGGAGTGCTCTCCTTGGAGGAGATCCACGGGACCTTCGGGTTCTCAGGGCCCTACTCCCGCAAGATGCACCTGCGCGCCTATCCGACGGACCAAGCAGCCCCTCCCCGCCCCGGGGATTTCAACCTGACCCCCAGGCCGGCCAAGGAGACGACGCTCCAGCCCTATCACTTGCGCACCAGCGCCCTGCCCTTCGGGGGCGACGCCCTGCGCGCGCGCAAGCCCCTCCTCTTCGGCCCGACCATGACCGTCTCCATCTCCAAGCCGGAGCGCTCCATGGAAGAGGGCGTCTTCTTCCGCAACGGCGCGCGCCATGAGCTCTACTTCGTCCAGGAGGGCTCGGGGACTCTCGCCTCGGAATACGGGGAGCTCCCTTTCCGCCCGGGACTCTATCTCGTCGTGCCCAAGGGCACGACCTACCGCGTCGACCTCGCCTCCGCGCGCGCGGTCTTCCTCATCATCGACTCCCTTTATCCCATCCACTTCCCGCCCCACTATCTGAACTCCCAGGGACAGGCCGCGCTCATGGCCCCGGTCGTGGAGACCGAGATCGAAGCCCCGGTCTTGCGCGCTCCCAGAGATGAGGCCGGGCGATTCGCCGTGGACACGGCCCACGGCGGAGGCCGCGTCACGCGCCTGAGCCTGGGCCATCACCCCTTCGACCTGGCGGGCTGGGAGGGCTCCCTCTACCCTTTCGCTTTCGACATCAAGAACCACCACGGCATCGCGCGGGAGATCCACACGGCCCCTCCCCTGCACCAGACCTTCCAGTCCGGCCAAGCCCCGCACAACGGCTTCGCGATCTGCTCCTTCGTCCCCCAGATGGAGGGCTGGCATCCCAAGGAGGTCCCAGCGCCCTACGCCCACCAGAATGTGGATTGCGACGAGGTCATGTTCTTCTCCAACGCGAGCTACACCGCGCGCAAGGGCGTCATCGGGCCGGGGTCCATGACCTTCCACCCGGGCTCACTGCCCCACAGCCCGCAGGGCGCGGCCGCCCTCCGTTCCCTGGCGGAGCGGGGCAAGCTCAACACGCGGCGGGCGGTGATGCTCGACACCTTCTTCGAGAGCCTCTCGCTCACCGAAACGGCCTTCAAGTGCCGCGACAAGGGGTACGCCCTTTCCTGGCACGCGCCGGCGCAAGACGCCGGGGGGACTCTCCATGGAACTTGACCCCGCTGCCCTATCCATCCCGGACCGCTACGGCCTGATGATCTCCGTCATCCAGCCCCGCCCCATTGCCTGGGTCTCCACCCAGTCCAAGGACGGCGCCCTGAACCTGGCCCCCTTCAGCTTCTTCACGGGCATCACCGCGGAGCCCTTCTCCCTCTGCTTCGCTCCGGTCTCCAACCGCGACGGCAGGAAGAAGGACACTCTCCTCAACATCGAGGAGACCGGCCAATTCGTCGTCAACGCGGCCACCGAGGACAACGCCGAGAAGATGAACCGGACCTCCGCCGATCACCCGCGCGGCGTCAGCGAGTTCAAGGAAGCCGGGCTCACGCCCGCGCCCAGCGCCAAGGTGAAGCCTCCCCGGGTCCTGGAATCCCCCGTGAGCCTCGAATGCGAGCTCATACAGATCGTCACCCTCAGCACCGGGCCCTGGGGCGGGAACCTGGTCATCGGCAAAGTCGTCTTCGTCCACGTGGCCGACGCGCTTTGGAAGGGGGGCCGCATCGCGCACCGGGACCTCAAGGCCGTGGGCAGGCTCGAGGGCTCGTGGTATTCCCGCGTCGCAGATGATTTCGAGCTCCCCCGGCCCCGGATCGAGAAGCCCCGATGAAGGCGAAGGCCGCTTTCCTGAACTTTCAGGTCGACCACATGACCCTGCTCGTGGAGCCTTCCCTCTACTCCGTGGCCTACGCCGTCTTCCGCATCGTCTTGGGCGTGGGCGCCGCGGACCTCATCTATGAGAAGCGCCGCGCGCTGGCGGGAGGCGGCGAGGTCTCCATGACCTTCGCCGCCCGCGTCGGGCGCCGCGTGAGGGGCTCCCAAGCCCTCGACAACACCATCATCGCCGTGGTCCAGCCCTCCGAACCCTCCGGCTCCCCTTCGCACGTGCGCCGCATGCTCGCCGAGCACTCGGCCGCCGCACACTGGCAGCACATCGCCCTGCGCACCCCGGACCTGCTGGCTTTTCACGCCCATGCCTCGGCGCGCGGCGTCAATTTCATCACCCCCATCCTGCGCGACGCGGAGGAGGACCTCATCCAGGTCTTCTCCGGGGAATGGTTCCCCCCGGGCGGAAAGCCGAGCGCCCTGTTCTTCGAGTTCGTCCAGCGGGATCCCTCCGCCTCCCTCCTGCGCAAGCTAAAGGAGCGCAACCGGCAGTCCTGGTTCCGCGACGCGGTGTTCCTGGGCCTCTACGGGGAGAAAGAAAAGGAATACCAAAGCGGCAGAGTGGTCCCCTTCATCGACCCCGCCCTCTTCAACCGCCTGCGCGCCCTCCTCGGGGCCAAGCAGGTATGGGAGATCTCGGAGGGCGACCTCCGGGCCGCCGAAAAGCTCATGCTCGACTACGCGGCTAAGCGGCCGGCGGCCAAGAGCCGGCGGGCTTGAAGGCCTCCCCGCTCCCCGGCCTGCGCCCCCTCGACGTCTTCTGCCTCGGCCTCAACGCCATCATCGGAAGCGGCATCTTCGCTTTCCCCGGGAAGATGGCCCAGGCCGCGGGACCGGCCTCCATCCTCGCCTTCCTGGTCTGCGGACTGCTCCTGAGCGCCGTGGCCCTCTGCTACGCCGAGCTGGGCGGCATGTTCGGCGGGAGCGGGGGCAGCACGCTCTACGCCAAGGAGGCCTTCGGCAAGGAGGCGGGCTTCGGCGTCGGGGCGCTGGCCTGGGTCACCGCCGTGCTCAGCGGCTGCGCCGTGGCCTCCATCGCCGCGGCTCAGTTCGGCTACCTTCACCCCTCCCTCGCCGGCCCCGCGGCGCAAAAAGCCGCGGCCGCGGGCCTGCTCCTCCTCTTCGGCGCGGTCAACTACCGCGGCGTGGCTCCCGGTGCCCGCGTCGTGAACTTCGCCACGGCGGCCAAGCTGGTCCCTCTCCTTGTCTTCACCTGCGCGGGGCTCTTTTTCCTGAAGGCGGAGAATTTTCAAGGCCCCCTTCCCCAAGGCTCGCGTTTCGGCTACGCGGTGTTCCTGGCCCTCTGGCCTCTGCAGGGCTTCGAGGTCGCTCCCGTCCCCGCCGGAGAGACCCGGGACCCCCGCGGTTCCGTGCCCTGGGCCGTGCTCGGCTCGCTCCTCTGCGCGGCCCTGCTCTACGCGCTCATCCAAGCCGTGGCCGTCGGCACCCATCCGAGCTTGGCCTCCTCCGGGGAGCGCCCGCTCGCCGAGGCCGCGGCCCTGTTCCTGGGCCCGCGCGGAGGGGCGTTCATCGCCCTGGGAGCGGCGGTGTCCATGCTGGGCTATCTGGCGGGCAACGCCTTGGGCGCCCCGCGCTATCTCTCCACTCTCGGAGAGGACTCCTTCGCCCGCTTGCGTCTTAGCGAGCCCCATCTGGCGTTCGGGACCCCGCATCGCGCCATCGCGCTGACCGTCCTCTCCTCCTGCGTCCTGTGCCTGCTCTTCGATTTCTCGCGCCTGGTGGACCTCTCCAACCTCGCGGTGGTCAGCCAATACCTCTCCACCTGCCTGGCTTTCTGCGTATTGCGCTGGAAAAGGCCCGAGGCGCCGAGGTCTTTTCGCGTCCCCTGGGCCCTCCTCATCGGCCCCGGAGGCTTCCTCATCTCGCTCTGGCTGGCGATGCAGGTCTCGGGCAAGGAAGTGTTCTTCGCCGCCGCGACGCTCGCCGGGGCCTATGCCCTGCGCGCGGTCATGCGATGAGGTTCAAGCTCGCACTGGCGGCCGTCCTCATCCTAGGGGTGATCCTCTACGCGCACTTTCGACGCGCGGCTGGGAAACTCGCCGCGCGGACAGTAGTTATGTACCATTGGACTCGGCGATCATGGACAAGACCGGCTCCGCGGCGAAGGGAAAGGGCTCTCCCAAGTTCACTGGATTCGCGCAATCAATCGCTTCTCAGCCGGGATTTTCATGTCGAAATCGTCCATTTTAATAAAAATAATCATTTGTTTTCCAACACAATCAACATCGCCCGGGCGATGTTGATTGCACTGTAAAATATTGCACTATTTTTTTAAAAATTGCAGATCAACTCCAGCCCGGTCCGCGCACGGCATGGACGCTGGATCTTGGCAGATTCGGGCGAGAGCGGGGAACTCGCCGCGCGGACAGCAGTTATGTACCATTGGACCCGGCGACCATGGATAAGACCGGCTCCGCGGCGAAGGCCGAACGCTCTCCGGGCATCGAGACGCGCTTCGTGCTCGTGCGCTCGCGCATCGCCCTCAACATAGGAGCGGCGGCGCGCGCCCTCTCGAATTTCGGCTTCGAGGACCTCGTGGCCGTGGCCCCCGCGGCCAACGGCTGGCGGGAGGCGAAATCGGCCATCTACGCCTCGGAACTCCTTGGAAAGACCCCGGTGCTATCTTTGGAGGAGGCCGTGGCCGACCGCCACCTCATACTGGGCACGGCCTCTCTGCACAACCGCGCCCATCGCCGGACCACCGTGGACCTCGGCGCGCTCTCCCTCTGGCTCAAGCGCCGCCTGCCCAAGGGCGGCCGCGCCGCGATCCTCTTCGGCTCCGAGACCAATGGGCTCGCCAACGAGGAGCTCGACTACTGCCACGCGGTCATCCGCATCCCCACCGTCCCCCAAGCGCCCTCGATGAATCTCGGGCAGGCCGTGGCCTTGGTCGCCTACGAGCTCGCGCGCTCGGGGCTGGAGCGCTCCGTGGCCGAGCCAGAGGAGCGCCTGGCCGAGGGGGTCCAGCTCTCTGAGTTGGTCGAGACCGCCATGCGCGCCATGGCCGAGACGGGGGTCAACGCGCACATGCCCGAGAGGGTGCGTCGCGCGCGCTTTCGCCGGGGCCTGCTCAAGTGGCGCATGAGCCGGGCGGACGCCAACTGGCTGCACGGCCTGCTCTCCAAGCTGCTGGGCCGGCGCTGAGCCCGAGACTATTCGATGCCGTCCTCGACTTTGCTCAGGCGTTCCTTCATCTGGGCGGAGAGTTCCTTGACCTTCTGCTCCGCCGCCGTATAAAGCGCACGGCAGAGGACTTTGCGCTCCTTGCGCACGCCTTCCAACTCGCGCCAAAGCTCCTTGTTCTCCCGGGCCAGTTCCTTGAGCTTGGCCTTGGCCTCCTTGGACCACTCCAGCTTGAGCCGGGTCATGGCCGCCTCGTTCTGCTGGATCTTCTCCTGCAGGACGCTCTCGCGCCGGGCCACGGCCGCGGCCTGGTCCGAGGCCTCGTAGACCCATTTCCGCATCGACTCATGGGCCTCGCGGTACCCGTCGGCCAGCGTTTGAAAGCGCGCGGAACAGCCTTCGAGCTTCCTTTCCTCGGGCTTCGCGGGCTCCGGACAGGCCTCCTTCAGTTCGCGGGGGGCGCCTTCCGGCGCCTCCGGCGCAGGCTTCGCGGGCGCATCCTCGGCCATCGTCACGGCCGGCTTCTCGGGCGTCTTCTCGGACGCCGGCTTGGGCAACTCCCCCATACCAGGCAGCAGAGCGGCTTTCTTGCGCGGCCCCTCCTCCTTGGGCAGCACCTCCTGGGATGAGCATGGCGCTGCCAGTACCGCGATGATGAAAAGCGCGGCGCACGCGCTCGGACGGATGAAGGGGTAAGGCATTCGTACCTCCCAGACCGGAGATTCCGCTCCCGGCTCAAGGTAGTATATAGCCCCGGCGCCTCCCCCGCAAGGCTAGCCGAGCAGGGTGTCAGAGCAGGGGAGTCAGCGGGAGCAAGCGGTAGAGGAAAGCCTTGATGCGGTGGCCCCAGGGGGCTTTCCCGTCGGCCGTCCCGGCGGGCCAAGCGTTGCCCGGAGCCATCTCGCCTTCGATAGCGCGCTCCACCTCCAAGGCCAGGCGGGGCTCATCGACGAGTATGCCGACCTCGGTGTTGAGATGCGCCGAGCGCGGGTCGAGATTGAAGGTCCCGATGAAGAGCGTGCGCGAGTCCACCACCAGGGTCTTGGCGTGCACGGCGAAGATGGGCGGTCTGGCGGCGGGGGCCCGGGTCGCGGCCATCAGGCGGCGGCGGATCTCCGGGTCCGGCCGGAACTCGAATAGACCGATCCCGGCATCGAGGATGCGCCCTCGCTGCTTGAGATAGCCGCTCGTCGCCTGGAGATTGTCGCTGGCGGCCAAGGAGTTGGTGAGTATGCGCACCGAGACCCCGCGCCGCGCCAGGCCTCCCAGGAGCTCCAGCGCCTCGGGGGTCAGCACGCAGTAGGGCGATTGGATGGTCACGCTCTTCTTGGCGCCAGACACCGCGGCGGCGATGGAGCGCGTCGTCACGCCGCTCCCTTTAAGACCCTCTTGGCCGGGGTTCTTGCCGGGGATGTCGCAGAGGAATCGCGCGTCCGCCCAGACCAGCTCCTTGACCAACTCGGGGACGCGGCGGGGCAGTTCCAAGAGCGCGCGCCGCACTTCCGGGGCGAAATTGGCCGGGTCGCGCGCGTAGGCGCGCAGGTCGGCGAAAACCGCTTCCGCGGGCCTCTCCCCAGGGGCTGGGGCGAGGAGTTTCTCCACCGGCACGGACCGGGCGTCGTCCCAGAAACGCTGGAAGCTTGCCTGCATGGCCCGCGCCCCGGGCCCGACCACCAATATGTCCCGGTCCCGGAAGTTGTACTCTTGGTCGAAATCGAAGTATTCGTCGGCCACGTTGCGCCCGCCCGTGATGGCCGCGGCCCCGTCGACCACGAAAGTCTTGTCGTGCATGCGCTGGTTGACCGCGCGCAGGTCCGAGAGGGCGTTCCAGAGCCTGCGCAGGGGTCTTGTCCCCAGATTGAGGTTGGGGTTGTAGATGCGGATGTCCGCGTTGGGATGCTTCGCCAGCGCCAGCATCTGTCCCGCGGGCGCGTCCACGAGCAGATCGTCGACGATGACCCGGACCTTCACCCCCCGGTCCGCGGCCCTGAGCAGGGCCTCGGCCGCGAGTATGCCCACGTTGTCGGCGGTCCAGATGAAATACTGCGCGTCGATGGTCTTGGACGCGTGCTCGATCATCCAATAGCGCGCCAAAAGCGAGTCCTCGCCGCGTTCGAGCACGAAGAGGCCGCTTTTCCCCGGGTGCCGGGCCTCCAGAGGCCGGACCAGATCCCCGACGCTATCCCCCGCGGCCGCGGTCCCGGCCAGGAAGAGGGCGAGCAGGCCGACTTTGAGCGGCGCACCCATCCTCCCTCGCCGGCGGAAATACAGCCCGGCCCCCAGGACTCCGGCCAAAGGCAGCAGGCTCCAGAGCCCGCCAAGGCCCAAGAGCAGGCCCCCATTGGTCGGCTCCCAAAGACGCCTGCCGTTGATGCGGAGCACGAAGAAGTCACGGCTCCCTTCCCCGGCCAGCTTGCCCGAAAGGAAGCGGGGCGTGGTCCAACCGTAGAGGCCGCCCTGCTCGCGCCCGTCGGGCATCATGGGCGAGACCGCGGCCACCGAGAGCATGTTGAAGGCGGAGAAGGCCGCCGCGGCCAGGAAGAGCTTCTTCCAGAGCCCGGTCCAGGGCAGTTCCTTCCACGCCAGCGCCCAGAAACCCAGGGCCGGGATCTGATAGCGTGCGCACACCACCGCTCCCCCATGCCAGCCGTTGAAAGACGCGTTGGCGGCCAGGAAGAGGGCCATGCCCGCGAGGCAGAGCCAGGCCAGGGGGTCCGAGGGCTTGCGCTTGAACCAGCGCCAGAGCCCGATGAGCGAGAAGACCAGCACGGGCATCTGCGCCAGCAGGCCGCGGTAGCCGCTGAAGAGGAGGTCCCGGACCCGCGCGATCCCGATCGCGCCAAGCAGACCTAATAGCTTCCCCTCTTCCCTGAACACCCCGGCCGTGTAATCCGTGGCCAGGGCGAAGGGCGAGCCGAAGCAGGCGTACTGATAGGCCCCGCATACGGCCAAGGGCAACGCCGTCCCGGCGAGCAGGACGAGCGCGGCCCGTCCGGAGCGCGCGCGCCAAGCGAAGAGGACGAAGAGCGCGAGGTTGAGCGCGGCCGAATAATCCGTCACGGCCGCGGACGCGGCCCAAAATCCCGCCAGGAAGTAACCCCTCGAGGAGTCCTGAAGCAGGGCCTGGAGCCCGAAAAGGCAGAATGCGGCGGCCGTGGCATGGCCGAAGAACGCGGTCGAATAAGGAAAGAGCATGGTCGAGAAGGCGAGGCAGAGGCTCAACCCCTGGGCCTGCCCGATAGGCAGGCCCAGCCGTATGAGGATGCGGCCGAAAGCCAATATCCCCAGAGCGGCCGGGAGCACGGACACGAGCAGGTTGATGAGATAAAGGTTGACCTCGAAGGCCGCCCCCCGCGGGTCCAGGCCCGCGAGGCGTTCGCCGTGATAGAGCGCGAGATACGCCGCCGCGCCGAGCAGTATCGAGCCCGGCGCCTTATTGGAATAGTAGTGTCCCTGGACCTCTCCTCGGGCGGAGTCCGGACGGGCCCGTCCCCCTTTCGCGGGAGGCGGGTAAAAGGACCAATCGATGGTGTTGCCGATGTGCTCGGCCGGGACCGTGGGCTCGGGAAGCCCGGCCTCGGACGCCCTCTTATCGAAGAGAAAGCGGTCGATGCGGAAGGTGCCGGTGTCAGGGGTGTCCGGCTCCACGAAGGCCGCGATCGCGTCGAAGCGCGAGGCCTGGTTGGCCATCCCGCCCCCGTGGAAATACGCGAAGCCTAGGACGACGAGAAGGAACAGCCCCCTAGACCTCATAGGCCGCGACAGGCTTGGCCTTGCCCTTGACGCTCACCACGCGG
>CAYHRV010000071.1:0-13211 GCA_964359165.1 uncultured Elusimicrobia bacterium
GTCCCCGAAGGGCGGCCGTTCTCCGCTCCCGCAGGGGGAGGGGGGTTCGTGTTTGCCACCGTCGACGCCGCGGTGGCGGCGGCTGCGCGCGCGCAGGAGGAATTCCAGTCCCTGGGCTTGGAGCAGAGGGGGAAGATCATCCGGGCCATGCGCAGGGCGGGAGTGGCGAACGCCGAGCCCCTGGCCAAGCTGGCGCACGAGGAGACGGGGCTGGGGCGCTGGCAGGACAAGGTCCAGAAGAACCTCATCGTCTCCCTGAAGACGCCCGGCATCGAAGTGCTCAAGGCCCTGGCCTATACCGGGGACAAGGGACTGACCTTGGTCGAGTTCGCCCCTTTCGGGGTCGTGGCGGCCGTGACGCCCTCGACCAACCCGACCTCGACTATCATCAACAACTCCATCTCCATCCTTGCCGGGGGCAACGCCGCGGTCTTCTCTCCGCATCCGGCCTCGGTCCGATGCGTGCGCGAGACGATGCGGCTGCTCAACGAGGCCATCACGGGCGCCGGCGGCCCGGCGAACCTGCTGACGACCGTGGAGCCGGCCAGCCAGGAGACCACGCGCGCCCTGCTCGCCCACCCCGACACCCGGGTCAACCTGGTCACGGGCGGGCCGGCCATCGTGAAGGTCGCGATGACGGTGGGCAAGACCTGCAAGACCATCGCGGCGGGCCCGGGCAACCCTCCGGCGGTGGTCGATGAGACCGCCCTCCTGCCCAAAGCGGCCGAGGACATCGTGACCGGCGCCTCCTTCGACAACGGGGTGCTCTGCACTGCGGAGAAGCAGGCCATCGTGGTGGAGGCGGTCAAGGCCCGTTTCTTGGAGGCCCTGCGCCGGGACGCGCGAGCCTTCGAGCTCTCCTGGGCCCAGACCGACGCCCTGACCAAGCGGGTCATCGTGGAGGGAGGGCGCGGCTGCAAGGACCCCAGGCTCAACCGCGACTTCGTGGGCAAGGACGCGGCCTTCCTAGCCCGCGGCATCGGCCTGAGCGTCCCGGAGCCGACCCGCCTGCTCTGGTGCGACGTCCCCAACGACCACCCCTTGGTGTGGACCGAGCAGCTCATGCCCTTCTTTCCGGTGACCTCGGCCAAGGACGTGGACGCGGCCATCGAGCTCGCCTACCACACCGAGGGCTACAACCACCACACCGCGAGCATGCACTCGATGAGCGTCGACCATCTCACGCGCATGGGGCGCCGCATGGCCTGCTCCATCTTCGTCAAGAACGCGCCGACCTTCTTCGGGCTCGGCATGGGGGAGGGGTATGCCACCATGTCCATCGGCACCCCTACCGGGGACGGGCTCACCCAGGCGACGCATTTCGTGCGGCCCCTGCAGTGCAGCCTGGTCGGATATTTCAGGATCGCCTAGGAGCGCCACATGCTGACGAACATCGCCGTCGGACTTCTGGAGACTTCCTCGATCGCCAAGGGCATCGAGGCCGTGGACGCCATGTGCAAGATGGCCTCGGTGAAGCTCGTCAAGACGGCCGTCATCGCCCGCGGCAAGTACATCATCATGATCTCGGGCCCGGTGGGCGAGGTGGAATCCTCCCTGCGCGCCGGAGTGGAGACCGCCAAGGACACGGCGGTGCACCAGTTCATCATCCGCAACCTGCATCAGCAGGTGCTCGACTCCCTGGAGAAGCGGGTCCCGGTGGAGGCGCTCGAGGCCCTAGGCATCATCGAGACCAAGGAGGCCATCGCGGCCATCCACGCCGCGGACGCGGCGGCCAAGGCGGCCCGGGTGCATCTGCTCGAGACCAAGGCCGTAGTCGGCGGCGGCAAGGGGTATGTCACCATGACCGGAGAGGTGGGCGCGGTGCGCACCGCGGTGGGCGCGGGCATCCAGGTTGTCCCCAAGGGGATGCTGGTCAGCCATGTGGTCATCCCCCAGCCGGACGCGCAATTGCTGGGGCCCGTGGGGAAATGACCCCATGAGGCTCGTCATCGGATCGGATCACGGCGGTTTCGAGGCCAAGGAGAAGCTCAAGAAGTTCCTCCAGGGCCTGGGCCATGATGTGACGGATTTCGGCTGCTACTCGGCGGAGGCCGTGGATTACCCGGACATCGCCCAGTTGGTGGGCGAGGCCGTGTCGCGCCGCGAGTTCGACAAGGGCGTGCTCCTCGACGGCTTCGGCGGGGCCGTGGCCCTGGCGGCCAACAAGGTCCGGGGCGTGCGCGCGGTCTGCGCCTATGACTCGCTCAGCGCGCGCTTCTCGGCGGCCCACGACGACGCCAACGTCGTGTGCGTGGGCGGGAAGACGCACGGAGAGCTCGCCCTCCAAGAGATCCTCAAGGTCTTCCTCGCCACTCCCTTCGAGGGGGGGCGCCATGAGCGGCGTCTAGCGAAGGTGGCCGCCATCGAAGGTAGGTTCCTCCGGTGAGATACGCTCGGGTGGTCGGCCGCGTGTTCTGCACGCGCAAGGTGGACTCCCTGGAGGGCAAGAGGCTCCTCCTCATCCAGCCTCTGGATTGGGAGAGCCGGACCCCTTCCGGCGATCCCCTGGTCGCCGCGGACATCACGGGGTCGGGCGCCTCGGAGCCGGTCATGTGGGTGGCCGCGCGCGACGCGGCCGTGGCCTTTCCCGACAACCCCCCGGTGGACGCGACCGTGGTGGCGGTGGTGGAGGGGCATCAGGTGAAGGATTTTCGTAAAGGAGGCCGCGTCGTTCAAACTTAGCGGAGTTCCCTGGAAAAATTCACGGAATTTTTCCAGGGAACCCAAGAACCGCATGTATATTGCAGAAGTCGTTGGGAACGTCTGGGGGACCGTCAAACACCCTTCCTTGGAAGGGAAGACGATGCTGTTGGTGAGGGCCATCGACCCCCTCACGGACAAGCCGACCGGCGAGATACTCATGGCCGTCGACACCGTGGGCGCGGGCCCCGGCAGCGTCGTGCTCGTAGTCGATGAGGGAAGCTCCGCGCGGCAGATGCTCAAGGACCCGAAGGCTCCGGTGCGCACGGTGATCTGCGGGATCGTGGACAGGGTGACGGGAGTTTGACCATGAATGAACAGGAATTGAGGCTCGTGGTGGATACCGTGATCCGGGCGCTCGAGGAGCGCGGGCATCTGAAGGGGTGCCAGGGCTGCGAGAAGCGGGAGGGGTGTTCCAATCCGTGCAGGACGCATGGAACGGCGCAAAGCCCCCTCGCGTATTCATCGCCGGGCACCCCCTCCGAACGAACCGGCATCCCAGTGGGGAACCCCACTGGGGTTCCCCCTACCCCGCGGGGGAGAGACGCGGTGAGGGTCACCATCGGGACGGCGGGGAAGGTGTTCTCCTCGGGGGAGTGGGCCCCCAGGAGAGTCCAGGGAACAACCTTCGCCCCCACAACGGAGCGCAATCCCTCCCCGCGGGGGAGGGATGCGGGTCAGGGGAGGGACGCGGGCAGGAGGGACGCGGATGACGGCCATACGAACGCGACAGAGTGCCCTCATTGCGGTCCCCTGGGCCAGGTAGGGTCCGCTCAGCTCAAGGAACTGGGCGCGGACCGGATAGCCTCCTGCGATCCCACCCGGCAATGCTCGGCGGTCTCCCCGTTCGTGGACCATACCCTCCTCAAGCCCAACGCCACGCAGGAGGAGGCGGCCAAGCTCTGCGCGGAGGCCCGCGCCTACTCCTTCGCCTCGGTGTGCGTCAACCCCAGCTACGTCGCTTTCTGCAGCCGCCTCCTCCAGGGTTCCAGCGTGAAGGTGTGCACCGTGGTGGGATTCCCGCTCGGCTCCACCACCCCGACGGTGAAGGCGATCGAGGCGCGCGACGCCATCGCCAACGGGGCCCACGAGATCGACATGGTCATCAACGTGGGGGCGCTCAAGTCCGGCAACGACGCTTTCGTGCGCGAGGACATCCGCGCGGTGCGCGAGGCGACGCGGGGAAGGGTCTTGAAGGTCATCCTGGAGACCTCCATGCTCACCGACGCGGAGAAGGTCCGCGCCTGCCGCCTGGCCAAGGAAGTGGGGGCAGATTTCGTGAAGACCTCCACGGGCTTCGGCGGAGGGGGGGCCACGGTGGAGGACATACGGCTCATGCGCGAGACCGTGGGTCCGCTGATGGGCGTCAAGGCGTCCGGCGGCATCCGGGACTGCGCCACGGCCCAGGCCATGATCTCGGCGGGCGCCACGCGGCTGGGCACCTCGGCCAGCGTGGCCATCGTGACGGATGCGGGCGACAAGAAGGCGCCCCCCTCGGGCGCCAAGGCCTACTGAGCCATGGCCAAAGAGAAGAAGGTCCATGTCCGCATCGACCTGCAGTGCGGGGTCTGCGGCGCCCTCACCCATCACGGGGAGAGCCGGGGGAGCAAGGAGTCCCGCCCCGAGGGGCCGGAATACGGAGCGCCCACGGGCGTCCCCCGCTTCTGTCCCGCCTGCGGCGCGGGCTTCGAGCGCTATTGCATCCGCTGCCAGAAGCGGGTGGACATGTTCTTCGAGGAGTGGTGGCCCGACGAGGACGAGTGCATGCGCACCTACACCCCGGCCAAGCGGTGTCCCAACTGCAACGCCGGGCTGGAGGTCGCCGGAAGGCCGGAATCCAGCGATTCGAAGTACGACCATTAAGGAGACAAATGAGCGAGATAACAGAGGCGTTGGGGATGGTGGAGACCCGCGGTTTCGTGGGGATGATCGAGGCCACGGACGCGATGGCCAAGACCGCCAAGGTCCGCATGATCGGCTATGAGCGCATCGGCTCCGGGCTGGTGACGACGCTCTGCCGGGGAGAGGTCGGCGCGGTCCGGGCGGCCGTGGAGGCCGGAGCGGCCGCGGCCCAGCGGGTCGGGGAGCTGGTGTCCGTCCATGTCATCCCCCGGCCGCACGGCGACGTGGAGAAGTACCTCGACAAGATCGCGATCAGCGCGAAATAGTCCCCGGGCGTGTTCACTCGAGACGATCTCATCGACGCCATCCTAACGCGTCTAGGGCGGCCGGAGGCCGCCCTCTGCGGGAGCGGCCGCCTTCCGAGGGAGCCCGGAGGCGGCACTCCCTCGCCGCAAGGCTCGCTCGGAGAACGGCCGCCCCGCGGGGAGGGGGCGAGGCCGATGAGGGCTCGCGGACGCGCGTTCTTGACGGAACGCGACATAAAGAAAGCGTTGACTCCCGGGGCGCAACTCCTTACAATACCTAAAGACGCCATCGTGAGCCCGTTGGCGCAGGAATGGCTGGATTTCCAGGGCATCACGGTTGTGCGCAAGTAGTCCTCCTCGAATTCAAGTGCTGACGCGTTGGACGATCCGTCCGGCCCCCACGGCGGCCGACCCTCACAGGCGCCTGCTCCTCCTGCAGGCGGCCTATGACGACGTTCAGGCCCTAGTGCGCAAGGTGGGGGCCGCCTGCGGCCGCCCCAAGAAGGAGCGCATGGAGGCGGGCTTCAACTTCAGCCTCTTCCTCCACCGCATCGAGGACTCCCAACTCTCCGCGGTAGAAGCCGAACTCCAAGGCCTGGGAGGCGCGGCCCCCGACGGGCGGCCGCCCGTGGATGGACCCGCGGCGCGGGAAACGAAGCGCGAGGAAGCGCCTTCGGCGCAAGAGACCCAGGTTTCCCCGATGAAGGAGGACACGCCGGCGGCCAAGGGGCCGCCGTCCTCGGAGGGCGGAAGTGCTCCTCTCCCGCAGCGGGCGGCGGCCGCGCCGGTGCCGGGGCATGAGGGAACGCCTTCGGCGCAAGAGGCCCAGGCTCCCCGGACGGAGGAGAGCCCGCCGGCGGCCGCGCCGGCGGCCGAGATTCCCATGCCGGGCGTGGAGAAGATCGCCGGGGGGGGAGAGCTTCTCGACTTATTCGAGGATGCCGAGGTGTCCTTCGGCCCGGAACTCCCGGCGGCGGCCCAGCTCCCGCCGCCCGCGCAAGCCGTGCCCCCCGCGCCAGTCCCGGCTCCCGCTCCCCTCGCCAAAACTTCCGCCGCGCCGACCCCCACCTCGCCGTCGAGTCCGAGCCCCCTTTCCCGCGCCCCGCTATGCGGCGCCATGTCGGCGGCCGAGGGGTCTCTGAGTTTCGAGAATTTTCTCGTGGGGCCCTACAACCGCTTCGCGCACGCCGCGGCGACGGCCGCTGCCTCCAGCCCCGGGGACATGTACAATCCCTTGTTCATCAACGGCGGCCCCGGAACCGGGAAGACGCATCTTCTTCATGCCCTGGCCAAGGAGCTGGCCTCCAAATTCGAAGGCGGCCAAGGGGCCGGCGAGGTGTGGCTGAGCTCCGGCTCCCGTCTGTCCTCCGCCGCGACGCTCGCCCTGGGCGCGGGCCGGGCGGAGGAGCTCTCCGCGTTCGCGGCCAAAGCCAAAGCCCTGCTCATCGACGACCTGCACTTGATGGAGGTGACCGAGGCCAATCGCGCCCTGTTGACCAACATCCTCCATGCTTTCCTCGACAACGGCAAGCAGGTGGTCCTCACCTCCGCGTATCCGCCCAAGGTGCTCGGAGCCCTGGAGGCCATGCTGAACTTCCGCATCGGGAGCGGCTGGTCGGGAGACTTGAAAACGCCCAAGGCCGACGACCAGCGGGAGATCGTCTCCCGGCTGCTCAAGAGCGCGGGTCTGGAGGCCGTCGACGAACTCCGCAAGCCCCTCGAAGAGCGCTTGGCCGGCGGCCTGGGGGAGGTCGACGTCCATGTGGGGCGCATGAGCCGTTTGCGCGACATCCGCATGCGGTCCGGCCGGAGGGCGGATCCCTCCGAGCTGGCCGCCCTGCTCCTGGGCGCGGAGGGCGAGGCCCAGCCCGCGGTCCCGGCGGAAAAGCTCTCGCCCTCCCTGTCGTCTCCCGGGCCGGCTCCGATGAGCGGGGAGCGCGTCCTGGCCGTTTTCCATCCCGCCGGGGCGCAGGTCCATGCGCAATGGGTACTGCGCCGTTTGCAGGAAACGGCGGCGGAGAACGGGTGGAAGCCTCCCTTCCGCCAGCCGGACTCGAAGGAATGGGTCGCCTTCGACTCCAACCAGCTCAACGGCGTCCCTTTCGCCTTGGCCGGGGAATGCCGCGGCCGCGGGGCCGACGCCGTCCTGATGCTCGGACCTCTGCCCGGCAGCGAGCTCGCCGGCTGCGAGGAGGAACTGCGCTACGCGCTGCGCCATCTCATCGAGTCCTCTTCCGCGGTCCTGGCCTGGGTCCCCTTCATCCGCATCCAGGAGCCGCAGACGCTGCTCCGGGCCATGGCCGACATCGCCGCTGGGTCCGGGGGAGGAGCATGAGGTCCCCGTGGGAATGGTACGCCTTCTTCCTGGCCGCGGCCTCCTGCGCCAGCGCCGTCTATTGGTACATGAGATTTGAAAAAATACTTCCCATGGACCGCCGTCTGCGCCTGGAACAGGAGAAATCCGCCAACTTGGGGGCCTTCGCCAAGGAGCTCTTCGAGGCCCAACGGCCTCCGGAGAGTCCTCAGCTCATCTCCGAGACGCTGCAGTTCGGAGTCGAGCGTTTTTCCGCCCGTTTCGCCGGACTGCATCTCTTCTTATGGAGAAGGATGGCCATGGGCGGTTCCTTCTCGGATGTCGGCGCGGAGTTGGTGGCGCGCACGGGCTTCTTGCCGGCCCTGGAGCCCGTCGACATGGAGCTCGGGCCGGAGCTATGGCGCCTGGCCGCCTCCTCCCCCGAGAAGGCCTGTTGGCGCGGAGACATTCCTCCGCCGCTGGGCGAGAGGCTCAAATTCAGGGGATTGCGTTCGGGCCGCCTGCTCGCCTGGGGGAAAGAGGGCCGCATCTGGGGCATACTCGGCGTCCTGGACTCGGACCCGGAGGGACGCTCCTTAGAGGAGCACGGCAAGGGGATCGAGCTATTGGCGGCGTTCCTGAGCGCCGCGGCGGACCGGGCCGCGGCCTTGAGGGAACAGGCCGTGGAACGAGAACAGCTGGAAGGGGGTCTAAGCGCCACCATGCAGCGTTTGGACGAGACGAACCTCCAGCTCATCCAGAAGGCCCGGGAGATGCGCTCCCTCCACGAGGTCACCGACGCCATCTCCGCTCATCCCGACCGGCCCGACAGCCTGGGCCCCATCGCCTCCACCGTGGCCAAGGCCCTGGACGCGGACGTGGTCGCCTTCCTGCTCCTCGACGACGATACGGGGGACCTGGTGTCCCAGCCCGGGGCCTACGGCCTCGCCGACGACGAGAGCTCCCTCTATCGCATCTCCCTCAAGAACGAGATGGCCTCCTCGGTGCGGGTGTTCCGCAGCGGGGTCGCCTTCGCGACCGGGGACGCGCTCAACGACCCGCGGGTCATCGCCCACTACGCCAGGCTCTGGAAGGTCAACTCCCTCATCGTCGTCCCCCTGCGCATCGAGGACCGGCGCATCGGCGTCATGCGGGTGGGCAGCTTCCGCAAGAACTTCTTCAACGAGGGCCATGTGGAGTTCGTCCAGGTCATCGCCGAGGAGGCCGCCGTCCTCATCGAGAACGCCATGCGGGCCAAGCGCCTGGTGGAGATGAACTCCCAACTCGCGCATCTGCACCGCCTCAAGGACGATTTCGTCTCCACGGTGAGCCATGAGTTCAAGACCCCTCTGACCACGATCCGGGGTTTCCTGGACGTGGTGCTCGAGGGGGAGGCCGGTCCCCTGACCGACGACCAGCGGAAATTCCTCGGCATCTCGAAATCCTCGGCCGAGCGGCTGACCCTGCTCGTCTCGGACCTGCTCGACATATCCAAGCTCGAGGGAGGGGTCGCCATGGAGTTCGCCCCGTTGGACCTGGGCGAGGCCGCCGCGCGCTGCGTGGAGAACCATCTCTGGGAAGCCGACCGCCGCAAGATCCGCCTCGAGCTCAAGGTCCCCGCGCGGCTTCCCCAGGCCCATGGGGACGCCCGCTGGCTGAGCCAGGTGTTCGACAACCTCATCTCCAACGCCTTCAAGTTCACCCCCTCGGGCGGCCGCGTCGTCCTCTCCATCGTCAACAAGGGGGAGTGCCTTCAGGCCTGCGTGGAGGATTCCGGGGTGGGGGTCGGGGCGGAGGAGGCGGCGCGCCTCTTCGAGAAGTTCTACCGCGCCAAGAGCCACGCCTCCATCAACGCGCCCGGGACCGGGCTCGGGCTGGCCATCTGCAAATCCATCATCGACAAGCACGAAGGCAAGATCTGGGTGGAGTCGGAGCCGGGCAACGGGGCCAAGTTCACCTTCCTGGTGCCGGTGGCCAAGGGGCCACCGTCCTCGGAGCGCGATGGTCCACCTTTCGCGTAGTGGGCGGTGGCCAAGGGGCCGCCGCCCTCGGAGGGCTTGAGCGGCGCGTGAGGTTCATCGTGCATACTATGAGGTGGTCGGGTATAATGAAGGCGGGTTCCGGTCCGAGGACCGGATGGAGGCAGCGATGAGAACCGACAGGGCATGGGCTTGGACGGCGGCGGCGATGCTGGCCGTTTCGGCGGCCGGCTGCTCCGGCTCGAAACTGGTCAAGGGCGGAGCCGTCGTCGACGACATCGAGCAGAACATGGTGACCCGCAAGGAGATCGTGGCCATCGGCATCGGGGCCTCCGACCCCTCCCTGCCCACCGACACGCAGCGCAAGTCGCTCGCCCGCGACGCCGCCATCGTCAAGGCTCAATACGAGCTTCTGAGCCTGGTCAAGGGCGTGCAGATCGAGGGAGGCATCACCGTGTCCCGGGCCATCGAGCAGGATTCCTCCCTGGAGGCCAGGATCAAGGACGTCATCAAGGGCGCGGAGATCACGCGCACGCAGTTCACCAAGGACGGCGGCGCCGTCGTCACGCTCCGGCTCCCCAAACAGCGGCTAGAAAAATTGATGGGGGTTAAATTTAAATAATGCGGACCTTCCCCGCGGGGCAGTCCTCAAACCTTCCCCGCGGGGAGGTTTGAGCGTTTGAGGGGGCCTATGCGAAGCCGTTCATTATTAGGGTTGTTGTTCCTCTTGCCTCTCGTCCTTCTTTCCGCCTGCGCCGGCGGCCGCCTGCGCTTGGGCTCCGGCGAGAAGGGGGAAGTGGTGGAGGCCGAGGGCTGGGCTCCTCTCGATGCGCAGGACATGCTCGGCTCCAAACAGAGGTCGTTGGCCGAGGCCCAGAAGAAATCAGTCGAGCGCGTGGTAGGCGTCTACATATCGGCCAAGACCCGTGTCGCCCAGGCCGTGAACGTGGATCAGAACATCCTGGCCAAGGTGGGCGGCTACATCAAGAAATACGACGTGCTCTGGGAGAGACAGGAGGAGGGCTTCTATAAGACCCGGATCAAGGCCCTGGTCCTCTACCAGAAGGTCGGAGAGGACTTGAAGAACCTCGGGCTCATGCGTCCCGAGGCGCCTCCCGGCAATCCCAAGGTGGTGGTCCTGCTCGGTACCTCGGGCGAACACTCCCAGGCCAAGGACGACCGGGCCGCCCAAGGCGTGCGCCGGGGCCTCTTGGAGCGGGGCTACTCGGTCGTGGACCGCAACGACCCCGCCGCCTTCTCCGGCCGCAAGAGCACGGACGCGGCCACGGCTCTGGACGTGGGCCGGGAACTGAAGGCCGACATCGTGGTCCGGGGAGAGGCCCAGGTCTACGCGCTCAAGGACCTGCGCCTGGGGGGGTTCCACTCCTACCGCGCGCGGGTGAGCTTGGAAGCCCTCAAGCCCGCCACCGGCGAGGTGGCCGCGGCCAAGGTCCACGAAGCCTCCGCGCTCGATCCGGCGCCCGAGATCGCCGCGGGCAAGGCCCTGGAGAGCGCCGGACTCCTGGCCGGGGAAGCCCTCGCCGCCGAGCTGGCCGAGGGCCTGCGCTCGAGGACCTCGGTCTCCCTGCGCGTGTCCGGCCTCTCGTCCTTGGAGGGGGTGCAGCGCCTGGCCGAGGACATCCGGCTCCTGCCGGAGACGGCGAGCGTCACCCTGGCGAGCTTCGACAAAAGGCTCGGAGCCGAGCTGACCGTGGTCACCGAGGGCATGGCCGGCGACGAGCTGGCAGCGGCCCTCCTGCGCATGAAGAAATACTCTTTCATGATGAACGCCGTCATGCCCTACGCGGTCGAAGTGAGCGTCTCTCCCTGAAAGGGTCAGGTCTGGACATTGGACAAAGGCCTTTGATGATTTGGAAGTGTCCAATGTCCAGACCTGACCCTCAGGATTCTAAAAGGCGGTGACTATGATCAGAAGATTCCTATTGCCGGCGGCCCTGCTGTTCGTCTCCGGAGCCTGCGCGCCCCGCACCAGCGTCAAGACCGAACAGGCCATCAGCGCCAATGAGACGGAGCGCGTGCGCTCGAAATATACCGGCCCAAAGCGCCGCATCGGGGTGGTGGATTTCGAGAATAAATCGGCCTATGCCCAGGCCCGGCTGGGGACCGCCGCCTCCGACATACTCGTCACCGAACTGGCCAAGACGGAGAAGTTCGTGGTCGTCGAGCGCGACAAGCTCCATAAGATAATGGACGAACAAAAGCTCCAGGCCTCCGGCGCCGTCGATTCTCGGACCGCGGTGCAGGTCGGCAGGATCCTCGGCCTCAACGCCATCGTGACCGGGGCGGTCTCGGAGTTCGGGGTCAAGACCGAGGGGAGCGAGTATCTCCTGGTGCAGTCCAAGCGCCAGACCGCGGAGGCCACGGTGGACATCCGCATCGTGGACGCGGAGACGGGCCAGGTCCTATACGCGGACTCCGGCAAGGGGAAGGCCTCCAGCGGCAAAGGGTCGGTGCTCGGCCTGGGCACGCGGGGGGGCTACGACGAGACCCTGGAGGGGAAGGCCCTGCGGGCCGCCATCGTGCAGTTCACCGACAACATCGTCTCCCAAGTCAACAAGAAGCCCTGGTCCTGCCGCATCGCCGGGGTCAGGGAAGGGAGCGTCTACCTCAACGCCGGGCCCAACATGGGAATTGAGAAAGGCCTCAAGCTCGACTGCTTCCACATGGGCCGGGAGATCATCGATCCCACCACGGGGCTGACCCTGGGCAACGAGGAGACGCCGCTGGGACGCTTCCGGGTCACCGGCCCCCTGGGCGAGAGCGGGGACGGGTCCGTGGCCGAGTTGGTCCAGGGCAGCGGCACGGCTCCCGCGCCCAAGGACATCTGCCGCCTATCCGATTAACGCGGGGACCGGACTCTCGATGAATTCCATGGAATTCATCGAGAGTCCGGGATAATAGGCACGGAAAAAGTTCCCGCAAGGGAACTTTTTCGGCTCTCATCCGTACTTGGGACATGCTTTCCAGGGTCTGGTCGGCGGCGGTCTGCGGGGTGGAGGGATTCCTGGTGGGGGTGGAACTCGACATGGCTCCGGGCCTGCCCAGCTTCACGACGGTCGGATTGCCCGACAGCTCGGTGCGGGAAGCGCGCGAGCGCGTGGTCTCCGCCCTTAGGAACTCCGAGTACGAATTCCCCAGCCGGCGGGTGACCGTGAACCTCTCTCCCGCGCAGCTGCGCAAGGGCGGGACGCATTTCGACCTCCCCATCGCCCTGGGGACGCTGGCCGCCTCCGGCCAGCTCTCGGCGCAAGCCCGGCCCGGGGAGGTCTGCGCGCTCGGGGAGCTGGCGCTCGACGGGTCCGTCCGGCCCGTCTCGGGCGTGCTGGCCATGGCGGACACCGCTCGGCGCGGGGGGCTCAAGAACATCATCGTCCCCCGGGGGAACGCCAGGGAGGCCGCCGCGATAGAGGGCCTCTCCGTTTGGGGGGTGGCCTCCCTGCGGGAAGCCGCGGGCCTCCTGCAAGGAGAGGCGCCCGCGCCCGGAGAAGCGGAGCCCTTGGAGCCGTCCGGGGAGGGAGACGGCGGCCAAAGGGCCGCCGTCCTCGGAGGGCGGGCGTCCTCCGACCCCGGAGAGGGGGGCGAAGACTTGGGCGACGTGCGCGGGCAGGAACTGGCCCGGCGCGCGCTGGAGATCGCGGCGGCCGGGGGACACAGCCTGCTCATGGTCGGTCCCCCGGGGAGCGGGAAATCCATGCTCGCGCGCCGCCTTCCGGGGATACTGCCGCCCTTGTCCGTCGAGGAGTCCGTGGAGGTGACGCGGATCTATTCGGTGTGCGCGCTCCTGCCCCCCGGAGCCTCGCTCATGCGCGCGCGGCCCATGCGCGCCCCGCACCACACGGCCACGCCCGCGGCCCTCATTGGCGGGGGGGCGCGCAGCAAGCCGGGAGAGGCCACCCTCGCGCACCGGGGGGTGCTCTTCATGGATGAGCTCCCGGAGTTCTCCCGCGAGTCCCTGGAGGCCCTGCGCCAGCCTCTGGAGGACCGGCGCGTGGGCGTGACCCGGCTCAGGGAGACCGTGGTCTATCCCGCGGATTTCACCTGGATCGCGGCCATGAACCCCTGTCCCTGCGG
>CAYHRV010000072.1:0-13110 GCA_964359165.1 uncultured Elusimicrobia bacterium
CGCCCGCCCGCCGGCGCCGGACCCCGCCGAACCCCGGAAACTCGCCGAAAGCGTGGCGGCCCTGGGCTTGCGCTACGCGGTGCTCACAACGGTATGCCGCGACGACTTGGCCGACCAAGGGGCGGGGCACATCGCGGCCTGCATCCGGTCCGTGAAGGAACTCTCGCCCAAGACGCTCGTCGAATTCCTGGTCCAGGATTTCCGGGGCTTGGAGGAGCCGCTCAAGACCGTCCTCGACGCGGGACCCGACGTCCTCTCCCACAACCTCGAGACCGTCGAACGGCTCACGGCGCGGGTGCGGGACGCGAAAGCGGGCTACGGGCAATCCCTCGGCGTCCTGCGCGCGGCCCCGCGCCTGAGGCCGGGCATCCCGACGAAATCCTCGCTCATGCTCGGCCTCGGCGAGACCCCGGAGGAGCTGCTCGCCGCTCTGCGCGACCTGCGCGGCGCCGGAGTCCGGATCCTCACCTTGGGTCAATACCTCAGGCCCACCCGCTCGGCCCATCATCTCCCCGTCGTCGAATACATCGAGCCCTCCCGATTCGAGGACTATGGACGCCTGGCCAAGAGCCTGGGCTTCGAGTTCGTCGCGGCCGGGCCTTTCGTGCGCAGTTCCTACCGCGCCGCGGAACTATTCCTGGAGGGAAAGATCGGATGAGAACCACCGAAGTGCTCGTCATCGGCGCCGGTCCCGGAGGCTATGTCTGCGCCATCAAGCTGGGCAAGCTCGGCAAGAAGACCCTGCTCGTGGACAAGGACAAGCTCGGCGGCGAGTGCCTCAATTACGGCTGCATCCCCTCCAAGGCCCTCATCAGCTCCGCGGACCTGGCCCATCGCTCGCGCAAGGCCGCGCAAGCCGGGCTCCTCCCCTCCGGCGTGGAGCCCGATTGGGCCAAGGTCCAGCAGTGGAAGTCCGCCATGGTCGGCGGCCTGGGGCGCGGCGTGGGGGGCCTGCTCAAGGGCAACGGCGTCGAAACGCTCACGGGTGAGGCCCGCTTCACCGTGCCTAAGGAAGCCGTGGTCCAGAGTCCCCAAGGGCCCGAGACCGTCTCCTTCACGCACGCGGTCATCGCCACGGGCTCGCGCTCCGTGGCCTTGCCCGCCTTCCCCTTCGACGGCAAGCGCGTCATCGGCTCCCGGGAAGCCCTGGACCTGCCTGCGGCCCCGGCCCGCCTCGCGGTCATCGGCGGCGGAGTCATCGGTCTCGAGATCGGTACTTTCTTCGCGAAGCTGGGGAGCAAGGTCACCGTCATCGAGCTCATGGAGCAGCTGCTCCCCGGAGTGGAGGCCGACCTGACCGCGCCGGTCGCCCGCTCGCTCCAGAAGCTCGGCGTGACGACGCATCTTCGGTCCAAAGCCCTCGGCTTCGCCGAGAAGGACGGAAGCCTGGAATTGACCGTCTCCACCCCGGAGGGGGAGAAGTCCGTCGCCTCGGACCTCATCCTCCAGAGCGTGGGGCGCAAGCCCGGCACCGAGGGCCTCGGGCTCCCGGAGGCCGGGGTCAAGGTCGACTCGCGGGGCTTCATCCAAGTCGACGAGCGCTTCGCGACCTCCGCGCCCGGCATCTACGCCATCGGAGACGCCACGGGCGTCCCGTTCCTGGCGCATAAAGCCTCGCGGGAAGGCATCCTAGCCGCTTTGTCCATCGCCGGCCGCGAGGCCGAGCCTCGCGGCGTCGTGCCCTGGGCGATCTTCACCGACCCCGAGATCGCCTTCGCCGGCGAGACCGAGGCCGAGGCCAAGGCGCGCGGCGTCGAAGTCCTCGTCGGGAAGTTCCCTTTCTCCGCCTCCGGGCGCGCGCTCTCCATGCGCGAGACCGACGGCTTCGTCAAGGTCATCGGCCGCAAGGGCGACGGCCTCCTCCTCGGCGCGGGCATCGTGGGCCCCGACGCCTCCGACCTCATCGGCGAGGCGAGCCTGGCCCTGCGCATGAAGGCCACCTTAGCCGACCTCGCCAACACCGTCCACCCCCATCCTACGCTCTCCGAAGCCCTGCAGGAAGCGGCCGAGGCGGCGCTGGGCGAGGCCATCCACATCCTCTCTCCGGCCAAGAAATGAGAGCCGCGGCCGGGAGCGGCGCCGTCCTATCGGAACACCGCCGGCTGGAAATCATCGAACTCGGGCTCCAGGATTTCCTCGATGTCTGGGAACTGCAGAAACGCCTGGTCCGCGAGCGCATCGAGGGGAGCCGTCCCGATACCCTGATCCTCGTCGAACATCCCCCGGTCTATACGCGGGGGACCTCGGCCCGGCCCCGGCCGGTCCCGAGCCTCCCCTTTCCCGTCCACGACGTGGAGCGCGGGGGCGACATCACCTATCACGGCCCGGGCCAACTGGTGGGCTATCCCATCCTCCACCTGGGCGAACGGGGGCTCAAGGCGGGGACCTATCTGCGGCTCCTGGAAGGCGCGCTCATCGCCTCCCTAGCCGCGCTCGACATCCCCGCCGAACGCCGGGCCGGCTGGACCGGGGTCTGGTCCGGCGGACTCAAGCTCGCCTCCATCGGCGTGGCCGTGCGGGGCCAGACGAGTTTCCACGGCTTCGCCCTGAACGTGGACCCCGACCTCTCCCACTTCGCCGCCATCTCGCCCTGCGGCCTCGACCCCGCGCTCATGGGCTCCATCGCGCGCCTGCGCCCACGGACCTCGATGCCCGAGGTCCGCGCGTTGGTCCGGGACGCCCTTGAGGAAAGGCTGGCCTGATGGATGTTCGTGGAAAGACAGCCCTCGTGACCGGCGCGGCGCGGCGCGTGGGGCGCTCCATCTCCCTCGCCTTGGCCGTCGAAGGCGCGTCTGTCGCCCTCCATTACAACCGCTCCCGGAGCGAGGCGCTATCCCTGGCCCGGGAGATCGAGCGCCGCTACGCGGTGCGAGCCCTCGTGTTCAAGGCGGATCTCGGACGCCCATCCGAGGTGGAAAGCCTGGCCACCCGGGTGCTGCGGACGATGGGACCCGTGCGCGTCCTGGTCAACAGCGCCTCCATCTACGAGCCCTCCCCGTTGGGCCGGACCTCCTGGAAGGATTTCGACGACAACATTGCCGTCAATCTCAGGGCGCCTTTTTTCCTCGCCCAAGCCCTGGCCCCGGCCATGCGTGCGGCCGGCGGGGGAAGCATCATCAACATCGCTGATTGGGCCGCTCTGCGGCCCTACGCGGGCTACATCCCTTATTGCGTCTCCAAGGCGGGCCTGCTCTGCCTCAACACCGCCCTCGCAAAAGCCCTCGCCCCGCGCATCCGGGTCAACGCGCTGCTGCCCGGCCCGGTGCTGCTCCCCGAGGGCTTCTCCAAGGCGCGGCGCGAGGCCGTGCGCAAGGCCGTGCCGCTCGAGCGCCTGGGGACTCCGGAGGACGCGGCCCGGGCCGTGGTGTTCCTGGCCCAGTCCGATTTTATCACTGGGGCGGCCCTGCCCGTCGACGGCGGAAGGCTGATCGCGTGAGGGAGGCTCCCATGTACTCGGTGACGAAACTGGTCCATTTCTGCTACGGGCATCGCCTGTTGGACTACGAGGGGAAATGCCGGAACCTCCACGGCCACAACGCCGTCGTAGAGATCCGGATCCGGTCCCGCCGCCTCGACCGCCTGGGCATGGTCATGGATTTCGAGGCCATCAAGTCGACGGTCCAGCGCTGGATCGACTCGGAGCTCGACCACAAGCTCATCCTCAACCGCAAGGACCCCTTGGCCGCGGCCCTGCGGGAGCACGAACAGCCCATGACGCTCTTGCCCGGCAACCCCACCGCCGAGGCCATCGCCAAACTCATCTTCGATCATGCCCGCTCCCGCAGACTGCCCGTGGCTTCCGTGAAGGTCTGGGAGACCCCCTCCTCCCACGCCTGCTACGGGGCCGGTGCGTGAACCCGGTCCGGGGGCTCTTCTTTCCGTGGGATAGGGAAAAGGCGGAGCTGTTCCTCGTCTTCCTGATGGTCCCGGCGGTATTCCTTAACAGCGCCCTGCAGACTCCGCTCGTCACCGCCGACCAAGCCGGATATTATCATGACTGGTACTACTCACCCGGCTCCTTCGTCGCCTCCGTGCTCCAAAGCCTGGGGATGGGCTGCCTGGTGGCCTTCCTGGTCGGCTCCTTATCCCCCGAACTGGCCCGATCCTGGGAGAGCGGCTTGAGCGCCGAGCCCCGCCGCCAGCTCGCCTGCGCCGGGCTCATGCTCGTGATCTTCACCTTCGGCCACATGGCCCTCTCCTCGGGGGTAAGCCTCCTATTCGGGGTCTCCTTCCCGGATCTGGACTGGATGTGCCCGGCGAACCTCAGGGAACGCGTTCAAAGCTCCGCCATAGCCTTGGTCAACGGACCCGCGGAAGAATTCCTGCGCGTCTATCTCATCGCCCGGATTGCCTCGCTGACGAAGAGCGGCGCGGCGGCGGTGCTTTCCTCGGCCGCGGTCTTCGCGATCTACCATCTTTCCTACGGCTGGATCACCGTCGCCTATTTCTTCCTCGTGGGGGTCTTCCTGGGCTGGCTCTATCTGCGCAAGAACTATCTCCTCGCGCTCGTCGCGTGGCATGTCCTGGCCGACATGACCGGGGTGTTTTACGCCTCGGAGTGGCGTTCCTTCATGGCCTTCTTTGGGATCCCGGCTCTACCGGGCTCCTGAGTCCGGGCTGCGGGTCAGCCAGCGGATGAAGGCCCAGGCGGCCGAGGAGAGCGAGCGCCTCTTGTCGAGGATACTCCTAGCGCTTTTGTTGCATGTAATTTATTAGGTACCTTGATCGCAGCGGATTATCCGCCATGGATAAATCTAAGTCCCGGGATACGCCCTCGGCAACGGAGAGAACGAAGCGCTCCGGCCCCTCTTGGACGGACAAGGCGGGCCTCGAGCGGCTTTTCGCCGCTTTGCGGGAGTCCGGCTACCGCCTCATCGGCCCGACCGTCCAGGACGGGGCCGTCGTCTACGATGAGATCGGCGGGATCGGGGACCTGCCCGAAGGGGTGGGGGACGAGCAGGGGCCGGGCAAGTACCGCCTGACCCGCCGCAAGGACAAGGCGCTCTTCGGCTTCGTCGTCGGGCCGCATTCCTGGAAGCGGTTCCTCTTCCAGCCGGAGCTCCGCCTCCTCTCCGCCCGGAAGGTGGGGCATAGCTGGTCCTTCTCCCCCGAACCCGCGCCCAAGGAGCGCCTGGCCTTCATCGGCGTGCGCGCCTGCGAACTGGCCGCCATCCGTATCCAGGACCGGGTCTTCCTCGGGGGGGACTACAAGGACCCCGCCTACGAAGCCTTGCGCGGCGCCGTCTTCCTCGTCGCCGTCGATTGCACCCGCTCCGGGGAGAACTGTTTTTGCGCGTCCATGGGGGCCGGCCCCGGTTCGCAGGCCGGCTTCGATCTGCGCCTCGTCGAGCTGCTCGAGGGGGAGGAGCCGGAGTATCTCGTGGAGGCGGGCTCCGGGCGCGGGGAGAGCGCGCTTGCGGCGCTCGCCCTGCCGACGGCGGGAAAAGAGCTCGAACGCCGCGCCGCGAGCGCGGTGTCCGATTGCGCCGCGAGCATGAAGAAATCTTTGCCCGCCGAGGGGGTCCGCGAGCTGCTCGCCTCCAATCCCGAGCACCCGCGCTGGGCCGAAATCGCCTCCCGCTGTCTTTCCTGCGCCAACTGCACGATGGCCTGTCCCACCTGCTTCTGCTCCACGGTGGAGGAGACCGGCGACCTGCGCGGGGAACACGCCGAGCGCTGGCGCCGCTGGGATTCCTGCTTCACCAACGACTTCAGCCACCTGCACGGCGGCAGCGTCCGCTCCAGTACCCGCTCCAAATACCGGCAATGGCTCACGCACAAGCTCTCGGCCTGGCACGACCAATTCGGGAGTTCGGGCTGCACGGGCTGCGGCCGCTGCGTCACCTGGTGCCCGGCCGGCATCGACCTGACGGAAGAGATACAGGCTTTCCGCGTGGAGGACACCCATGAAAAAAACCCTTGATTCCATCCTCGCCGAGCACCCTTTCCCGAAGGGCTTGTCCCGTGCCCACCTGAAATTCCTGGCGGGCTGCGCCCGCAACGTCCGCTTCGAGGAGGGGAGCTTCCTCCTCCGGGAAGGGCAGGGGGCCGACCATTTCTATCTGATCCGCCGCGGACGGGTGTCCATCGAGATCTATGCTCCCGGCCGGGGCGCCATCCCGGTGCAGACCGTGGAGGCCGGCGAGGTCCTGGGCTGGTCCTGGATCGTGCCGCCCTACCGCTCCCGCTTCGACGCGCGCGCGGCCGCGACGGTGAGCGCGGTCGCCTTGGATGGACGCTGCCTCCGCGCGAAATGCTCCCGCGACCACGAGCTCGGCTATGAGCTCCTGCGCCGCTTCGCCGCGGTCGTCTCCCGCCGCCTGGAGGCGACGCGATTCCAACTCCTGGACCTCTACGGAGCGGGGGCCTGAGATGCACCCCATGCTTCCCCTCCCCTTCCGGGTGAGGTCCCGGCGCAAGGAGACCGCGGACACCTTCACCTTGGAATTTTCGCCGGAGGGGCCGGCTCATCCCTTCCCCTTCTCCCCCGGGCAGTTCAACATGCTCTATCTTCCCGGGGTGGGCGAGGTCCCCATCTCCATCAGCACCCTCGCCGCCCACCCGGGCGCGGTGGCGCACACGATCCGCTCCGTCGGCCCCGTGAGCTCGGGCCTCTGCCGCCTCGAGCCGAAGGCTCCGCTGGGCCTGCGCGGCCCCTTCGGCCGCGGCTGGCCGCTCAAGGAGGCGGAAGGGGGGGATTTGCTCCTCCTCGCCGGAGGCATCGGCCTGGCCCCCCTGCGGCCCGCCGTGGAGTCCGTCCTGGAGCGGCGCGAGCGCTACGGAAAGGTCTTCCTGCTCTATGGGGCGCGCAGCCCGGCCGAACTGCTCTATCGCAAGGAGCTCGAGCAATGGCGCTCCCGGCTGGACATCGAGGTCGGCGTCACCGTGGACCGCTCCGAACGGGGCTGGAAGGGGCGCGTCGGCGTGGTCACCACCCTGCTCCACGGAGCGGACCTCGAGCCGGGGCGGACCACCGCCTTCCTCTGCGGGCCCGAGGTCATGCTGCGCTTCGCGGCCCAGGAGCTCGAGCGCCTGGAGTTCGACCCCTCCCGCGTCTTCGTCTCCATGGAACGCAACATGAAATGCGCCGTCGGCTTCTGCGGCCATTGCCAATACGGCCCCGATTTCATCTGCAAGGACGGCCCGGTGCTCCCGTATTCCCGGGTCCGGGACCGCCTGGCCCTGAGGGAGGCGTGATGTCTCCCCCTCTCCCCCGCCTCGCGGTCTGGAAATTCGCCTCCTGCGACGGCTGCCAGCTCTCGCTCCTCGACGCCGAGGACCACCTGCTCGCCGCCGCCCAGGCCGTCGAGATCGCCTATTTTCCGGAGGCCACGCGCAAGCCCCTGCGCGGGGACTTCGACATCTCCCTGGTCGAAGGCAGCATCACCACCCGCTCCGACGCCAAGCGCATCCGCCAGGTCCGCAAGCGCAGCCGCCTCCTCGTCACGCTCGGCGCCTGCGCCACCGCGGGCGGCATCCAGGCCCTGCGCAATTCCAAGGATGTGAACGAATTCATCCGCTGCGTCTACCCAGAACCCTCCTACATCGACACGCTCGCCTCCTCCACCCCCATCTCCGAGCACGTGAAAGTGGACATCGAGCTGCGCGGCTGCCCGGTCGACAAGCTCCAGCTCCTCGAGGTCCTGCGCGCGGCCCTGCAAGGCGCGCGGCCCAGCGTGCGCTCGCACTCGGTCTGCATCGACTGCAAGCGCCGGGGGACTCCCTGCGTCCTGGTCGCCCAAGGGCTCCCCTGCCTGGGTCCGGTGACTCACGCGGGCTGCGGCGCCATCTGCCCGGCCTACGGCCGCGCCTGCTACGGCTGTTTCGGACCCTCGGAAGACCCCAACACCGCCTCGGCGGTCTCGCTCTATCGAGGGCTGGGGCGCACGCCCGAGCAGGTCCGGGAACTTTTCCGCGGCTTCACGGCCTGGGCGGAACCCTTCCGCAAGGTCCACGAGGAGGGCCGATGAGTTCCCGTCGAGACCGTACGCTGCGCGTGGACACGCTGGCCCGGGTGGAGGGCGAGGGCTCGCTCTACGCGAAGATCCGCCGCGGGAAGCTCAAGGAACTCCGCTTCCGCATCTACGAGCCGCCCCGCTTCTTCGAGGCCTTCCTGCGCGGCAAGGGCTTCGCCGAGGTCCCGGACATCACGGCGCGCATCTGCGGCATCTGCCCCGTCGCCTATCAGATGAGCTCGGTGCACGCGCTCGAGGGCCTCTTCGGGACGGTCGTCCCGGCCGGGACGCGGGAGCTCCGGCGCCTCCTCTACTGCGCGGAGTACATCGAATCGCACGCCCTGCACATCTACCTCCTGCAGGCCCCGGACCTGCTCGGCTATCCCGACGCCGTAGCGATGGCCAAGGACCACAAAGCGCTCGTCGAGACCGGACTGCGCCTCAAGAAGGCGGGCAACACCCTGATGGCCGCCATCGGGGGCCGGGAGATCCACCCCGTGTCCGTCAAAGTGGGGGGGTTTCACAAGGCCGTCTCCGCGCGCCGCTTGAAAGAACTGGTGCCCGAGCTCGCCTGGGCGCGGGGGGCCGCGGAGGACACCCTGCGCTGGGCCTGCGCCCAGAAAGCGCCCGCCTTCGAGCAGGACTACGAGTTCGTCGCCCTGCGCCACCCGGACGAATACCCGCTCAACGAAGGCCGCATCGTCTCCAGCAAGGGCCTCGACATCGCCGCCTCGGAGTTCAACGGCCATTTCTCCGAGGTCCATGTCCCGCATTCCAACGCCCTCCATTGCCTGCGCAAGGGCGGCGGCCAAGGGGCCGCCGTCCTTGGAGCGCGGCCGGTCTCCTCCCGCGAAGAGGGCGGCAGTCCCTATCTGGTGGGCCCGCTGGCCCGCTTCAACCTGAATTTCGACCGCCTGCCCCAGAGCGTCCGGCGCGTCTGCGAGAGCCTCGGGCTGGTGCCCACCATCCGCAACCCCTTCCTGGGCATGGCGGTCCGCGCGGCGGAACTCCTCTTCGCCTGCGACGAGGCCCTGCGCCTCATCGCGGCCTATCGCGCCCCGGAGCCTTCCTCGGTGGAGCCTCGTCCCCGCCCGGGGGAGGGCCACGCGGCGACCGAGGCCCCGCGCGGCATCCTCTATCATCGCTACCGGACCGACGCCTCGGGCGGCATCCTGGAGGCCCAGATCGTCCCGCCCACGGCGCAGAACCAAGCCCGCATCGAGGCCGACCTATGGGAGTATCTGCCCCGCGTGCTGGACCTCCCCAAAGAGGAGTTCTCCCTCGCCTGCGAGACCGCCGTGCGCAATTACGACCCCTGCATCTCCTGTGCCACGCATTTCCTGGACGTCGAGCTCGACAAGGATGGCTAAGATAAAGAGGAAACGCCCAATAAAACGGCGGATCGCCCCTGGACGAGCATCCTCCCGTGGGGAGGATGCTGGGATAGCCCCACAACGAGCATCCTCCCGCGGGGAGGATGCTGTTCTAATCGGGCTCGGCAACCCTATGCGTGGCGACGACGGGGCGGGCTTGGAGGTCGCGCGCCGGGTCCGCGCCCGTGCGCCCGGGGGGCTGGAGGTCCGGTACTGCCCCTTGGGCAGGGGGCTCATTGAGGCGCTCTCAGCGGCCCATGGCGGAGTGCTTATCATCGACGCGATGCGGACGAAGGGAGGAGGGATCGCTCCGGGCACGATACGGCGTTTTACGGGCGCCGCGCTGCCGCGCGGCGCATTCGCCTCCAGCCACGGCTTCGGGGCGGCGCAGGCCCTGGCGTTGGCCGGGACTTTGGGGAGCGGGGCCAAGACATCCATCTACGGCATAGAAGGGGCGGATTTTTCCCATGGGGAAGGGCTGAGCCCAGAAGTGGAAAACGCAGTGCAACGACTATCGGAAAAGCTGATGAAACGGCGCGGCTCAGGAAAACCCAAGGGGGTTTTCCTGAACCGCGGGGGCTGATGCACGAGCACGCGCTGATCCGGAGCGTCCTGGGAGAGCTCGCCCGCATCGCGCGGCGGGAAGACTCGGCGCGCGTGCTGGGCGTGCGCCTGCGCCTCGATGAGAACGACCATGTCTGCGAGCACCCCGAGCTCTTTTGCGCCCAGTTCGAGCTGGCCGCGCGCGGAACCCCGGCGGAAGGCGCGCGCTTGGAGCTGGTCAAAGGTCCCTTGCCGGGCCGCGGAGCCCTCATCGAGACCGTGCGCCTCGAGGATCCGCGCCGCCGCCTGCGGGTCTCCCTCTTCGGCGTGGTGCAGGGGGTGGGCTTTCGTCCCCATGTCGCCCGCCTGGCCGCCGAGCTCTCCCTCTCGGGTTGGGTGCTCAACGGCCCCTCCGGGCTCACGGCCGAGGCCGAGGGCCCGCCGCGGGCGCTCGAGGAGTTCCGAAGGCGCTTGCGTAGCGAGAAGCCTCCCGCGGCCGTCATCGCCGCCTCGGAGGAGACCTGGCTGGAGCCCACGGACCGGGAAGGCTTCGAGATACTCCCCAGCGCGGAGACGGGCGCCAAATCCGCGTGGCTGCCGCCCGACCTGGCGACCTGCCCGGACTGTCTGGCCGAGACCCTGGACCCCTCGGGGCGGCGGCACGGCTATCCCTTCACCAACTGCGCCGCCTGCGGCCCCCGCTTCACGCTCGTGACCGCCATCCCCTACGACAGGGCCAACACCGCCATGGCGGGATTCTCCCTCTGCCGCGACTGCGCCGCCGAATACGAGGACCCCGCCGACCGGCGCTTCCACGCCCAGCCCATCGCCTGCCCCCGCTGCGGTCCGAGGCTGTGGCTGGAGCGGCCGGAGGCTCCGCGCCTGGAAGAGCGTGCGCTCGAGGAGGCCTGCCGCCTCATCCGCGGGGGGAAGACCGTGGCCCTCAAGGGCATCGGCGGCTTCCTCCTCCTCTGCGACGCCCGCTCCGAGGAGGCCGTCGCCCGCCTGCGCGAGCGCAAGCGCCGGGGCAGGAAGCCCTTCGCCCTCCTCTTCCCCGGCATGGACTCCGTGCGCGCCGCCTGCGCGGTGTCCGCTCCGGAGGAGGACTGGCTCCTCTCCCAGGCCGCTCCCATCGTCCTCCTGCGCCGCCTCCCCGGTCCCGGCGCCCTGGCCCCGTCGGTGGCTCCGGGCAATCCGCGGCTGGGCGCCATGCTCCCCTACTCGCCCCTGCACCATCTCCTTGCGCGCTCGCTCGGCTTCCCGGTGGTGGCCACCAGCGGCAACCGCAGCGAGGAGCCCATCTGCCGGACGGAGGAGGAAGCCCGCGAGCGGCTCTCCGGGATCGCCGACGCCTTCCTCATGCACGACCGGCCCATCGCGCGGCACGCCGACGACTCCGTGGTGCGCGAGAGCCGGGGCAAGCAGAGCCTTCTGCGCCGCTCGCGCGGCTACGCCCCGCTCCCTTTGCGGGTGAAGGGCGTCCTGCGCCCGGTCCTGGCCCTGGGCGCCCATCTAAAAAGCACGGTCTCCATCGCCTGGGGGGACCGCCTCATCACCAGCCAGCACCTGGGCGACCTGGCGACCGCGGCCGGCCGGGAGGCTTTCGAGGCCGCGGCGCGCGACCTCCTCTCGCTCTACGACTTCAAGCCCGAGCTGGCGGCCTGCGACCTCCACCCCGACTACGCCTCCACCCGCTTCGCCGAGTCCCTCGGCATCCCCCTCGTGCGCGTCCAGCACCACCATGCGCATGTCGCCTCCTGCATGGCCGAACAGGAGGTGGAGCCCCCGGCGCTCGGCGTGGCCTGGGACGGCGTCGGCCTGGGGACGGACGGGACGCTCTGGGGCGGGGAGTTCCTCATCGTGGGCCCGGAAGGGTTCCGCCGATTCGCCAGCCTGCGCCCCTTCTCCCTCCCGGGGGGGGAGGCCGCCATCCGGGAACCCCGCCGCTCGGCCTTGGGGCTCCTCGTCGAGGCCGGCCTCGATTGCGGCCGTCTGCGCCCGCGTTTTGCGGGAGGAGACCGCGAGTGGTCCAATCTCCGGCGCCTGGCCGCGTCGCGGGAGTTCTCGCCGCGCACCACCAGCGCGGGCAGGCTCTTCGACGCGGTCGCGTGCCTGGCCGGGCTCGGGGACCGCAACGACTTCGAAGGCGAAGCCGCGATGGCCCTGGAGAACGCCCTGGAGGGGGTCTCGACCAAGGAAGCCTACCCCCTGCCGCTGACGCGGGCGCCGGGCGGAAAACAGCCTCGCTCCGGGGAGCGCGACCCCTTGGTCGCGGACTGGAAGCCCTTGGTGGAAGCGATACTGCGTGACGCGGACTCAGGGACTGGGGCGGGGCTGATCTCGGCGCGCTTTCACAACACCTTGGCCGGCCTCATCCTGGCGGCCGCGCGCAAGGCGGGCCTGCCGCGCGTCGTGCTCTCCGGCGGAGTGTTCCAGAACGCGGCCCTGACCGAGCGCGCCGCGGCCCTGCTCGAAGAGGACGGATTCACGGTTTTTTCCCACCAGAGACTGCCTCCCAACGACGGAGGGATATCGGCCGGCCAGGCGTACCTGGCCGGCCTCGGCTGGAGCACGGAGGAACGGCATGTGCCTGGGAGTGCCGGGTAAGATCGCGAGCGTCGAGGATAAGGGCGGGCTGCGCATGGGCCGGGTGGATTTCGGCGGCGTGGTCAAGGAGGCCTGCCTCGAGTATGTCCCCGAGGCCAAGGTCGGGGATTACGTGATCGTGCACGTGGGCTTCGCCATCAGCCGATTGGACGAGGGTGAGGCCCGGCGCGTATTCTCCTATCTGCGCGAGATGGGGGAACTCGAAGAGGCCCAGGACGCCCGCGGGCCATGAGATACCTCTCGGAGTACCGCGACGGCCGCGCCGCAGGGCGCTACGCCCGCCTCCTCAAGCGCCTGGCCACGCGGCCCTGGACCGTCATGGAGGTCTGCGGCGGGCAGACGCACTCCATCGTCAAATTCGGCGTCGACCGCCTGCTCCCGGAGGGCCTGGACCTGGTGCACGGCCCCGGCTGTCCCGTCTGCGTGACTCCCCTCGAGCAGATAGACCGGGCCCTCGCCATCGCCCGCCGCCCCGGCGTGCTCTTCTGCTCTTTCGGCGACATGCTGAGGGTGCCCGGCTCCGCGGGGAGCCTCCTTCAAGCGCGCGCCCAGGGTGCGCGGGTGCGCGTGGTCTATTCGCCCATGGACGCGCTGCGCATGGCCCGGGAGCATCCGGAGCAAGAGGTGGTCTT
>CAYHRV010000073.1:0-12988 GCA_964359165.1 uncultured Elusimicrobia bacterium
CCTCGGCGGGGTGCGCGATGAGGCGGAACTGCGCGGCCACCGCCGCACCTACATCGGCTCCCTGCCCGGGCGCATCCTCCAGTCCATGCGCAAGGCCAAGAGCCGCAACCCGGTCTTCCTCCTCGATGAGATTGACAAGATGGGCATGGACTGGCGCGGCGATCCGGCCGCGGCCCTGCTCGAGGTGCTCGATCCCGAGCAGAACTCCACCTTCGTCGACCACTATCTCGACGTCGAGTTCGACCTCTCCTCGGTGATGTTCCTGTGCACGGCCAACAGCCTCGACGGCATCCCCGTGGCCCTCCAGGACCGCCTCGAGATCATCCGCTTTCCCGGCTACACCCAGCGGGAGAAGCTCTCCATCGCCAAGGAGTTCCTCATCCCAAAACAGCTCAGCGAACACGGCCTCAAGCCGGGACGGCTCGCCTTCCAGGACGGGGCCCTGCTGCGCATCATTCAGGAGTACACCCGCGAGGCCGGGGTCCGCAGCCTCGAACGCGAGATCGCGCAGGCCTGCCGCAAGTCCGCGCGCCGCATCGTGGAGGATGCCTCCCAACGCCTGGAGATCTCCGCCGCGGACCTCCCCCGGTCCCTGGGCGTTCCGAAATTCCCTCCGGAGGAAAGCTCGCACAACGCCGTCGGGGTCTCCACCGGGCTGGCTTGGACCGAGGCGGGCGGCACCCTTCTGACCGTCGAGGTGCTCTCCTATCCGGGCAAGGGGGAGATCCAGTTGACGGGCAAGCTGGGCACGGTGATGCAGGAGTCGGCCAAGGCGGCGCTCTCCTATGTCCGCTCCCGGGCCTCCGCGCTCGGCATCGCGCCGTCCCTTTTCAAGAACGCCTCCTTCCACATCCATGTCCCGGAAGGGGCGGTGCCCAAGGACGGACCCTCGGCCGGAACGGCCATCGCCGCCGCCCTCGCCAGCCACCTCACGGGCCGGGCCGTCCTCCCCGGCGTGGCCATGACCGGAGAGATCACCCTCCAGGGCCGCGTCCTCGCCATCGGCGGGCTCAAGGAGAAGGTCCTGGCCGCGCACCGCCAAGGGATCAAGACCGTGCTCTTCCCCAAGACCAACGCCAAGGACCTCGAGGAGATCCCCAAGGAAGTCCTCGCGGAGCTGGAGATGAGGGCCGTTGACAGCCTGGAGGAGGTGTTCGCTTTCTCACTGGCCCCCGAACGGGAGCGCCCCAAGCGCCGCGCGTCCGCTTGGGCCCCGGCGCCCAAGCGCGTGGAGGCCCCGGGCTACACGGCGCCGCGTGCTTGAAGGCGGCGGACCCTGGTCCGCCGCCCGGAGGTCGTTTTATGAGTCAAATTCCTAAAACCATCCTACTCACCCCGGGGCCCACGCCCCTTCCGCCCTCCGTCTATGAGAAGATGGCCGAGCCCATCCTCCACCACCGGACCCAGGAGTTCGGCAGGCTCTTCAGCGGGGTGCTCGCCGCCCTGAAGTCGGTGTTCCGCACCAAGAACACCATCCTCATGGTCACCTCTTCCGGCACCGGCTCCATGGAAGGCGCGGTGGCGAACCTCCTCTCCCCCGGCGACTTGAGCCTGGTCCATTCTACCGGGGCCTTCGGCGACCGCTTTCTCCACATCCACAGGGCCTACGGACTCGAGCCCGCCTTCCTCCCGGAGGAGTGGGGGCACGCGGCGGACGGGGAAAAGCTCCGCGCCGCCTTGCGCTCCCGGCGCGGGGTCAAGGCGGTGTTCCTCCAGCACACGGATACCTCCACCGGGGTCGTCAACGACCTGCGCGCCCTGGCCGCGATCGTCCGGGAGGAGTCCGACGCCCTCGTGGTCGTCGACTCCATCTCCGGCCTCGGCGCAGAGGAACTCGAGACCGACGCCTGGGGTCTCGACGTCGTGCTCTCCGCTTCCCAAAAGGGGCTGATGGCCCCGCCGGGGCTGGCCTACATGGCCGTGTCCGAGCGGGCGTGGAAGGCCTGCGAGGCGGCGAAGCTCCCGCGCTTCTACTTCGACTGGCGCGCCATGAGGAAGTCCCTGCCGAACCTCGAGACTCCCTACACCCCAGCGGTCGGATTGGTGGCGGCGCAGGCCGAATCGCTCCGTCTCATCCTGGCGGAAGGCATCGAGAACGTCTGGCGCCGCACTGCGGAGCTGGCCGCCTTCACGCGCGGCGAGGTCCAAAAGCTCGGCCTGCGCCTCTTCGCCCGGGACGCGGCGGACATCCTGACCGCGGCCTGGCTCCCCGAAGGCATGGACGGCAAGAAGCTCCTCAAAGAGATATTGGAGGAGGACCGCATCTCTATCGCCGGCGGCCAGGAGAAGCTCGCGGGCAAGATCGTGCGCATCGCGCACATGGGCCACATCCGCAAGCCGGACGTGGAAGCGGGCCTGAAGGCCCTCGCGCGCAGGCTCCCCGCATGACCCCGGAGCGCGACCGAGGGATAACCCGAGGAAGTGCCGCCTCCGAGGCCCTGGGGGCGGCCGAAAGATTCGTCGTCCTCGTCACCGACAAGATCGACCCCGCGGGCCTCGCTCCGCTGGCCGCCCATCCCGGCTTCGAGCTAATCGAGAAGCACACCCCCGAACTCTTCGAGCCCTTCCTCTCCCGCGCGCAGGCCTGGCTGGTGCGCTCGGAGACCAAGGTCACCGCCGAGCGCATCGCCAAGGCGCCCCGCCTCCGCCTCATCGGCCGCGCCGGGGTCGGGGTGGACAATATCGATCTCGCCGAAGCCTCCCGCCGCGGCATCGCCGTGGTCAACGCGCCGCAGGCCAACACCATCTCCGCCTGCGAGCATTCCTGGGCCCTGCTCCTTTCCTTGGCGCGCCGGGTGCCTCAGGCCGACCGCGAAGTCCAGGCCGGACGCTGGGAGCGCTCGAAGCTCACCGGGGTCGAGCTGATGGAGAAGACGATCGGACTCGTGGGCCTGGGACGCATCGGCCGCGAGATGGCGCGGCGCGCGGCCGCCTTCGGCATGCGGGTGGCGGCCTACGACCCCTATCTCTCCGCCGAGCAGGCCCGCGGCTCCGGCGCCGAGCTCATGGGACTCTCGGAACTGCTTGCCGCCTCGGATTTCGTGTCCCTCCATGTCCCCAGCTCGGAGAAGACACGCGGCATGATCGATTCCAAGGCCCTCGCGCTCCTCAAGCCCGGCGCCCGGCTCGTCAACTGCGCGCGCGGGGACCTCGTCGTGGAGGCGGACCTGGCCGAGGCCTTGCGTTCCGGGAGGCTCGCCGGCGCGGCCTTGGACGTCTTCGAGATCGAACCCCTCCCCAAGGACAGTCCCCTGCGTTCGGCCCCCAACCTCATCCTCACTCCGCACCTGGGGGCCTCCACCCACGAGGCCCAGAGGAAGGTCGCCGAGGATCTCGCCGGCGGCGTCATCGAGTTCGCCGAGAAAGGCCTGGCGCGCAACGCCATCAATCTCCCGGGCTTCGATCCGGACACCCTGGGCGCTCTCGGGCCCACCCTGGCCCTGGCCGACGTGTTGGGACGCTTCCTCGGCCAGACCCTGGACTCCGGCCTCAAAGCCGTGCATTGCCGCTTCGAGGGGGATTTCCAGCCGGCTCAAAGGCACCCGCTCTCCGTCGCCGCCCTCAAGGGATTGCTCTCCGTGATCTTGGAACAGACGCTCTCCTTCGTCAACGCGCCCATCCTCGCCGGCGAGCGCGGGATCGAGACCTCCGACTCGGCCTCCGCCTCGGCCCCGGAGGGCTATTCCCGCCTCCTAGCGGTGACCGCGGTCACCGATCGCGGGGAGAGGAGCCTCTGGGGAACCGTGGGTGCCAACGGCTTGCCCCGTATCGTGCGCCTTGACGGCCTCTCCGTGGACGTGGATCCCCGGGGCAAGATGCTCCTCATCGCCAACCAGGACAGGCCGGGCGTCATCGGACGGGTGGGGACGTTCCTCGGCGAACGGGGGGTCAACATCGCGGACATGCGCGTCGGCCGCAAGGCCGCCCACGGGGAGGCGGTCATGATCATCCACGTCGACGACGCCGTCCCGGAGGCTGTGCGCGCGGAACTCTCAAAACTCTCCGGCATCACCTCCGTGCGCAGCATAGAGCTGTGACCTCGCCCCTCTCCTTCGAGCGAGTCTCCAAGGAGTACGTCCGTTCGCACCTGGGACGCAAAACCGTCTCGAAGGGAGTGGAAGACCTGAGCCTGCGGCTGGAGGAAGGGGAGGTCTTCGGCCTCCTCGGCCTCAACGGCCAGGGCAAGACCACGGCCATGAAGCTCGCCCTGGGGCTCCTGACCCCCACCTCCGGAGAGGTCCGGGTCTTCGGCGCCTCCCCCCGCGATCCCGCCTCCCTCGCCTCCATCGGTTTCTTGCCCGAACTGCCCTATTTCTATCCCTACCTGACCCCCCGGGAGTCCCTGGAATACTACGGCCGCCTCTCCCGCATCCCCGAGAGCGCGCTCCGCGGCAAAGTGGACCGGGCCCTGGACGCCGTGGGCCTGGGCGCGGCCGCCGGGCGCAAAGCCTCCGAATTCTCCAAGGGGATGCTCCAGCGCCTGGGCCTGGCCCAGGCAACGCTCCACGAGCCGCGTCTCCTCCTGCTCGACGAGCCGGTCAGCGGCCTCGACCCGCTGGCCATCCACGACGTCCGGTCCTTCCTATCCGAGCTCCATCGCAAGGGCTGCACGATACTCCTCTCCTCCCACAGCATCTCCGACGTGGAGCGGCTCTGCGGCCGCGTGGGCATCCTCAAGGGCGGACGGCTCGCCCGGGTGCTCTCATCGGCCCAATGGTCCTCCTCGGAGGGCGGCCTGGAGCGCCTCTTCATCGACACGGTCCGGGGAGACGCCCCGTGAGGGAACTCCTGATCCTCTCGGCGCATTCCTTCCGGGAGCAATTGCGCAGCCGCTTCTTCTCCATGATCCTGCTCTTCGGAGGGCTTATCCTTTACATGAGCCTCCTCCTGGGCGCGCTGGCCGCCGACCAGGAACTGCGCGTCCTGCTCGATTTCGGGCTCTCCTCCATCGAGCTCCTGCTCACGGGCGCCGCCTGCTACGCGGCGGCCACCGGTCTCCTTCGGGAACTGGAGATGAAGACCATCTACCTGGTCCTCACCCGCCCGGTCTCCCGCTCGAGCTATCTCCTCGGCCGCTTCTTCGGCCTGCTGGCGGCGGCCGCCTGCGCCGCCGTCCTCATGTCCCTCATGCACCTGAGCCTTCTCTTCCTCAAGGGCTGGCATTGGGAGAACGCCTATCTGCTCGCACTGGCGGGGATCGGGCTCAAGCTCATGCTCGCCGCCTCCCTGGCCACCTTCCTGGCCCTCATCTCGACTTCCGCGCTCTCGGCCCTGAGCATGACCGCCATCGCCTGGATGCTCGGCCATTTCGCCTCCGAGATGCGCTTCCTCCTCGAACGCTCCGGCCTCCAAGGCCGACTCCTGGGCGCGGCCGTCTACCTCATCCCCAACCTCCAGCTCTTCAATTTCCGGGACCGCGCGGGCTCGGGCCTGGAAGAGCCCGTGCTCTTCGCCTTCCTCTACGCCCCGCTCTATACCGGGGCCTGCCTTTGGGCGACCCTGCTCCTCTTCAAAAGAAAAGAGTTCTGATGCCCCTTCACCTTCTCGCCTTGGCGACCGCGGTGGGGGCGCTAAACTGCGCCGCCTTGCGCCTGCTTCCCGCGCCGTTCCCTCCGGCCCATGAGATGCGCCTGGCCCAAGAGGACGCCGCCCGCAACGCGACGCTCCTGACCCTGGGCATGAGGCGCCTGGCCGCGGACATCGCCTTCGTGCGCATGCTCATCTACTATGGCACCCCCGAACAGGGCGGCCACGAGGGCCATGCCCACGGCCCGGACTACGGCTCCGGCCATTACTTCGACCTCGCGCTCCAAGCCCGGCGCATCCTCGACCTCGACCCCCGGTTCTCCTATGCCGTCCTCTATGCCGCGGGGGCCTTGGCCTTCAACCTCGACCGGCCCCAGGAAGCCCTCGCCTTGCTCGAATCCGGACGGCGGGCCGAGCCCAAGAACTGGCGCTATGCCTCCACCATCGCGGCCATCGGCTTCCACGCCAAAGGGGACGCCTCCAAGGTGCTTTCCGAACTAGAGCCCCTGCTCCGGGAGAGCGATTGCCCCACCATGCTCAAGAACATCGCGGCCTTCCTCTGCGTCCGTTCGGGACGGAAGGCCGAGGCGCGGCGGCTATACCGGGAGATATTGGAGTCTCGCGACAAGGACTATCACGAAGTGGCCAGGAAAGCCTTAGAACGGCTTTAGGACGGCCAGCAGCAGGACGGCGCTGACCAGCGCCCAGAAAAGACCATGGACCAACCCCGCGCGCGCCGGGGCCGCACCGCGGCGGATGGCGGCAACGAGGGTGAGCGCGGCCAGGAGGGCGACACAGGCCAGCTTGGCGTGCAGCCAGCCCTGGCGCAGGAAATACTCCGGGCTCGAGGAGAGCAGGCCTGCGCCGGTCAGAAGGACCAGCCCCATCCCGGGAAATCCGAGCTTCAGCAGGAAATCCCTTTCCAACATATTCCAGGACGGCGGCGACGGATCATCCACGCCGCGGCGGCGCCGCGACACCATGGCCGCCGCAGTGACCCCGCCAACCCAGAGGAAGGCTCCTAGGAGGTGAAGGACCAACAGAAAGCCTAAGATCATGATCCGAGTTTAACAAACTTGCCGCCGCGATGAAGAGCAGTTCACACTTCCCGGAGAAGTGCGAACTTTCCTGCGGTCGCGTGCGGTTTGCCAGTCAACTCTGTCCTGTCTAGTTCAGAATGCGACATCTGAAGCCTCGATTTGGTTGACAACATCAGCCTCCGGCGGCCCTTTCGGGGCTGCCACGTCCCACTCATGATACAACCCCAGCCTTTGAAGCGCCAGCCTCACCGTCCCACGATGCATCTTTTCCCGCGTCCGCAACTTCATCCGGCTCCGGTCCTCTGAGCCCAACGCGAAGGCCGCATCGCTGATGGCCTGCGCCAGACGATCTCGAGCATCGCCATCAACATCGAGCGCGGACCCCTCGCCGAAGTACACCTCCGCTGACCTGCGGAACCCAAGCGCCGCTCTCGGCTTGAGGTAGTTGAACGTCAGCATCCCCTCGTCGATCTCTCGATCCAGCACCTCTCGTTCAGGCTCCTTGCCGGCATGGGCCAGGACCACGGGGATCAGCCAGGCGTGAACGTCCTGATGATCCCGCTCCACGCGCCCGTTCATCCACGGCGCGTGAGGATGCGTGGGGTAGGGCACGATCCCGTTCTCGGCCAGGAACCTCTGGAACGCGACGCTGGTGAACGCCGAGCCGTGGTCGAATTTCCACACCAGCGGCAAGCGGCCCATGCGCTTTGCGATCGAACGCGCATGCGCCAGCACGGCCTCCACCGTCTCGCCTCGGCAGAGCTCCCAGCCCAGCCGAAAGCCCGACATCTCGTCGATGGTCCGTATCAGCAGCCAGCCCCACCCCAGCCTCACGAAGTCAGAAGACCACATTACATCGCGCCTGAGGAAGCGCGTGCGCCGTGTGTGCGGCTGCCTCACGCGCTTGGGTCTTGGCCCTCGCAGCTCCCGCAGGATCTTCGCCACACTCGCCGCACTGATCCCGACGATATGCGCGATGGCGCGAGCATCCCACGTGGACCGGTATTCCCGGTCCAGTTCGATGACCCTGCGCCGCACTTCCTCACTGATCCTCATCCTGCGGACTCCCGCTCCCCTGAGCTTCCCAGCGGCCCAGCGCCAGTGGGTGCTCCGGGTGATTCCCCAGCACTGGGCGAATACCTCGGAACAGACGCCGCGGGCTCGCTCAATGGCCCACTCACGCAGATAGAGCGCCCTCGTTTCTGGCTTCGCATGCCGTTTTTTTTAGACCCCACCTTGGGAATCGGCCCCCAAGCGTTGCGCCGTATGATCCTGCGGGCCACCTCCGATGACAGCCGCCAGCGGTTGCGCTCCGTGCGCGTTCCCGCAAGCTCCTTCTCCAGCCGCTGGACCCGCTCCCTCAGCTTCAGAACCTCCCCCGGCGATGCCTCCTCCCTCACCCGCTTGGGACCCGTTTTCTTGAGCTCTAGGGCCCTCAGACTCGCTTCCCGCACCGCCCTCAGCCACTGGTAGCACAGTTCCCGCGATATCCCCGCTTCCCGGCACAACTGCTTCACCGGAACCTGCCTCGCCAGGCACAGCAGGACCAACTCCAGCCGCTCCTGCGGGCTCGCCAGCTTCTTCTGCGGTGTTTCGCTCATCGTCGGCTCCCGCGGCCGGCGGGATCCCTTGCCCCGTCGTCGCGCCTCCCGATTCTACCTCTTGCGGGGCATCCCTCAGCGAGACCTCCGCGTCCTTGGCCACCACCCTCAGCTCCTTGCCCCCGATGTTCCCGATCAGGTACGTCGGCGCCTTGTACCCCCCAAGAGGCGGGCCGCCCGCCTCCACCTTCGCGGTGTTCTCTTCCACAAGCGCCTCCACCTGCTTGGCCACCTGGAAGTACCGGTCCGCCGGCATCAGGTTCCCGATACCTTGGTGCGGCCGCTTGTAGTTGTAATGCTCGATGTACTCCCCGATCTTCGCCTGAGCCTCCTCGAAGGTCGAAAGAGGCACCTGCGAAAGGCACTCCTGCCAGAGATTCCTCCAGAACGACTCGATCTTACCGCACGTCTGCGGATGATAGGGCCGGCTGCGGATGTGCGCGATCCCCAGCTTGGTGAGCATCACCGTGAACTGGCTCTTGCCCCGCCACGTGTGGTACTGCCGACCGTTGTCCGAGAGCACCTCCTTGGGAAGACCGCGCTTCTCGATGGCCGCGCGGAAGACTTCCAGCACGTTGTCGGTCGTCTGCCGACGAAATAGGCCCCAGCCCACCAGGAAGCGGCTGTTGTCGTCCATGAAGCCGATCACGTACACCCGGTACTGGCCCCTGAGCATGAACGTCATGATGTCCGTCTGCCACAGCTCGTTGGGACGCGCCCTCTCGAAATGCCGCACCTGGGGCGGCTTGTTCCTGCCCCTGCGCCGCACCGGCCGCTTGACTGCCGGCCTCTGGCGCTCCAGCACCCGCTTCGTCGTCCCGCGCGACACCTTCAGAAACCCCAGCCGGTAGAGCAGGCCCTGCACCTTCCCAACCCCCGTCCCCTCCGGCAACGGACCCATCTGCGCTACCGCCTGCTCCGCCGCCTCCGTCTTCGGGGCCCGCCGGCCCGCCTTGAAGCCGTTCAACGCACCCCCACGCCGCAAGCCCTCCACCCCGGCCTTCTTGTAGCGGCTCATGCAGCGGTACACCACGCTCGTGCTCATCCCCATCAGCGCGCCCACTTCTTTTGCATTCATCCCGCGTTCCACCGCGCGCACGGCTTCCAGTTTCTTATCGAACGACCACTCCGCTGCCTTGCTCTTCATTTTCAGCCTCCAACTTTAACGCCGATCCGCTGCCGTGAAGCCCCCTTCAAAACGGCATTCTCCGGGGCGCGTTCAACGGCAACGACAACGGCTATCTTGGAGGTTGTGTGTCAACCCAATGCGAGAGGCTCACACTGTCGCAATTCTACTAGACGGGATAAATAACCTTTCCACCGATATTTACAACGAATTGGGAGGAATTCAGGAGGTTTGGGTTATCAGACTGCACACTGACCTTAAAATGAAGTAGATCTTCTGTTAATTTCAACATGTCGACGGTTGCAAAGCTCTCCCGGAGTACAGCGCCGTTCGCAGTAAGGCTTCCGGTTCCGTACCAAGTTCCTGGAACTACTGTGAAATTCCAAGACCTCTGTCGTCCAGCACAGTATGTTACGGTTGCAGTATACTCGCCCGAAGAGAGACCGCGGTAGCCCACGGTTTCAGCATATTGGTTGTTCGGGGGCGGGCCAGGAATTCGCATTTCCGGAAAGGAAGCATTCGCGCCGAATAACTGCATCTTGCATACGCCCGCACCGTCGTTGGCCCCCCAGATGCGCGCCGTATTCGTTGAGGTGATGACGCCGCCGCTTATTTCTCGTCCGACTTCATCCAAAATGCCGCCACGATCCGAATTGCCTGTGTCCAGAACAAAAAGAACTGAAACATCAAGAGCAGCAGGATCGTCCTGCAGTCCTTTGTAGGAGGGAGGATCAACCTTCAACATGACGGTGAAATTCCCTTCGAGATTGACGGGGGCGTCTGGACCAATTGTATAGTTCACAATAAATGTTCCGATTTGACCAGTTGAGATATTCAAGGGGCCGAAGTTAGACTCGCCCTGATTGATTAGAAAGTATGGTCGATACCGTGCGTCTGGCACAGTAACGGCGATTCGGAGGTCTTCGATTGGATAACTATCACCATCGGAAAGATTCTCAACAGCAAGTTCGATTGTACCCGTGTCTCCGGGCTGCACGGGATTGTGGTCGGCAGAACAGCGTGGGGCACCGGAAAATAAAAACTGTAATATCAGCACAGAGGCGAATATCCCTTGCCTGGGCTGGCGTAAACGGCATGCCACCGCTTCGCTCATTTGGAATCTGTCGGGACCAACTTCCATTGATCTCCTTCCTTTGCAGTTTCCAGAGGACGCCCTTCTTTGTCACGCATGGTGCGCCAGCGCTGGTTGATTGGGGATTCGCCTTTATGTAAATGGAGTGTCTCGCCCGAAATGTTGAGCTTGCCATTGCTCGGCACAGGAACCGCCAGCCAATATGCCGGGAGGTCTGTCGATATTATTAGGTCAAGAACATCCCGCAGTCTTGTGGGAGTAGACACATTAATGGTGATTGCTGCGTCAGATGGAGTCGCATCCGCAGCATTTTCCCATGACTTGCTAGTGCTCAAACGACTATCCCAAGAGATCGGTATCCCTCGCATCCAAACGTCCTGAAAGGAATAATTAATGGTGTCGGTAACATCCAAGCCCGACGATTGAAACACGGGGACCATTTCATCAAGATGTTTCAGGACACTTGTCTTCCTCAGATCGTTGGATGGGTAAATGTGGACGATTTGGCCGTCCGTCTTCCACTGATAGCCGTGCAACTGATCTATAATCGCATCCAACACCTGTTTGACGGTCGCATTTTCCAGTTTCAAATTTATTGTGCTACTGTTGATGTCGAATATTTCAGCACCGACGCCAATATTATTCGCCGCCAGGAACTTTAAGACATATCCCATGTGCAAGTTTCTTACCTCGAATGATTTGACGACCCTCTTAAGTTCCAATTCATAGGGCTCGCCATGCAAGGGTTGCTGCTGTAGCGCGTTGAGATGGGCGCCAGCGGCCAAAATAACAACTGCTCCGACTAATGACTTGATCAACAAGCGCATAACATCCTCCATCATTCGAACGGGCTAATCTGTATGGATAGGGACTGCTGTTTCGCATAAATACTGTTAATGAATACCTGGGCAAATATTCGCTGAGGAAATCCAGTCGTATTATTGGGGGTCACTTTGTAAACTTTGGTATTGCTCAATTCTGCCGCGTCATCCCTGATTGGTTCTGCCATTACTCCCCTATCCTCGGTCACAATTTTCAGGTCAAGCGCGTTCTTGACGGTAGCTACGGGTTGTGAGAAGGTTATGGTGAATATCAGTTCTTTCTTGTTGGAAATCTGCCTTGGTTTGTCAAAGTACTGATCCCTCCACGTTAATGATTCGACCATCCCAACAGTAATCTGTTTCGGATTGGAATCACAGGTCTTGCTTGATATGCCATATTGAACAGTCACCACATAAGTATCTGGAACAGCCTCTTGAAATGTCATGGCTGACGCCAACACTTCTCCCAGCACTGAACTTGCTCCATTTCTGATCGTCCATTTGAAAGCTTTCCCCCCAGTCGGACACAGGCCCGTGGCCTGCAATTCCAACGGCATCGAGGCTGGAACAACTTCATCGCCTCCGGGCTTGATTCCAACGAGACACTGATTGAGTGTCAATGTGGTTTCTGCGGCCTGATGGTTTGCCAAGTCTTCCAATTTAATATTGTTCGGATTGAAATCTTTGGGGGAAAAGGTGGCGCGCTCATATTCCGTATGGCAAACATCTCCAGAAAACTCCCCCGTACCGTTAAGCAGAGTCCAGCAATAGACCGGTCGCAGCAACGGATGCAGGCTTACCGCAGTTAGAGCGAAATGACATGCCCCCAAAGAAGGTTCTATGCGCAAGACTCTCAAGGGAGATGCCCCTCTCGTCGCCTTTTGTTCCTTGTGCGGGGGCCGTTGTGCCCCATAGCTGTTCTGAGGGATGAGAAGTCCTCCTATGACCAGAATTATCATAGTGAGTCCAGAAATTCTAGATTGCCTACGTCGAGTAGCGGGTGACAACGTCGCACAAGGGGCATTCCCTGCAACATAAGGCATGTGGCAGTATCTCGATGGAATTGACAGGGGGGTGTTTCCGTATATCAGCGTTCCAACGGTAGTGGTTTCCCGGTGGGGAAGGGGTAAAAGGGGGGGTTCAGCATGTGCTATCGCGGCAGAGATGTGCGCTCGTCGATTGGGCAACAGAAAACCCGCCTCATGGCAAGAAATAAAAACTGATCGGCGAGTTGAACTCGGCGCCTTCAACTTCGCTCCTATGCGGCAGATTTTACGTCAACGACAACCGGCGCCGCCCGGCCAACGCTTCGCGCCGAAATCCGAATACGCCTTTGGTGTATATAACCCCGAAACCACGGATTGTCAAGAGCAGCGGAAAGCAAATAATAATGAATAATAAAGGATATTTAGGTCCGTTTTTGCAGCAAGGCGCTATCAAGGTATGCCCGCCGGAACTGGAAACAATCATGCGGCCCTGTGAGTTCTTGATGTTGTCGCGAAGACAGCGCACGGCCATCTCCAAGAGTTTGGGCGCCCTGGTGCTGATGTAGCGTTGGAGAGAACGATGGACAAGATCCATGAAGGAACTGGTGTCTCTAGAGGGGCTTACGCGGGCAGAACTGCGGCCTCGTGACCGGAAAAAAGTTGGTGCAATTTTAGTGCAACTCGGGCATCAATCTGCACCAAAATCCAGCAAACTCAAAAGGCCGGTTTTGGCAATTCCTCGTCGAGGAACAAACTCGGGCAAACTCCAGCAAACAATCCAGGACGGATTACAAG
>CAYHRV010000074.1:0-12962 GCA_964359165.1 uncultured Elusimicrobia bacterium
GAAACGACTAACGGAACGGCTTGCCTTCGGTCACATTCTTAGATGAGTTGACACGTGACGGTCCAGCCGGGGCTATCGGCCTCGGCCCTTTGCTATGATTACTCTCATGCCGATCCCCGGGATGCGCCGATGACTCCTTTGAGCGCGCAGCGGCGGGTCTCCTACGCGCTCTTCGCGGCGTCCTTCACCGCGGCCATCGCCTTCCACCTGGGTCCGGCCCTCATCGCCGGGCTCTTCGCCTACTCCATCCTGGACCTCAGCCACCGCTTCTTCGCCCGGAAGATGAGCGTGTACGCCGCGAAGCTCTGGGCCGTGCTCCTCTTCCTCGTCGTGGCCGCGGCCATGAGTTGGACGATGGCTCACTTCGCGCGCCAGAGCATCTCCACGCTCTCCTCCCTGGCCTCCACCACCATCCCGAAGGTCAGCGACATCCTCAACCGCTGGGGTTTCGACCTGCCCTTCGACAACCTCCAGGAACTGCGCCGCCTTCTCGCCGACTCCTTCAAGGAGAACGCGGGCGACATCACCCAGCTCTCGGGCCTGGTGACCAAGCGCTTCTTTCACATCCTGCTGGCCGTCGTGGCCTCGGTCCTGGCTTTCCTCGCACCGAAACAGGAGATCGACCGGCGCAGCCAATATGGCGCCCTGCGCGCGGAGTTCGACGAACGGGTCCGGCGCTTCATGGAGAGCTTCGAGCGCGTACTCGGAGCGCAAGTGGCCATCTCGGCCATCAACACGACGCTGACCGCGTTCTTCCTGCTCTTCATGTCCTTCCCGTACGCCGCCTTCCTGATCCTGGCGACCTTCATCCTAGGGATACTCCCCATCATCGGCAACATCTTGAGCAACACCATCATCTGCGCCGCGGCGCTCTCCCTATCGCTCCGGCACGCCGTGTTCGCGCTGATCTTCCTGGTCGTCATCCATAAGGGGGAATACTTCCTCAACAGCCGCATCATCGGCGGCACCATCCGGGTGCCCATGTGGCAGACCCTGCTGGGGATTTTGGTGGGAGAGGTGGTCATGGGCGTGCCCGGGATCATCCTCGCCCCCGCCATCCTCCACTACGTCCGCAAAGAGCTCGAGGACCTGCCGGCGACATGACCCGATAGGTCAGTAGAGGATGGTGTAGGAGTAGCTCTCCTTGGGGAAGCGGCGCAGGCGGTCCTGGATGTCCTTCATGCGCACCAGGCGAGAGCCCTCGCCCGTGACGAAGTCCGAGAGCAGGGCCTTGGCCGCGTCCGCGTCCCCGGATGCCTTGATCCGGCCCACCTCGCGCATAAGGCCTTCCACGGCCGCGGGGAGGCGGTCGAAATCGACGCGCAGGCGCTCGATCCCGTCCTCTCCTGCGCTCCAGCGCAAGGCGCCCGAACGCAGGAAGGTCCCGATCTGCACCGCGGAGAGCTGACTGTAGGGCTTGGGCGAGCCGGTGTCCGTGGTCATCCCGTTGGAGATGTGTCCCAGGCACCAGACGATGTCGTGGGTATAGGCCCGGCGGACCTGGTCTTGGGTGAGGAGCCCTTTCTTGAGCAGGAAGTCCATGTACCAAAGGGCGGCGGTCTGCGCCTTGAGCTCCTCGAGCACCCCCTCGACGCGCCCGCCGAAAATCTCGGAGGGCGTCCTGCCGCCGACGCGCGAGTCGCTGTGCGGGCCCAGGTTATGGGCCGCCTCGTGCAGTATGGTGCTCACCAGGCCGGGTTCCTTGTCCGAGGGGTAATAGGCGAGGGAGCCGGCGTCGAGCATCCACGCGGCTTTCTCCCGGGCGGTCTTCTTGGAGTCCGGGTCCTCGTAGAGGTTGGTCATCACCACGGTCCTGCGCCGTCCTTCCTCCGCCACCTTTCCCCAGTTGGGCAGGGACTGGCCGATGGTAGCCCCCAAGCCGTGGCGGGAGTCGCCGGAGTTGAGCACGATCTCGATGAAGTCCGGCAGGGAGAAGGAGACCTTGCGCGCCGGGTAGGCCGGGCCGATGAGGGAGGAGAGGGAGTCTTCCATCTCCTGGCGCAGGGGAGTGAGCCTGTCCTGCCAGGCCAGGGAGGCGGGGTCGATGCGCGCGAAGGAGACATGGAAGCCCGCCTTCTCCTGGCAGGGGTCGAATTGGGTCTCATCGGGCGCGATGCGCAGGTACCACCGGCTGTTCCTGCCGTTCATCCTCGACCACGCCTCGTCGGCCGCCGACCAGTCGCCCGTCTCGAAGCCCCCGGCCGCGGCGAGCAGATAGGCCGTGAGGGCCTCTTCCTCGCGGTCTTGGGCCGCGGCGGCCGAGCGCAGTTCGCGGGCGACGCCCTTCATCGTCTCCCCATAGACTTCGTTGAGCGGCGCGGCAAAAAGCCTTCCGCCCTTCTCGACCACCGATGTAAAGGGGTCCAGCAGGGCCGAGCTCTCCGGGCGGGAGCGCAGGCTCTCGCATAGGGCGGAGTCGTGGGAGAGGGACTCGGGATAGAGCCCGGACTTCCGGGGGGGGAAGGAGGGGACCGCGTTGCAGAAGGGGTCATCCTCGGTGGCCGGGGCCTCGCACCAGGGGGAATGGTTGCGCTCGAAGAGCGTCCGGCTCTCGGGGTCCGCCCGCGACGCCGCCTCGCGCCAGCGCCAGCCTCCCATCTGCCTGGAGAAGAGCTCGTCGATGAGGTCCCCCGCCGAGACCAGATGCCGGGCGAGGAGGCGGTCGGGTCCGGGAGCCCGGCGCAGGTCGGTGAGGATGAGGTTGGGGCGGCCCTGTTCGAGCTCCTTGCGCACCGCCTCGCGGCGCCGGGTCTCGACCAGACCCCGGTAGGCGCTCTCGAACTCCGGGGTGAAGCGGCCCTTGGACACGTAGCGCTCGAGGGCCGCCGCGTCCCGGACCGCGACGAGGTCCGAGGGCCTCAGCGTCGCGGTGTCGCTATCGACGGGCATCCAGAAGAGGGGGAGATGCGCGGACGCGGCCAGGCGGTTGAAGTCGGTCCGGGTCAGCCGAGGCCCTTCCCCCGCGGCGGCCAAGGGGCCGCCGTCCTCGGAGCGCGGCAGTCCTCCTCTCGCGGAGGGGGCGCCGGCGGACGCCGCCGCGGCCAGCAGCAGGGCGGATAAAAGAGTCGTTTTCCTCATCGTGCAACCTCCTCGAGTCTCCGGTATTCGGCGCCTAGGCTCCACGCGGCCCAGACCCACGCGGCGGCCAAGGGGATGGCCGCGGCGGCGATCGCGCGCGGGCCCCCTCCGGCGGCCGTGATGAGCAGGATCAGGAGCCCGGCGAGCCCCCGCGCGAAGCGATAGACGAACATCTCGATGTAGCCCTTGATCCGGTAGATGACGTCGCGTTCGGTGGCCGCGTAGACGACCTCCTTGCCGGCTTTGAAGACCGAATGCCGCTGGACCACCTCGACGCCTTTCATGAGGACTACGGCCGGAAGGCCGGGCCAGAGGAGGAAGGCCGAGCCCAGTCCGAGCACGGTCGCCGGCAAGCCGGCGAGGGCGGCGCGCACACCGGCTCGGCGGAGGATGGGGGCGGTCAGGAAAAGCGAGAGCAGCAGGGCCGCCAAGTTGCACCACTTCTCGAATCCGGCGAAGAAGACGGCATAATCCTCCGGCGCGGCGAAGGAGGCCCGAGCCGTCGACTGGAATATGTAATCGGAGAAGTCCGGGACCATCCGTTCGAAGCCGACCAGGAGAGTGAGAAAGAGGAGGAGCCTGGATGAGGCGATCCAGCGCGCGGCTTCTAGCAGGCGCGAGGGATCGAGCCCGGGAGGCTTGAGCCCGCGGCCGATCCCATGCTCCCCGGACCCGGAATCCCGGTCCCCGGCCCGCTTCTCCAGCAGGAAGAATAGGAGCAAGGCGGTCAGATATATCCCCGCGGCGATGAGGACGATGTGCACCGGGCCGACGGTCCGGACCAGCGACTGCGTCAACCAGGAGCCCAGGGCTCCGCCGGCCGGCCCGGCCGCGCTGATGACCCCAAAGGCGGCCTTGGCCGCCTCGGGCCGGAACACGTCCGCCGCGTACATCCAGAAGACGGTCACGGCCATGATGGAGAAGACGTCGGTCCAGATGAAGAAGGCGGGCGTGGTCCAAGACAAGACGGCAGTCCCCGCCGCCCGGGCCGCCTGGGCTTTGCCGGCGATCCACCACCAGAGGAAGAGGTTGAGGATGAAGAAGAGGAGGGTGCCGCCGATGAGCCGCCCTCGGGGCAGGCCGGCGAACTTCGAGAATATCCAGGCGGCCGCTCCCGCGGCCAGGCCGGTGCCCATGTACATCCAGGGGAGCATCTGGGGGCCGTAGGAATAAAGCACCAGCATGCTCCGGATGGGCCGGAGCATGGCATAGGAGCAGATGGTGATGAAGAACCAGCAGAACATGAGCGGGACCAGGAGGCGGTCGTCCTTCTTCATCAGATCTCGCTCTCGCTTTCATCGGCCACCACTACGGGCCGGGGAAGAGGCTGGCGCATGAAGGTCCAGAAATGGAGCAGGCGCAGGCGCTCGTTGATGAAGTAGACCCCCAGCGCCAGCGAGCCCATGCAGGCCGCCGCGTACCCGTACCCGTAGGCCGGCAGACCAAGGCGCAGGGTCGCCGCGGTGCATAGGGCATTGAGGAGGCAGAAGACGAAGGCCACGGCCAGGGCCTCGGGCTGGTGGTCGAAGTAGAACAGGATGTTGAGGAAGATGAGGGCCCCGGCCTGGAGGAAGGCGGCGTAGATCCCGATGCGCAGGACGCTCATCTGCAGGGGGTTCATGCGCGCGAGCTCGACGATCCAGGGCACCAGGACCAGGGCCAGGCAGCTGCAGATGCCCTGGACGGTGAGCAGGCGCTTGAGGCTGTGGCGCAGGGAGGCGACGATCTCCCGGCGGCGGAGCTCCAGCACGGCCAGGCCCTCCTGCTTTTGGATGGCCAGATAGTAGTCGTGATACTTGAAGAAGAAATCGGTCTCGACCTGCAGGAAGAAATAGACCAGCGAGGGGAGTATGGTCAGGTAGGCGAAGAACATGGGCGAGTCGTAGATGAGGGAGTAGCGCAGGCGGGAATCGAGCCGCTCCCCCTCGTGGGAGTACCAGAAGACGAACTTGTCGACCCAGATGCCCAGGTTGTAGAAAAGGCCGATCGCGGCCAGCCGGGGATGCAGGCGGAAATAGCGCAGCCAGTTGTGGTCGCGGGCCTCCCAGTAGCCGAACTCCTTGATCATGGTCCAGACCAGCAGGAAAAGGACCACGGCCTGGCCCGCGACGAAGCCCCCGAAGTAGCCGGGAAGCCCCTTGGCCCGCCCCAGGAACCAGGCCCCGGCCATGCTCACGGCCATGCCGGCCAGGAAGGCGCGGCTCACCTCCCAGTAGCCGTGCGCGGCGGAGAGGTAGATCATCGCCAGCCAGATGCCCACGGCCAGGGAGTAGAGGAGCATGGCGTTGAGGCGCACCGCCCAGCCCGCGTCCAGGCCGGAGAAGAACCAGAACACCCAGGGGCCCCAGACGAGGAGGTTGATCGCGTAAGCGGAGAAGAAGGAGGCCGTGAAGCTCGTCACGTGGCCGCGGTAGTACTCGTCGGCCACGTAGCGGGTGACGACGAGATAGGAGACCCCCACCGTGATGAGGGAGAAGGCGTAGGCGTGGGTGATGAGGGCCTGGAGATAGGCCATGGCGTGCACGGTGAGGTTCGAGAGCGAGAGGCGCTGGATGAAGAGCACCAGGACCACGGTGATGAGGAAGGGCCCGGCGGTGATCAGGGTGGAGAAGGCGTAGGCCTTGAGGCTGGAGGTGTAGTCGTCCCCCGAGAGGAGCTTCTGGAGCCTAAAGCCTATGCCCGCCATCTAGCCCCGCTCATCGCATCATCTGCTCGTAGAGGTTGAGGTACTGGCTGACGAGGTCATTCAAGTCATAGAAGCGCAGGGTGCGGTTGCGGCCGGATTCGGACATGGCGGTGCGCAGCAGGTCGTCACGAAGCAGGCGCAGGACGGCCGCGGCCGTCTCCTCGGGGTTGGCCACTCCGGTCAGCAGGCCGCTGGGGCCGATGCGGCGGTCCTCGGGGAGCCGCCCTTCGAGCATCTCGCGGCAGGCCCCCACGTCGGTGGCCACCACCGGGATGCCCGCGGCGTTGGCTTCCAGGATCACGTAGGGCTGGGCCTCGGAGAGGCTGGTGAGCACGACCAGGTCCAGGCGCTGGTAGTGGTCCTTCATGTCCACTTTCCCGAGGAACTTGACCGCCCCTTGGATGCCGAGGTTGCCGACGAGTTCCCGGCACTCCTGGTAATACTCGGGCTCCTCGTCGGTGGGGCCGAGGATGAGGAATTCGGTCTTGGGCAGTTGGGCGAGGACCAGCTTCGCGGCGTAGAGGAAGGTCTTGACGTCCTTGATGGAGACGACCCGCCCGATGAACGCCACGGCCGGGGGCCGGTCCTCCGTCGGCCGGGAGTCGTAGAGGCCGCGGAAGTGGTCGAGGTCGATGCCGTTGGGGATGATGGAGATCTTGTGGGGCGGCGCGCCGCTGAGGATCTGTTTGGTCTTGTTGCCTTCGTAGAGCGTCAGGATGCGGTCGGCGTGGTGGTAGGTGATGCAGCCCATGGAGTGGAAGAAATTCAGCCAGAGCTTCTTGAAGAAGGAGAGGTCCTTCTGCACGCGGAAGCGCTCGTGGTGCGGGGTATAGATCCAGGTGGCCTGGGAGATCTCCAGGAGGCGCTCGTGGGTGTAGACCCCGTGCTCGGTGAGCAGCATGGCCCGGTCCTGGGTGGCCTTGGCCACGCTGGCCAGGACCCCGGCGTAGCCGGTGGACACCGTGTGATAGAGCCTGGCTTTTGGGATGGGGGCCCGGAGTGTTTTGAACAGGGAGAGATGCATGGAGCGCCAGGTCCAGAAATAGTCGAGGAAGGAGACATGCCCTCCCGAGGACGAATAGACCTCGGCGAGCGCTTCCCACGCCTCCTGGGAGTCAAAGAAATCCCAATCCGTCAGGGCGACGCCCTTGTCACGGAGGTAGGGGAGAGCCTCGGCCAGGGCGCCCCAGTCTTCCTCCCCGATGCGCTTCTGGATGTCCATGATGGTCTTGAAGACCCGGCGGCGGCGCCAGGGCCAGGAGCGTCCCTTGGCGAAGGCGTACTCGTGGAGGTAGAGGTCCTGTATCTCGACGACATTGGAGGGGACCTTATACTTGTATTCACGTCGTGGGTTGGGGAAGGGGGAGATGTAGAGGATGGAGAAGCGCAATTCGCTCATGGCGCTGACGAGCTGGTGGATCCAGGTCGAGACGCCCCCGGATACGAAGGGGTAGGTCCCTTCCAAGATGAGGCAGACGTCCGTCATGGTCTCCCCGCGGACTCGGCGGCGAGCATGCGGCGCAGGGCCGCGCGGCCCTCGGCGAGGACGGCCGGGTCCTTCTCGCGCAGGAGAGCCCCGGCCAGCTCCTCGGCGGACTCGGGACGCCCGTCCGCGGCGAGGAGGCTGAGGTAGAGGGCGCGGGAGGGGGTGTCCGCGCAGGAGAGGTGGAAGGAGAGGAAACCCAGGGGAAGCGGCGTGAACTGGCGCCGGGGGCTCCTCATGAAGGCCAAGAGCATGAGGAGGAAGCGCAGGCGCAAGGGACCCTCGTCGAGATAGAGCCAGACCTTCTCCAAGGTCACCCCGCCCCGCTCGAGGAGATGGATGCATACGGCGAAGAAGGCCTCCGGATTGCGCGCGAGCAGGTCCAAGGGCTTTCGGTGGAGTATGTGCAGGAGATCCAGGATCTTGGCCTCCTCCCAGCTCTGCTCGGTCAGGATGCGGACCATGTGGCCGATGAGGGCTTCCCGCCGCTCATGGGCCTCGATGGCGCGGACCAGGGGGAGCGGGTCTTGGCCGAGCCCCTTGAGGAATTGGCGGTAGGACATGCGCACCACCTCGGGGTTGGTCTCGTGGGTCAGCAGGTCCAGGACGGCGTCGAGCCGGTCCTCGAGCGGGTACCAGGCGAGGACCTGGAGGGCGAGGTAGCGGATGTTCATGACCTCGTCGCCCAGGGCCGAGCGGAGCCAGGGCTTGAGCTCTTCTCGGACGGCGAGTTCCGGTCCCCGCTTGGCCCAATGGGTGAGCAAGGCCTGCTTGACCGTATGCGAGAGTTTTGGGTCCTTGAGGAAGGCGAGGACGCGCGGTCCGCTCCCCGGGCGGAGAGTGCGCGAGAGCGCGGCGGCCGCAGAAAAGGCCAGGAGGGGGGACTTGGCCATGGCTTCCATGAGCAGGGCCTCCTCCTCCGCCCCCCCGAGTTCCGCGAGAACGTCGGCCAGTTCCCCGGCCTCCTCCTCCTTGGTCTCGCGCCAGAGCCGGTGGATGCGGCGGCGCACGTCCGGCTCCTCCCCTAGGAATTGCGCCAGGAGCAAGGCCGCCTGGTGGCGCAGGTCGATGCCGGCCTCATCGAGGAATGGGAGGAGGGTCTTGCGCAGCAGCCGCGGCGGCAGAGCCTTGAGCGAGATCTCGACGGCGAGCTTGAGGGAGGGCGGCGCGTCCGAGACCAGGAGGCGGACCAGCGGCGGGCCCCAGTCGGAGGAGGGGAAGGCCGCCAGGGCGCGGATCGCCCTTTCACGAAGGGCCTCCTCACCTTGTGGGTCCACGGCCTGCTCCAGGAAGATGCGCGAGACCTTGCGCGTGGGCAGGCGCTGGAGAGCCTCCAGGGCGACCCGGCGGATGCGCTCGGATTCATCCTGCGCGTGCGCGAGGAAGAAGTCGGCGGGGAGCACCCGCTCCCGGAGCTGGAGCTCGGCTAAGGCCTGCAGGGCCGGGAAGCGGAGCTCCTCGGAGGCCCCCTTCGCGAGGGGAAGGAGAGTGGACAGGGAGCGGCGGTCGGGCAGGAAGCGCAAGGCCTCGACCATCTCGGTCCGGACGCGGCCTTCCCGCTCGTGGAGTTCCCGCAGGATGAGGGGCAGGGCGTCCATGAAGCCGGCGCGCGAAAGGGTGCGCACGGCGAAGCGGCAGGCCCGCGCGTTGGGAGAAAGGATGAGCTGCTTGAGCAGATGCGGCTTGCCCGGATAGTGGTTCTTGCGATAGGCGGCCATGGCCGCGCGCGAGACGATTTCGTTGTCGCACTCGACGAGCCGGATCAGTGGGAGAACGGCCTTCTTCTCGGGGAGGTCCTGAAGGTACTGGAGGAGGATGAGCGCGACCAAGGGGTCCGGGCTCCGGTAAAGGCGCCCGAGCGCCTCCGTCTCGGCCGGTTCCTCGGAGTGATAGAGCTTCAAAAAGACATCGTAGCGCTCGAGCTCCCCCAGGAAGCGGAACTCGGCGGCCAAGGGGCCGCCGTCCCCGGAGCGCGATGTTCCTCCGCTCGCGGAGGGGGCCCCAGACTCAGCCATGGGTCCACCAGAAGATGGCGGCGCGCCACTCCAGATCCTCGGGGCGCGGCGGAGCGTCGCCCTTCCTGAGCACCAGGGGTTCGAGTTCGGACATGAGCGCCCGGACCTCGGCGTGCCGTCCCAGCCGGAAGAGGAGGTCGGCCTTCTCCTTGAGCCACCGCTCGCGCCGGGCCGGATCGGCCAGCACGAGGCGCTCGAGAGTGCTCAGGGCCGCGGAGAGGTCCGCTTCCCGGTCCACCTGGTAGAGGATGCGCAAGGCCTCGGGGTCATGGCGCGCCGGAGCCTCGAGCCAGGAGCGGCAGTTCTCGAGCAGGGCGGAGCGGGTCCCGGGCTCGAGGAGGCCCGTGCGGGCGTATTCGCAGCGGATGCGCTGGAGGATGAGCTGGGGCCCGAGCTCACCGGGGCGCTCGAATGCCTCCTTCTCCGCCGCGCGCATCGAGGTCTCGAAATCCCGCTTGAGCGCGGTCAACGCCGAGGTCGCGTAGAAGCGCACCTCGGGGTGCGCGTCGGAGCGGGCGCGCACGATCCAGGCGATGGCCTCCGGGGTGCGGATGCGCGCGAGCACCTCGAGGGCGCCGCGCTTGAGGGCGGGGTCGCGGCTCAGGAGCGCGTCGGCGGCCGGAAGCACGTCCATGGCGTCGGCCAACTGCTTCTTGACCGCGGCGGGAGTGCCGGCCGCGGCCAGGGGGTTGACCGCGTCGGAGGCGTCCTCGTCGAAACGGTAGGCCCCTTTGGCGTGCGCGGCCTCCCCATGCAGGGCCATGCCGGCTCCGGCCAGGAGCCAGCCGATGCCCGGGATGAAAAGGGTCAGGAAGCCCAGGGCCTCTCCCCAATGCCGCGTGTGGGAGAAGAACCCTTTCTCCTTGGGGGGCGCGAGGAAGGCGCTGGCGGCCGCGAGGAGATGGAGGAGGAAGGCCCAGGGGAGCGGGAGCAGGGGATCCCCTCCGGAGACCACCCAGAGCAGGGGGAGGTCGAGGAGCCCCGAGAGGAGCCAGAAGAGGAAGAAACGCCTATCCGCGGAGCTCTTGGCGGGTTCTGGCAAGGAATGACCCCAAGTCCGGAGTGTCCGGCCCGAAAGATCCCGCGGCCACGCGCAGGGGCGCGTCGAGCCCCAGGTTCGCGTAGGAGGAAAGGAGGCTTTCCCGCCGCTTGGCCGCTTCCGCGGCCGGGGAGGCGGGCATAAGGAGGGAGAAGGGCGCCTCGGGAAAGGGAGTGGTGGTGACGATGTCGAGCGGGCCGGAGGCCTCCCGCAGGACGCGGCAGAGGGCGTGCAGGAACATCCCCCGGCGCTCCGCGGAGAGCCCCTCGATGCCCAGGGGGGAGGCCAGGAGCAGGGAGAAGGGCTGTCCGGTCTCCACGCTCCGGCGGAATTCCTGGGCGGAGCGGGTCTGGAAATAGCGCTCGTTGTGCACGCCGAAGCCCTCGTCGAAGATCGAATGGGATTTGAGCTCTTCGAATTGCGCGACCTTGGCCAGGGCTTCCGCGCCCCAGCCGGCGAGCAGGGATTGAAGGTTCACGCTCGCGCTGTTGAAGCGCAGCAGGGGCATGGTCTGCACGCTGAACACCGCCGCGGTTTTCCCGGCGGGGTCGAGTATGGGAGCCGCCATGATGGCGTCGGACTTCCCGGCCTCGCCGGACGCCGTTCCCGCGTCCTCGCCCAGCCAGTCCCTAAGGCTCGCGACCCTGCCCTCGGAGCCGGCCTTGCCTATGATGCCCTCGGTGTAGCCCAGGGACCGGGGATAGGGGTCCTCCCGGGTCCAGCCTCGCTCCTCCCGGAGCACCCACCGCTCGCCCTCCTGGACGAAGAGGGCGGTCTTCTCCGCGCCCAGGGCCTGGGTGAAGAAGTCGAGCATGCCCGAGAACAGGGCGCCGCGCTCGAGGCTCGCGAGGTTGCGGGAGCCGTGGTAGAGCGTGACCAGAGAGGACATCTGGGAGACCACCTGCTGTTCGATGACGCGCTGAGCCTTGTCCTGGGCCCGGATCTGCTCCAGGAGCCCGTGGTTCTTGCCCGAGAGCTCCTCGATGCGCGAGTGCAGGGAGGCGATGGACTGCCGGTAGCGGTCGATGACCCCTCCCATCACCGCGCCGAAGACGATGAAGAGGCCGGGCTGGAGGTAGAAATCGGCGTCGTCGAGCCGGTAGCCCTCTCCGGCCAGCTTGAAGCCCAGGGCGTAGAGCCCGGCCGACGCGGCGCCGGCCAGGAGGCCGGGGAAGAGACCGTAGCGCAGGCCGAAGAGGAGTATGCCCAGCCAGTAGGGGCTTGGACTGCTCAGGTGGAAGGAGAAATTCTCCGGGAAGAGCGCGCGCTGGAGGGCGGTGAGCAGGAGATAGAAGACCGGTATCTCGTAGAGGTAGCTTCGGCCCCGCATCAACGGTCCCGCGTCACTTGAGTTTGATGGCCTGGAGGAGACGCGGCATGTGGTAGGGTTTGGGGAGGAAATGCACCTTCATCGTGAGCAGGTCCTTGCGTTCCTCCTCGCTGAGCCTCTTGGCCGAGAGCACGACGATGGGGGTCTGGGCGTAGTCCGGCAGGCCGCGGACCTCGTGGAGCAGGGAGAAGCCGTCCATGGGGTACATCATGAGGTCCATCACCAGCGCGTCGTAGGGGCCGGCCTTCAAGCGGCCGACGACCTGTTCGGGGTCGTTGCAGGTCTCGACCTCGATGCCGTGGAGCCGCAGATAGGCCCCGGTCAGCTCGGTCATCTCCTTCTCGTCATCGACTATCAGTAGTTTCATCTTATTCCAGCCGCTTCCCGGGCCAATGCCAATGCAGGGACAGGCGTCCGGTCTGCGATTTCCCCTGCGCCAGTCCCGCCTCGGAGTCGCGGGTGAACTCGTAGCCCGCGCTCACGCGCAGGCGCCCCCCCAGATCCGCCTCGGCGTTGAGTCCCATGCCGACGAGGTCGGCGCGCAGGAACGCCCTCCCGCGGCCCGGATCGTGGCCGTTGAAGACATAGCCGTCCATGCGCGCGCGCCCCTGCCTCCAGCGCTTCCCGAAAGGAAGGGTCAGGTACGCCGTCCTGGAGCGCCGGATGAGCGGGAGCCGGGCGAAGAACAGGTCGTTTCCCCGGGCATCCTCCGCCACGAAGCGCACCCCCAGGGCCAGATAGAGCGGCTTGTTCAGGAGAGCCACCGAGCCCTCCGGGATCAGGGTCGTCCTGCGCGCCCAACCCCCTCCGGGGATCCTGTGCAGATTATAGCGGAGTTGGCCCCCCAAATACAGCCTGGAGAACGGCCTCGTCTCCAGGCGCAGGTCGGCCTCCTCGGAGTCCGCTTGGGCCGCCACGGTCTCGCCGGATTCTATCCAAGGCCTCCTCCACCAGGCCTCTCCGGAAACAGACCAGCCGTCGGCGCCCCTCCAGCGGCCGAAGAGCCCGGGCGCCCCGGCTCTCCCCATGCCGGAGCGCAGTTCCCCGGCCGCTCCCGCGGTCCAGGGCCCGCGCTCGAGCGCGGCGCGCGTCTCCCAGCCCGCCAGGGTGGACCGGAAGGCGCGCTGGGGGAGTTCGTAGGTCGAGGCGAGAGCTTCGGACTCGACGCGCAGGCCGCGGCGGGGATAGCCATGATACGCCGCTCCGGTCTCGAGGATGCGCGAGTTCTCCGAGCGCCTTAGGCGGAAGGTCGGTCCCGCGTGATGGTCGGCCTGGCGGGAGAGTTCGCCCAACAGTTCCGCGGCGTAGCGGCCGTAGCCGGGGGAGGAGAG
>CAYHRV010000075.1:0-8596 GCA_964359165.1 uncultured Elusimicrobia bacterium
TTCTTCGCTTCCTCAACGACCCCACCATGCGTCCTTCGGCCGCATACGTCCTGGAATTCACCTGGAATTTCCTCAACATCTGGATGCTCGCGGCCGGGAGCGCGCTTTTCGCCTTAGCCTTCCTCGGGGCGCGCAAGAAGCCGCTGATCCTGGGCGCGTGCGCCTATGTCGTCTTCGCCGCGGCGTGGGCGCGGGAGCCCAAGCGCGTGAGCGTCGCCCTCGACAAGGGACAGGACGCCTCAGACGAGGAAGACCCGCCCCCCTCCATCCCCCGACCGGTGCAGGACTACGCGGCCCTGCACTTGACTCCGGATCCGTTCTATGACGGAAAGCTGCCGGCCGCGTCCTTGCCCCCGTCTTTGACGGAAGCCCCGCCGATCGAGGAGGCCGTGGACCCGGGCATCACTTCGCCGAAAGCGTTCTTTAAAAAGGAAAGCGGCAGGCTGGTGGCGATCCCGGCGCCCTCCGCGGGCGCTCCCCCCTTCGACGTCATCATCCTGCATGTCTGCTCCTTGTCCTGGAAGGATATCAAGGACTCGGGATCGGACCTCATGCCTTTCTTCGCGAAGTTCGATTACGTGTTCACGAACTTCAGCGCGGCCTGCTCCTATAGCGGGCCGGCGGCGCTGCGCGTGCTGAGGGCCGCCTGCGGACAGCCGCCGCACATGCATCTCTATGAGAATGTCCCGGCCGGTTGTTATCTCATGGACAAGCTCCGGGAGGTCGGGTTCAAGACCTATACGATGGCCACCCATAACGGCAAGTATGACCACTTCGCCGCCAATTCGCGGAAATTCGGCCACGCGGACTCGCCCTTGGGCATCAAAGGCCTCCCTGTGGCTTATCAGCTCTTCGACGGCGCTCCCATGGCCGCGGACGATGCGGCGCTGGGGAGATTCTGGAAGGCCCGCCTGGATTCGAACGCGCCGAGGGCGGCGGTGTATTTCAATACCGCCAACCTCCACATGGGGACGCGCAAGCCCGGAGCCTCCCGGGGACCCGACGACGTCGCTTCTTATAAAGAAAGGCTCGGCGTGATGACGGCCCAACTGGAGGGTTTCTTCTCCGAGGTCGAGAAGTCGGGCCGCAACGCGGTCGTTATTTTCGTGCCGGAGCACGGCGCGGCCCTCACCGGCACCAAGATGCAGGCCAAGGACATCCGGGACATCCCCCTGCCTCCGATAGCGACAGTGCCCGTCGCCGTAAGACTTATAGGAAAGACGTATTTCGGGGGGGCCGAGAAGCCGCAGGTGATAACCAAGCCCGCCAGCTTCCTGGCGCTGGCCTGGCTCATCGCGGAGTTCCTGCGCCACAACCCGTATTCGGTCGAGGCGCGCAAGCCGGACCTCATCGCCCAGGAGGTCCCCCGCACCGAGTTCTTCGCCGAGGATGAGAACGCCTCCGTGATGCGGATGGCCTCCGGCTACGTCTATAAGCTCAAAGGCGGGGATTGGACCCCTCTGCCGGAGTATGCCCTGATCCCGCCCGGCACGATCCCCTCGCCCCAGGATTTCAAGGCGGCTGCCCGATAAGATGCTCGAAAAAAGGATCACGGTCTCCGCGCTCTTGGGGCTCAACCTCCTAGCCTGCGCTTCCTCTCCGGCCGGCGTGAGGGCTTATTCTCCGGCCGGATATCCCGGCTCGGTCTGGGGCAGCCTTACACGGGGCGATGACGATACCGAAGGGACGGGAGTGCAGGGCTGGGCGAGGCAGGGGGTGCGCTGGGTCAGGTTCCCGGGCGCTCTGGACCTCGATACCTACGGGGTCTACAACTGGCGCGTGCGCACCCGGAACAAGACCTATTACAACACCCACGGTCCCTCGCTGATAGCCGCGATAGAGAAAGGGCCTTTTTCCGTAGGCGCGGAGTTCGCCTGGCTCCGTTACCCAGACCAGCCGCTCAACGCCAAGAATTATGCCCTCTTCGCCGGCTGGTACGCCTCCCAAGACGTTTCCAAATGGACCGGGTCGCCCTCCGCGGGCGGCTACGAACCACTGGCTCTGCCCCTTTCCCTCTGGGGGAAGATGAGCTATGACCTCCACGGCGAGGAGGGCTCCGGGTCGATGGGCTGGGTCAAGCAGGGCGTGGACTGGTTCTCGCTCGGGGGCTGGAGATTCAACACCTACGGGGCCTATAATTGGCGGCTGCGCAGCAAGAATCGGACCTACTACGACGTGTACGGACCCTCGGTGGGCGCCGTCTTCAGGAGGAGGTATTTCGACGTCGGGGCGGAATGCTACTGGCAGAGGTTCCCTCAACTCTACCGGACGGCCAGGACGTTCAACATCTCCCTGGGCTGGTACTATAGCTGGGACTTGAAGGGGAGATGACGCACGACGCCCTCCTGCGCCGCCTCAAGGAGCTCAACGAGATCGGCATCGCGCTATCGAGCCAGCGCGACATCAACAGCCTGCTCGAGACCATCCTGCTGGCCGCCAAGCGCATCACCCGCGCGGACGCGGGCACGCTCTACCTGCATGATCCCGAAAAGCGGACGCTGAGCTTTGAGATACTGCGCACCGACTCGCTGGGCATCGCGATGGGCGGGACCGGCGGCTCGCCCATCCGCTTCCCCCCTATCCCCCTCTACGGCAAGGCGGGCGAGCCGGACCACGCGATGGTGGCGACCCACGCGGCGCTCAGCGGGGAGACGGTGAACATCCCCGACGCCTACGCCGCGGAAGGCTACGATTTCTCAGGCACCAGGGCCTTCGACGCTAAGAACGGCTACCGCTCCACCTCGTTCCTCACGGTCCCGATGCTCAACCACGAGGCCGAGGTCATCGGCGTCCTGCAGCTCATCAACGCCAAGGACCCCGAAAACGGCGCCGTCGTCGCGTTCTCGGGGGACGACCAGCAATTGCTCGAATCCCTCGCCTCGCAGGCCGCGGTCGCGCTCACCAACCGGCGCCTGATCGGCCAGCTCGAAGCTCTCTTCGAGAGCCTCATCGGGCTCATCAACACCGCGATCGACGAGAAGTCGCCCTATACGGGAGGCCATTGCGCGCGGGTCCCGGCGCTGGTCATGCTGCTGGCCGAGGCCGCCCAGCGCGGCGGCCTGGCCGCGAGGATCCCGGGCGTGGCGATGAGCGAGAAGCAGAGTTACGAACTGCGGATCGCGGCACTCCTGCACGACTGCGGCAAGGTGAGCACTCCGGTGCACGTGGTCGATAAGGCCACCAAGCTCCAGACCCTCTTCGACCGCATCCACCTCCTGGACACGCGCTTCGAGGTGCTCAAGCGCGACGCCGAGGCGGCCCTGCTGCGCGGGCTCCTGGACCTGCCCGCCCAGCCCGCGCGAAGGCGCCAAGCCGAGAAGGCCCTGCGCGCCGCCTGCGCAAAGCGCCTGCGTCAGCTCGAGGACGACCGGGACTTCCTGCGCCGCTGCAACGTCGGCGTCGAGCGCATGCCGGAGGAGGCTCAGGAACGCGTGCGGCGCATCGCCGCCTACCGCTGGCGCGGCCCCGAGGGCCGCATGCGCGCCTTCCTGAGCAAAGAGGAGGTCGAGAACCTATGCATCCGCTCCGGCACCCTGACGGCGGAAGAGCGCCAGGTCATCAACCATCACATCGACGTCACCATCAAGATGCTCGAGGCCCTGCCCTGGCCCAAGCATTTGAAGAACGTGCCGGAGTTCGCCGGAGGGCACCACGAGCGCATGGACGGCAAGGGCTATCCGAGGGGGCTGACGGGGGAGCAGATGTCGGCGCAGGCGCGCATGATCGCGATCGCCGACATCTTCGAGGCGCTCACGGCCAAGGACAGGCCCTACAAGAAGGGCAAGACGCTCAGCGAGTCGCTCGCCATCCTGGGCAAGTTCAAGCTCGGCGGGCACATCGACCCGGACCTCTTCGACGTGTTCGTGCGGGAGAAGGTGTATCTGACCTATGCCAGGGAGTTCCTGGCCCCCGACCAGATCGACGCGGTCGACGAGAGCAAGATTCCGGGCTACAGCTCGTAGGCCGGATAAGCCCTGTCCGACGGACCCGAATGCAACAGTTCGGCGGTTATCGTAAGTCCCCCCTCCCTCGGGCGCCCCAAAAACCCCGCACATGAGTTATCATACCCCCAGTTCCCCCCTACTGCCAGGGGAAAATGGCGGATCGGAGGGGCGAACGCAGGATGGAAAGAGAGTCCGGGCGGGCCTGGGCGTCAGAGGGCTACGCGGGTGTCAGTTCCTCACCCGCGGGCGCGTCGATGCCGTCGTTAAGATCGGCTAGAGGGTTTGCCTGGCTTTCAGGCTCCTCCTCCTCGCCGAAGTCGAAGGGAGGGCTTCGGGCGGGTGCGGTCTTGGGAAGCTCCGTGGGGAGCTCCAAGTACGCGAGCAGGCGCTCGAGTTCGCGGTCGGCGAGTATCGCGGCCATGGGAACGAGCTCGCCTGAGCATCTGCCGCATTTTAGGGGCTCCACCTCGAAGACCCGGGCAAGGCAGGCGGCCCAGGAACGGGTCGCGGCTCTGAGACCCTCCTTCGCGCGTTCTAACACCGCGACCTTTCGCAAGGCAGGTATCTTGCAGGCGCGGTTCTCTTTCCCCGAGAGGTTTTGGGCTTCCTTGACCAAGAGAGGCCTCAAAGGAGCATTGGGTCCCAAGGCTCCGTAGTAGCGCACCGTGTTCTTGTTTGGGGGAGGAGCCAGGAGGGCGAATCGCCTCAAGAATTCCACGGGCTCTATGTGCCCAGGGCCATGGCCGCGGCTTGGCGCACTCCCCACTCAGGGTCCGAGAGCAGGGACGCGAGCCTCGGCGCGGCTTCTGCGCCCTCCCTGCCCATCGACGCCAGATCCAGGGCCGCGCTCTCACGGATATCGGCCCGGGGACTCTCCAGCGCGGCGAGCGCCGAGCCCAGGGGTCGGCGGTCCTCCACGATGCGCCCCAAGGCCCAGAGCACTCCCTCCCGGACATGGAGTTGACGGCTCTTAAGCGCCTCCCTCAGGTCCGGCAAGGCCGCTCGCGCCTTGGGGCCGAGGCCGGCCAACGCCCAAGCCGCGGTCGCCTGAAGAATGGGATCCTCCTCGCGCAGCGCGGCCCGCAGTTCGCCGATGTGAGCCTCGGCCGCGTCCCCCATCTTGCCCAAGGGCTCGTAGGCCGGATAAGCCCTGTCCGACGGACCCGAATGCAACAGTTCGGCGGTTATCGTAAGTCCCCCCTCCCTCGGGCGCCCCAAAAACCCCGCACATGAGTTATCATACCCCCAGTTCCCCCCTACTGCCAGGGGAAAATGGCGGATCGGAGGGGCGAACGCAGGATGGAAAGAGAGTCCGGGCGGGCCTGGGCGTCAGAGGGCTACGCGGGTGTCAGTTCCTCACCCGCGGGCGCGTCGATGCCGTCGTTAAGATCGGCTAGAGGGTTTGGCGGGGCAGGCGGGGTCGGGGCAGTAGACCACGACCTTTCCCTCTCGCGGCACCGTTATTGAGCCGATATCGGAGACGGAAACATTCTTCGCGCCCTGGATGTGCCCGGCCGCGTAGTCGGCGGGAGGGCGAACGTCGATGATCAGCAGGCCGGGTTCCCGCTCTAACTGCGCTTGGCGGACCTCGTCGCAGGAGAGCTTGGGGGGCTCTGCGCTCGCTGGCGAACTCACGGAGAGCAAGTAAGCCAAGGCCAGAAAGTGCGCCCCCATGGCCTCCCTCAACCATAGACGGAGCTCTATGCGGCGGGGAATCGAGAGAATGCGGTAAATCATCTTCTCATCCCTCCCCCCGTGGAACCTTAAATATCCGGTTTCTCAGCAAGAGCAGAAGTATGCACCAAAATATGGCGGAACAGATTGCAGGTCCCACGAATCCTAGAAGAATCCAGGGAATTGCCGAAACAATTATCCCGACAATAATAGCCGTCGGTTGAGCCCACCACGGCATCATTTCTCGTCCGCTTTGGAGGATTATCCAACCGCCAAGAAGTCCAACGATAAAGCAATACAGAATGAATGGTATGCCTCCAAAAAACATTAGCCCAAGAGAAATATCGACACACAATCGAAAAGTATTGACAGGATCTCTTAGCCAATCATTCCAGTGAATGCTCCCGTTCGCTATATAAACACATCCCGGCAACGGACCAAACCACCCGCAAAGCAGGGCAAACCACAATAATTTAAATCTGCGTTGAAAAAGCCCAATAAAGCTGAGTAGCACCACGAACCCGATGAGGGATAGTGGTGCGAAATACTTGCATTGGAAACGGACTACGCCGAAGCGGTGGATGCCGCACTCTAGGAAGGAACGAAGAGAACGCTCTATGACAGGATGAGGAACGGGCCGCTTGTCGGCGGCCAGTCGGGGTTTAAGGAGATATTCCTCCAGATGGTCTGATACGAGGCGATAGAGGGGGCTTGCCGCCGCATGGCGGGGGCGGTAGCGCAGGGAAGGCTTGGCGAGGGGGCCTGGAAGCTCCATGCTTCCAGGTACGGTGTTTTCGTGAAAAGGTTCCCATCAACGACGGGAGCTAATAGCCTTTCCAAACCTCTTCGAGGGCGCAATAGGGCGTGTAGCGGTAGCTCCGCATCTCGGCGGCGGCCTGCTCTTTCGAGTAGCGGTCGGCTTGCATGCGGTAGACGCCGAGCAGGAGGCCGGTGCGGTCCTGGCCGTGGGCGCAGTGGACGAAGATCTTCCCCGGGACAGGGCTCTTGAGCCTTGCGCGGATGAACTCCAGCCCCGCGTCCGCCGATCTCCGGTTGCGCTCGACGCTCGAGGGCTTGAGGCCCGCGCAGGCGTCCTTGCGGGCCGTCGGCCCCGAGGCGCTCATGGGGAACCTGTGGTAGGCCAGACCGAGGGTCGCGGCGGCCTCTTCGACCTCCGAGCCTCCCTCCCCCTCATCTCGGAGGTCGACGATGTCGCTGACGCCCAGCTTTTTGAGGCAGTCGAGGCCTTCGGGGGTAGGCGCTCCGCCGCGCAAGAGCCGGTTGAAGTCGGACCCGGGCGGGCCCGAGAGCTCCCGGAAATGGCCGTCTCGGAAGAGGCCGGAGGCGGGACAGCCGCGCGCGGGGAGCTTGGGATACCCGCCGCCGGGGAGGGCGGGGAGGCGGCGTTCGGGAAGAAGGGCGTCGAGCACGGAGGGGTAGTCCGTCTCGACTCCGTCGAGGCCAAGCTCGACGGCGCGCAGCATCGCGGCCGGGTCTAGGAAAGTGAAGGCGAACACCGGCATGCCGCGGGCGTGCGCCGCGTCGACGAACTCACGGCTGACCGAGGCGATGTCCACGTCAAATCCCGTGACGCCGAGGGCCTTAAGAGAGTCGAATCCGGCGTCGTCGAGCGTCGCGGGCGGATCTCCCCAGAGGCGCTCGGCCCCGGGCACCCAGCGGCGGTAGTCCGCCTTGGGCGAGATTTCCGTGTTGCGGAAGAACCACACCGCCGAGGCGTCCGCGCCGGCCTCCTGGAGGGCGCGGGCGATCGGAGGCCCGGCGTCGGCGCTCTTGATGTCTAGCAGGAGGCGCCCGCGACCTTTCGCGACCCGGAGGGCGTCGGCGAGCGTGGCCACGCGCGTGCCGGCGAAGCGGTCCGAGAGGGCCCGGCCGGCGTCGAGGCGCTGGAGGGCGGAGAGAGTCATGTCCCCGACGTTCCCCCTCCCGTCCGTCGTCCGACCGACTTCGGCATCATGCATGAGCACAGCCGTCCCGTCCGCGCTCAGGCGCACGTCCACCTCCACGTGGTCGGCGCCGTGCCGGAAGCCCTGGTCCACCGCCTCGAGGGAGTTCTCCGGGGCGCAGCACGGGTAGCCCCCGCGGTGCCCGATGATCGCCATTCGGCGCTTAGCCAGCCTGCGGATGGGCTTGGGCGCGGGGCCGGGGACCAGCGCGCCGCCCAGGGAGGGCCCGCCCAGCGCGGCGATCTCATCCATGGACATCATCCTGTCCTCGAAGAGGAGGCTCTTGAGGAAGAGCTCCGAGGTCTCGCCGTTGTCGTCGGCGAATAAGAGGAACTCCGGCCCCAGGGCCCAGCGGTTGAGAGGCCCCTGGTGCGGAGTCCGCATGCCTCCGACGAAGGCGCCATCGATGAAGAGTTGGATCTGTCCCGTCCCGCCCGCGCCCGTCGCCGCTTGGACGGCAAGCGCGACGCGATGCCAGACGCCGGGCTCCAGCGCGCCGAAGTAGTTGCCCGCGATCCCGACGCCGGGGCGTTCGCGGCGCTCGATGCAGATGTCGGCGTCGGAGCGGTTGGAGGGGTCCGTCTGCAGGAGGCAGGCGTACGCGGCGCGGCGGCCGGAGGGTAGGAGCAGGTCGAAGACGAGCGTGTAGTTGGAGACGAAGCCTTCGCGGCGGAACATCCCGTTGGGCCTGCCGTTGTGCCTCACGGACAAGCCTTCCGTGGGACGCAGGGCGGGGAGGCGCAGCACCCGGAAATCCTGTCCGTCGATGAGCGGGAGGCCGAATTTTGAGGCCGGTCCAAAACTCTCCGGGCCCGCCTTCCACCAGCCGCCGGCTTGCGGGTCCCAGGGGCTCAGCACCGCCGTCCCGGTCGACGCCGAGAATGGGGCGGCGGGGTCGAAAAAATCCCAGACCGTGGCCCCGGCCGGCCCCAGCGGCCCCCGCCCACCCAAACCAGGGCCCCCGCCGCCCGCGGAGAATAAACCCGCCGCCAGCCCCCCCGCCCCCCCACCGCC
>CAYHRV010000075.1:8606-12874 GCA_964359165.1 uncultured Elusimicrobia bacterium
CGCCTGCGGCGCCGGCCCACGCAATCCTGGGCCCGCGCAGCCGGCTGAGAATAGCGCGGCGGCCAGCGCCGCGGCCGCGAGCCGGAGTCTGTTCATTGCCGGTCTCCCTCCGTCAGGTCTCGGACGACGCCGGAGGCCAGGCCGTCGGCCAGCCAGGCCAGGCTGTTGGTATAGTACCGGTCCCTGCCGTAGTCCCAGTCGTCCCCGTCCTTGTTCAGGAACGAACGGTTCTTGCGCAGGATGGCCGGGGAGGCTCCTGAGTGGACCGCGCCCAGGGCGTAGTAGTAGGCCGCGTAGAACGCGGGGTCCTCTCTTCCCTTCGGACGGGTCCCGTCCCGGCGGTACTCGGACGGGAGGGCCCCTTGAGAAGCCCATTCGCGTTCCACGAAATCCGCTAGGCCCGAGCGGAAGAAGGCGTCGGCCTGCGGGGCGTCGAACCAGGCCAGGTCCCAGCCGACCCTCAGCGGGACGCGGAGGGCGTCCCAACCGAAGAGGGCGCTCCGGCCTTCCAAGGGGGTCAGGCGGCCCTCCCGATCCACGGCGCACCAGTCGGGCACCAGGCCCGAGCCGCGGCTTTCCGGGCCGCGCGCCAGTCGCTCGAGCAGACGGTAGGTCGTGTCCGCGAGTCCCAACCAGCGCCTGTCGCCGGTGACCCTGTAAAAGATGCGGAAATGGGCCGGGGAATAATAGGACGGATTGACGGGGAACGGAGGTCGGGTTTCGCGGGGAAGTATCCAGGGAGAGAGGAAGAGCCGGCCGTGGTCGGCGGTGTAGGTCAGCTTGCGCAGGATGTCGCCCGCATGGAGGGCGGCCCGTCGCCCATAGGGGGTCAGACCCGGGGGCGCGGCGTCCGGCCAGAGGGCCTCGGCGAAGAAAAGGCTCAGGGCGTAATCCAGGTCCGCGTCCGCCGCGGGCATCGGGTCCAGAACCTTGCCGGCCTGCCAGTGCCAGGCGAGCAGGGAGTCTCCTTCCTTCCCGCGGCGGGAGAGATGCTTCTCCGTCCAACGGTAGCAGAGGTCGAAGGTCGCCTTGTCCTTGAGCCAGGCGGCGCGCAGCATGGCGTATGCCTGCCCCTCCGAGACCGTGTCGTCCTCCGGGAGCCGCCGGACGCGTCCTTCCGGGCTCACGAAAGCCCGCTTGTAGCCGGACCAGGTCTTCTCGACGACCTCCAGGGCATCGCGCTTGTCCGCGGTCAAGAATACGCTCCGCAAAGCGCGCCGACCCCCGCGGATGAGAGGCCAGGCGAGGAGCGCGAGAACGAGCGCGGCCGCGAGGAGAGCGACCCGCTTTCGCGATGGCGAGGGATGGCTGGACATCGCAAGGAGTCTACAATAATGTCCCGGGGAGGGACCCGGTCATGGATGGATCGGCTTCCACAAGAGTTATAATCATCCGACCTGGACCTGTTAATCCTTCTCCCATGACCCGATCCATCGGCGCGGCCGGCGAAGACCTCATCAAGTCCCTGGACTCCCGCGTCAAGCTCCTGCGCTCTTCCCCCCTCTGGTCCTCCCTCTCGGAGAGGACGCTGAGGGCCATCGCCGTGGCCATGAAGCCCGCTTCGCTGGCCTTCGGCGACACGCTCATCCATCAAGGCGACCAGGGCAGCCGCCTCTACGCGATCGTTTCGGGCGGCGTCGAGGTGAGGCTGCGCACCGAGGGCGGCGAGACCGTGGTCCTGGCCAAGCTGGGACAGGGCGAGTGCGTGGGCGAGATGTCCCTGCTCACCGGCGACGCGGCCTCCGCCGACGTGGTGGCCGTCAATTTCGTCGAATGCCTCACGCTCGAGCGCGAGACCTTCGAGGCCCTCATCGCCGCGGACCAGGGCATCCTGAGGGAGATCGTCCGGGTCATCTCCTCGCGCCTCAAGGCCACGGACAAGGCGGTCGGCGTCTCGGTCGAGCGGGAGAAGCGCCTGAGCCATTTCATCCAGAACGACGGCGAGGCCCAAGCGCCCCCCTTCCTGGGCAGGCACCCGCGCATGAACGCCCTGCGCCAGGCCATCGCCCGGCGCGCGCAGGACTCCTTGCCGGTATTCATCCAGGGCGAGCCCGGGACCGGGAAGGAGACCGTGGCGCGGCTCATCCATGCCGCCGGAAAGCGCAAGGCCGGACCCCTGCTGGCGGCCGAGTGCGCCCAGATCGTCGAATCCCCCTGGGGGGACAAGCTCTTCGGCGCCTACGGCCAGGGAGGCCAGTCCCCCGAGTTCTTCCATGCGGTCTGCTACATGGACTTGGCCGAGGGAGGCACTCTCCTGCTCATGGACGTCGACAAGCTCCCCAAGCCCATCCAGCAGAGGCTGGCCCGTTTTCTGAGCTCCGAGGAATGGGGTCCCGAGGGCGCCCCGCGCGAGGTCCGGGTCATCGTCTCCTCGCGCACCGCCCTCGAGCGCTTGGCGGCCTCCGGACAGCTCATCGGGGAGCTCGCGGAGGCGTTCAAGGACCGTGTCCTCACCGTGCCTTCTCTCTCCGAGCATAAGAAGGACATCCCGGAACTGGCCTGGGCCTTCGCCGGCGAACATGCTTCCCGGTTGGGAAAGAAGGTCACGGGGATGGACACCCAGGCGGTCACGAAACTGGTCTCCTACGATTATCTCTTCGGGAACGTTCGGGAGCTCAAGGAGGCCATGGAGCGCGCCGTGGTCCTGGCCGAAGGGGAGCTCATCGGCGCCGAGGAGGTTTTCCTCGGAGTGCCTGCGAAACAGCATTCCATCGGCTTCAATTGGTTCTCCCTGCCCCGCAAGGCGCTCGCCTTTCTCCTAGCGATCCCCAAGGCCGCGCGCGTCGTCGCCGCTCTGGTCTTCACGGCCATATTCTACGACGCTTTCATCGGGTTCCAAGGATCCCAAGGCCGATTGGCGACGCTCCTGGTCTGGTCGCTCTGGTGGCCCGGCCTCATCCTCTCCTTCCTCTTGGTGGGAAGGGCCTGGTGCGCGGTCTGTCCCATGGCCGCGGCCGGAGAGGGGCTTCAGAAGGTCGTCAACCTGAAATGGCGCATCCCGGCCTGGATGAAGGATTATGAATACGGGTGGGCGGCCATCGGTTTCTTCCTCATCCTCTGGGCCGAGGAGGTCACGGGCATGCGCCATTCCGCCCCCGCCACCGGCATCCTCTTGTTCTTCATCCTCTTGGGAGCCGTCACCTCTAGCCTCCTTTTTCCCCGTCGGGCGTGGTGCCGCCATCTTTGTCCCTTAGGCGGATTCGCGGGCCTCTGTTCCTCCTCCTCCCTGGTGGAACTGCGCCCCACGCCGGATGTCTGCGCGGCCAAATGCACGGACCATGCCTGTTATAAGGGGAACGAGAAGGTCCCGGGTTGTCCGGTCTTCGGCCACCTCATGTTCGTCGACTCCAACCGGGATTGCGTGCTCTGCCTCAACTGCGTCCAAGTCTGCCCCAACGGCTCCCCCCAGCTCAACGTGCGCATGCCGGGCCGGGAGCTGTGGACGGCTTCCGCCTCCAAGCCCGAGGCCGGGATGTTCGTGGCCATGCTCAGCGGCCTCCTCCTGCCCTTGAGCCTGCTTCAGCTCATGGAACTGCGTCCCGCCGCCTTCCCCTCGTTCATGCGCGCGTGGGACCATGATGTGCTGACCACGGTGATGATGCTGGGCGGAGCCCTGCTTCCTCCGCTCCTCCTGCGCCGCGTCTTCAAGCGCGAGGGTCCGGCAAGCGAGCGTTTCTGGCGCATGATGCTGGCCTGGTCCCCCATGATGGCCGCGGGCTACGCGTCCTATCAGCTCTCCTATGTCCCGGGGATCCGCGACCTGGCGCTGGGGATGAGCGCCGGGGGAAGCCTGGGCGCGTCGGCGCCCTTGCTCGCGCTCCTGCGGACCGCCGTGCTCTGCGTGGGTTTCGCCGTGTGCTGCATGGTGCTCTGGAAATCCTCGCGCGCGCCGCTCGGCGCGCTGAGGCGGGGACCGGAACTCTCCGGCGCCCTCGCGATCGCGGCATTCTGGCTCATCCTCCTCTCCTTCGCTTGGGCCGCCTGATGAACCGTTCCGCCGGAGGCCCCCTTTCCCGCCTGCTCATCCTCCTCATCGGAGTCCACAGTTGCGTCCTGGCCTTGGGCTTGCTGTTCCTTCCGCGGCAGATGGTCGCACTCCTGGGCATGGACGTCGGGCCGGCCATCTTTTTCCCGTCGCAGGCCGGGATATTCCTGCTGATCCTGGGCGTGGTCTATCTGCTCGCTCTCAAGGAGCCCGCCTACGTCCTCGTCATCCTGCTCTCGAAGGCCGCGGCCGTGGTCTTCCTCGTGACCCATGCCGCCTTCCT
>CAYHRV010000076.1:0-12857 GCA_964359165.1 uncultured Elusimicrobia bacterium
GCCCTGTCGGCAAAGAAGTCCATGCCCCGGGACTTTGGGATGCCGGCTCCCGGCTATCCACGTGGATAGTGTCGCGCGGGTCACACGCGATATCCCTTGTTATGCCCCGAATGATTCGGGTGTCCCGTTGCGGAAGTCAGGCGGCGCCGCGGGCAAGCCGTTCCTTCGGCGTATTTGATATCCTATCGAGGATGAAAGGCCAAGTCGTCTACATGTACGCCTATGACGTGGCGTACGAGATCGACCTCCAGAAGGTGCGGGAGCTTCTGCAGAAGAGGACGCAGTTCATGGAACTGCGGCCGGACAAGACCATCCCGCGGGATTTCCACCTCTACAAACCCCTCTGCATCGAGGAGCCGCCGGTCACGGTAGAGACCTCTATCGGTCCCCTCACCCTGCGCCGGGAGATCAAGATCTTCGCCATAGGCGCCCTCTCCATCTCGCTGGAGGCGGATTTCGAGGCGGGCGAGATCGGGAACCTGCTGGCCTACCACTCCCTCAAGCTCTCCGACGGCCGCACCCTCGACGACATCGCCGCCGAGGTCTGCGAGAGCGTGCTCTCGGCCATCGGGCCCTACCTGACGCGCCCCTCCCCGGACAAAGGGAACCCGGAAGCCTACACGATCTTCTGCCTCTTCTCGGGTCTGCAGGGCGCGCCGGTGGGCCGTTCCGGGGCTCCGGACGCCCAGCGCTGGCTCGCCGTGCACCGCCAGGAGGTCGCGGGCCTGCTCACCGAGGAGAAGAGCTTCGACCGCTTGAGCGAGGCCGAGATCGAGGAGACGACCAAGCACAACTATTCCTACACCACCTCGGACCTGCTGGTCGTCGACTGGAACAGCGCGCTCATCGTCGACCCCGAGGGCCGGCCCGACGATCTCCTCTACATCATCGAGACCGCCAACCTCCAGCTCACCGAGTTCCGCCTCTACGACCGGACGCTCGAGGAGTTCCTCGACAAGGCCTACGACGAGATCGAGGCCTACTCCCGCAAGCCGCCCCTGCTCAAGGGGCCGGGCCCGGTGCTCTCGCGCCTGCGCGGCATGCGCATGGACCTCGCCAAGATGGCCGATGAGCTCTCCAACATCACCAAATTCTTCGGGGACTGGCACCTGGCGCGGCTCTACATGGCCTGCGCGGAACGCTTCCACCTCAAGGAATGGCAGGACTCGGTGGACAGCAAGCTCAAGACCTTGGACAGCCTCTACAACCTGCTCCTCACCGACATCACCAACCGCCGCATGCTGCTGCTGGAAGTGGCCATCGTCGCTTTGTTCATCGCGGACCTCATCCTGATCGGCATGCAGCTCAAGTGACCGAGGTATCCGCGGCCGAAACGCCCTTCAAGTCGGGCTTCGTCGCGCTCCTGGGCAGGCCCAACGCGGGAAAATCCACTCTGATCAACGCCCTGCTCGGCCGCAAGCTCTCGATCATCTCCGCCAAGCCGCAGACCACGCGCCACAAGGTGCTCGGCCTTCTCAACGGCAAGGGCTTCCAGGCCTGCCTCCTCGACACCCCCGGCTGGCTCGACAAGGCCAAGGACGCCCTGCAAGGAGCGCTCCTGCTCTCGGCGCGCATCGCGGCCCGCGACGACGCGGACGTCCTGGTGCTTGTCGCCGAGCCTCACCTGCCCCCCCCGGCGGAGCTCGAGTCCCTGCGCAGGCTCCTGCCCCCGGGCAAGCCCCTCCTGCTCGCCCTCAACAAGATCGACCTTTTCACCGACCCCGCCCTCCTGGAATCGGTCAAGGCCGCGTACGCCGCGGCCCTCTCCCCCGTGGGGATACACGCGATATCGGCGCTGATGATGCAGGGCGTCGCGGAGCTCCAGGCCGCCATCGTGGGGCTCCTGCCCCCTTCCCCCGCCTATTACGGCGCCGAAAGCCTCTCCGACCGCTGGGAGAGGTTCTTCGCCTGCGAGCTGGTGCGCGAGGCCGCCTTCGGCCTCTATCGGGAAGAGGTCCCCCACGCCTGCGCCGTGGAGATCGACGAGTTCAAGGACGCTCCGGGCCGTTCCACGATCCGGGCCATCGTCTACGTGGAGACTCCGGGGCAGAAGGGCATCGTGATAGGCCCCGGGGGCCGCACGGTGCGCGAACTCACCGAACGCAGCCGCCAAGCCATCGCCGGCTTCCTCGGCCGGAAAGTGGAGCTGGAATTGAAGGTCAAGGTGCGCTCCGGCTGGCGCAAGGACCCCTCCGCGCTCAAGGCCTTCGGCTACTCCCCGTGAGCGGGGAGCGCGGAAAGCCCTCGTACGTCGGCGTGCTCAGCGGGGCGGCGGCGGGTCTGGCAGCTTACGCCCTGGCCGGCACCGCGGCTCCCTCCCCCGAGGCCCGCCGCCTGGTGGGCGTGATGGCCGCGGTGGTTTGCTGGTGGGTCACGGAGGCCATGCCTCTGCCGGTCTCGGCCCTATTGGGCTCCTCCCTCTGCGTGCTCCTCGGCGTGGCCCCCGCCCGGAAGGTGTTCGCCCCCTACGCGGACCCGGTCATCTTCCTCTTCCTGGGCTCCTTTTGGATCGCGGAGGCGATGTCCGCCCACGGTCTCGACCGCAGGATCGCCCTGCGCCTGCTTTCCCTGGACGCGCTCAGCCGGAGTCCCAGACGCCTGCTCTTCGGCCTGGGCGGCGTGGCGGCCTTCATCTCCCTTTGGGTATCCAACACCGCGACCACGGCCATGCTCCTGCCCGTGGCGCTGGGGCTCCTGCGCGCCATCCCCGAGGACACGCGCACCCCGCTCTACGAGAGCCGCATGCTGCTTATGCTCTCCTTCGCGGCCTCCGTCGGCGGCTTGGGCACTCCGGTGGGGACCCCGCCCAACCTCATCGGCATGGGCATGCTCGAACGCCTGGCCGGCGTGCGCTTGAGCTTCCTCGACTGGATGCGCGTCGGGCTCCCGGTGGCGGTCTTGGCGCTCTTGTGGGTCTTCCTGCTCCTGGGACGCGGACTCCCCCGGCCCAGAGGCTGGATCAAGCTCAAGGATTTCCTCGCCCGGGAGGTTTCGGCGCTGGGCCCCATGAAGGCGGGAGAGCGCAATACCCTCGCTGTCCTGGCCTTCGCGGTCGTCCTTTGGCTCTTCGCGGGGGAGTTCCTGCCGGAGGGGGTCTCCGCGATGCTGGCCGCCTCCGCTCTCTTCCTCCTTCCCGCCGAAGACGGCGGCCCGACCCTCACCTGGGAGGGTGCTCTCCGGGCCGACTGGGGAGTGCTCCTCCTCTTCGGCGGCGGGATGAGTCTGGGAACCCTGCTCTTCGAGACGGGGCTGGCCTCCGGTCTCGGGAACGGGGCGGCCGCGTTCCTGGGCGTGCGCACGAGCTTCGGCGCCGGGGGAACCGCCTCGGCGGTGTCCATCCTCACCAGCGAGCTTTCCTCGAATACGGCCTCGGCCAACATCGCGGTGCCCTTCGCGCTGGCCCTTTCGGGGAGCGTGGGCGCCGCTCCTTTATGCCCGGCGCTCTCCGCCGCGATGGCGTCGAGCTTCGGCTTCCTCCTGCCGGTCTCCACGCCGCCCAACGCGATCGTCTACGGCACGGGAAAAGTCCCCCTTCGGGAGATGATGGCCGCGGGCGTGCTTCTGGACCTCTTCGGCTTCCTGCTCGTCTGGCTGGCCGTCCCCCTCCTCGCCTGAGGCCTTGGTCGCGGCACTAGGCCTTTCGGCCTGCGGGAAGCGGGACCCCGAACCCTTGCCCCGGGACGGTTCCTGGGTCAACCTTATGGTGTGAGTTCCCCCGCGCTCCTGCTCTCCTGCCTTTTGGCCCTCCCAGCCCGGGCGCAGGGAGACGCCGCCTTCGAGCTCAGCCTCCAGACCCTGCCGGCGGGAGTCTCCGCCGCTCAGGCGGCCGGGGACATCGCGCGCCGCCGCTCGCGCGGCCGCTATCTCAAACTCATCGGCTCCAGGCTCTCCTGGTACGGCCGAGCCGCCGCCCAGCCCGGCTGGGGGGTCTCGGAGCTCTCGCGGGCGGTGGTTTCCTCCTTGAAGTCGGGAGAAGCCGATTGCCTGGTCCTGGGAGAGTCCCACAGCGACCTCTTGGAGCGGCAGACGGCGCAAACCCTCCTCGCCGCCCTCCTGGACGCCGGCATCCCGCTGGGCGCCTTCCTGCAGGAAGCCTCTACGGTCATGGACTCCGAGGGCCGCCGGGGCGAGCCGGAGGGGATATTCGCGCTCACTGGAAGACTGGAGGGTGAGAGAGTCCCGCTCATCCTCATGGCCAACCAATTCAACCCCGACAGGGACGTCGAGAAGGGGCTCAAGGCTTCGGAGGGGAAAGTCCTGGTGACCTACTCGGGCTCGGCCCACACCAGCGGGCTCATGCGCGACCTCATCATCGAGACCTTGAAGCTTCCGGACATGAGCTGGGGCCGCCTGGTCCCGGGGCGGCCGGTCATCGAGCGCTCCCTGCGCCGCCGCGGCAAGAAGCCCGTCATCGTGGCCATGGCGCGCGAGGCGCAGGTGTTCGGCGCCATCGAGTCCGCCGTCCTGGCCGAGACCGCGGAGGGCGCGTCCCTCGAGGCCTGGCGGGAGGAGTTGGCCGCGGCCGAGTCGGCGTGGAACGAGGTTTTCGCCGCTTTCCCCCCCGCCTCCGCCGTCCGCTTCGCGCCGGTGCCGGAGCAGGAAGGATTCTTCATCGGGATGTCCCCCGCAGACCGCCGGCCCTTGGGCCTGGGGGCCGCGCTGAAAGTCGCCGGGTCGGAGGAGTTCGCCGGGTGGCTGGGAGGAGGACGGGTGGAAGCGGTCTCGGTCTACCCGGTCTCCTGGCCTTGCGCCGAGGGAGCGTGCCGGGGCTTCGAGGTCTCCGTCGGCAAGGGCGGCTCCGAGAGGTTCCGCCGAAGAGTCGAGCTCCCCTGAGGGCTAATTCAGGTCGGCGGAGCGGTCGGCGGGGATGCTGTAGCGCTTGAGTATCTCGGCCGTCGTCTCCTTGGCCCCGGCCGCGCGGATGACCAGGCGCGTGCCCGGGTCGCTCCAGTAATCGGACTCCATCCGGCTTCCCGCGTGATGGTCGAGCTCCAGGACGTGGAACTCCCCCCGCGGACCCTCGAAGGCCTTGACCACGTCGCCCATGTCGCCGATGGGGACGCCGTTGATCCGCTCCACGGCCGCGCCGTTGAGCTTATGGTAGCCGATGTTGATGTCGTGGGCGAGGACCTGGTTGATGATCACCACCTGCCGGCGGGAGGCGGAGGGCAGGGCCCAGTCGTAGAGATACTTGAACCGGGGGTCCACGTCCTTCCAGTCCCAGACCGAGAGGTAGCTGAAGCTCAGCGGCGTGAAGACGATGCCCGCGAAGATGAAATAGGTCGGCCGCTTGTCGTATTCCGGGCCCGGGATGAGGCCGGAGAAGCGCTTGAGCTTCGCATCCCCCTCGAGCGCCTTGCCCGCGCGCCAAAATCCCAGGCGCGCGGTCTCCCCGGCCTGGAACTGCGTCAGGGCGTGGCGGAAGTTGACCCGTTCCTCGCCGCGCAGGGGGATGGTCCCGTCGTCGGCGATGCGCACCCCGGCCAGGGAGGTCAGGACGTCGCCCTCCTTGAGCAGGTCCGCGGCGGGCGAGCCGTGGACCACCCGGGTGATGAGCACCCCGCCCTGCTCCTTGCCCAGCCCGTAGAAGGCCTTGAGGCTCGCGCTCTCGAGCTTCTGCCAGTGGAGGCCGAGGTCCGGGATCCCGTCATATCTCCCGTCCTCCACGTCCTTGAGGAAGCGCCGCACCAGGGGGACGGGGACCATGTAGCCGGTGTTCTCCACCTGGGAGCCGCTGTAGGACTGGAAGGCGACCCCGGCCAGGCGCCCGCCCTGGAACACGGGCCCGCCGCTGTTGCCGGGGTTGATGGCCGCGTCCGTCTGCACCAGGAGCAAGTCCCTCTGGGAATGGGTGTACTTGCCCACCTCCACGCGGGAGACCACTCCCTCGGTGATGGAGAGCTCGTCGCCCCCGATGGGGAAGCCGTAGACCGCCACCTTCTCGCGCTGGCGCGGGAGTTCGCCCAGCTTGACCGGGATGGTGCCCTTCCAGAACTCCGGGTCCTCGACGCGCAGGAGCGCGAGCTCCCCGTCGTGGGCTACGTGCTCGACGGAGGCGGTGTACTTGCGCGTGTCGCCCGCCTTGAGCACCTGGACGAAGACCTGGTCGCTGACCACGTGCGCGTTGGTCAATATGCGCTTGCCTTCCAGGATGCAGCCCGAGCCCCCGGAGTTCTGCTGGTAGCCCAACTGCCAGGGCTCGTAGAAGTTGGGCCTCTTGATGACGGTGTAGAACTTGACCGTCGAGCGCCTGAGGTCGTCGGATTCGGCGCGCGGGTCGTTCTCCGCTCGCGCCGTCCCCGCGGCGCTCTGGCCCGCCGCGGGGGCCGAAGAAAAGAGACAGAGGATCAACAGGAGAGACAGGATCGGAAGACATCCCATAAACGCTCCCTTCGGTCGGGGTCCACGGTCGGACATGATCAACGGCCGGTCGGGGAGAGCTCGATCTTCGCCTTATCGCGCAGTTCCTGGAGGTAGGGGGGCCAGGCCTTGGATATCTTGTCGGCCAAAAGGCTCCGCTCCAGGTCCGAGGCGATCTCGGAGAAGACGGCGGCCTTGGCCTCGAGCGTCTCCTGCGCCTTGAATAGGTGGAAGCCCGCGGGGGTGCGCACCGGAGCGCTCACCTCGCCGGGCTTCAGCGAGAACGCCAGCTTCTCTATCTCGGGCTGGAGCATCCCGCGGCCGAAGAAGCCGAGGTCCCCCCCGGCCTGCTTGGTGGCCAAGTCGAGGGACACGCCGGCCGCTAGGGTCGCGAAATCGGCCCCGGCCCTAAGCGCGACCAGGAAGTCCCCGGCCTCTTTCTCGGAGGCCACCACGATGTGGCGCAGGCGCACGGACTCCGGCCTGCCCAGCTTGTCCTTGTTGGCCTCGAAGAACTCCTGAGCCTCGGACGCGCCGACCCGGATGTCTTTCGCCTTGACCGTGAGCGCCTCCCGCAGGACCTGCTGTTCTATCCGAGATTTGAGCTCCTCGGGGTTCGTCCCTGTGGCGGCCAAGCGCTCGGCGAACACCGCTTCGCTGGGGAACTGGCTGCGGATGCGGCCGAGGCGCGACTCCACCTCGCGGGGGTCCGCCTGGACCCCGAGCTCCTTGGCGGCCTGGGCGATGAGTATCTCGTCGACCATCTCGTTGATGACCGGGGTTCCATACTGCCGGAAGGCGCGCTCGGCGACCTCCCCGCGCAGGATGGGGACGCCGTTGACCTTGGCCAGGGGAGCGGGTTTCTTGGCGGCATGCAGCGGGAGCGCCAGCAGCGAAGCCGCTAAAGAAGAGACGGCTAGAAACGCACGAAATGCGCGGATCATAAAGACCTCCGAAAAGGAAGTTCCCAAAATAACGGGCGACGCCGCATGCGGCGTCGCCTACAAGATAGCATACCTCCGGGCAGGTTTGGTATAATCCACCGTCGGAGAGATCGCTCTTTGCACCATGAAAGCCCTCCTTTATCAGGCGGACGGCAAAGTCGGACTGCGCGAAGTCCCGGTCCCGGCGATCGGGGCCGGGGAGGCTCTCATCGCCGTGGACGCCTGCGGGCTCTGCGGCTCGGACATCGTCAAGCTCGCCCGCAAGGATCTTCGCCCTCCCGTGCCCCTGGGCCACGAGGTGGCCGGCCGCGTCGCGGCCCTGGGCCCGGGCGCGTCGGGCTTGCGCCTCGGCCAGCGCGTCATCCTCTCCCATCACGTCCCCTGCTTCGAGTGCCACTACTGCCGGCACGGCCAGGAGTCCATGTGCCGCGAGTTCAAGCTCAGCAACCTCGACCCCGGGGGCTTCGCCGAGTTCGTGCGCGCCTCCGCGAGGCACGTGCGCCATGTCCTGCTTCCCATCCCGGAGGGCCTCTCGAGCGCCGAGGCCTCCATGACCGAGCCGCTCTCCTGCTGTCTGCGCAACGTCCGCAGGCTGGGCTTGGACGAGGGGGACACGGCCGTGGTGGTGGGGCTCGGCTTCATCGGCCTGCTGACCTCCAAATTGCTCCTGAGCCGCAAGGTCCGCGTGCTCGGCTTCGACATCGACCCCCAACGCGCGGCGTTGGCCCGTTCCTTGGGCGTGAGCCAAGCCTGGGCCGGCGAGGAGGAAGCCGCGCGCCGCGAGCTCTTCTCCATGACCGAGGGACGAGGCGCTGACGCCCTGGTCTTCACCGCCGGGACCCCGGAGCTGGCCGCTCGCCGCCTAGGCTGGCTGCGCGACGGCGGCGCCTTCAACGTCTTCGCGAGCTTCCATCCTTCCTCGGCCATGACGCTCGACCTCAACGAGGTCTATCACCGCGAGCTCTCGGTGGTGGCCAGCTACTCCCCGCAAGTCCAAGACCTCAAGGACTCCCTGGCCCTGCTGGCGTCGAGGACGATCGACGTCTCGAGCTTCACCCACAGCGTCTTCCCCCTCTCGGGCTTCGAGGAGGCCCTGGCCTCGGTGCGATCACGCTCTGTGGTCAAGGCCCTTTTCCTGCCGTCTCGGAACGGAGCCTCGGCGTGAGCGGCGGCAACGGCACGATGCAGGCCGTCATCTATCACGGCCCGCGCGACATCCGCCTCGAAGAGGTCCCCATCCCCAAGCCCGGCCCGGGGGAGGTGCTTCTGCGCGTGGGCGCGGCCCTCACCTGCGGCACGGACTTCAAGGCCTACCGGCAAGGGCATCGCGTCCTTTTAGGAGACGGACCCTCCCCCTTCGGCCACGAGCTCGCCGGGACCGTGGCCGAGTCCGGCCCGGGCGCGGAGCGCTTCACCGTAGGCATGCGGGTGGTGGCGGCCAATTCCGCCCCCTGCGAGGCCTGCTTCTTCTGCGAGAAGGGACAGCCCCAACTCTGCGACGAGCTCAAGCTCCACAACGGAGCCTACGCCCAATACAGCCTCCTGCCCGAGCGCATCGTGCGCCACAACCTCTACGAGGTCCCCGCGGAGCTCGAACTGCGCGACGCGGCCCTGAGCGAGCCGCTGGCCTGCGCGGTGCACGCCGCGGACGCGATGGGCGTGCGGCCGGGAGAGAGCGTGAGCGTGCTCGGCGGCGGGGTCATGGCCATGCTCCTTGTGGAGACGCTCAAAGCCCGAGGGGCCCGGGTGCTCGTCGTGGGACGGGGAAAAGCGAGCCTCCGGCGCGCCCAGGAGGCCGGGGCCGAGCGCGTCGAGAGCTCCTTGGAGACGGATCCGGCCCAAGCCGCGCGCGATTTCACCTCCGGCCGCGGCGCGGATTGCTCATTCGAGGCCGTGGGGACACCCCAGACCTGGCAAGCGGCCATCTCCATGACGCGCAAAGGCGGACGCGTCTGCCTCTTCGGCGGCTGCGCCCACGGCACCATCGTCCCCGTGGAGGCGCACCGCATCCACTACGAGCAGATATCTCTCCATGGCGTCTTCCATCACACGCCGCGCCACTTCCGCGAGGCTTTGGCGCTCATCGCCGGGCGCAAGGTGAACCCCCGGCATTATGTGTCCTCCTCCATCACCCTCGGCGAGGTCCCTGCCTATTTCGAGCGCATGGTGGATCGCTCCATGCTCAAGGTGGCGGTCATTCCATGAAACGAAAAGGGGCGAACGAGCGGGGGTCGCCCGAGAGGTTCATGCGCAGAGCGCTTTCGCTCGCCCGGCGCGGAGCCGGACGGACCAGCCCCAACCCCATGGTAGGCTGCGTGCTGGTGCGCGGCGGCCGCGTCGTGGGAGAGGGCTGGCACCGGCGCTTCGGCGGGCCGCACGCCGAACCCATGGCCCTGGCCCGCGCCGGAGCGAAGGCCCGCGGCTCGACGGCTTTCGTGACCCTGGAGCCCTGCGCCGAGTTCCCGGGCAAGAAGACGCCTTCCTGCGCCCGCCTCCTCGCCCAAGCCCGGGTGGCGCGCGTGCGCGCGGCCATGAAGGACCCCAATCCCCGCGTCGCGGGACGGGGACTCTCGATGCTCCGCCGGGCCGGGATCCGGGGCGACTGCGGCCTGCTGGCCGCAGAGGCCCGGGAGCTCAACGCCCCCTTCGTGACCTGGGTCACGGCCGGCCGTCCTCGCGTGACCTTGAAGGCGGCCGCCAGCCTCGACGGGAGGATCGCGACCTCGGCGGGGGACTCGAAGTGGATCACCTCCGCGGCTTCCCGCCGGCTCTCGCGCCGCCTACGCGCCGGCGCGGACGCGATCTTGGTGGGAGTGGGCACCGTGCTCGCCGACGACCCCCGGCTCACGACCCCGGGGCCGGGACGCCCCCCCCTGCGCGTCGTCCTCGACCCTCGGTTCAGGACTCCGCGCGGCGCGCGGGTGCTCGACGGCTCGGCCCCCACCCTGCTCGTGGTAGCGCCAAAAACCCTTCGACGGGCCCGCGCGGCGGGCCTGCCTAAGAATATTTCGGTGCTGGCTGTTGACACGGAACGACGGCCGGGGTCGAATGGAAAAATCGACCTAAGAATCCTCTTGCGCGCGCTCGCGGAGCGCGGGGTCTCCTCCCTGCTCGTCGAGGGAGGAGGCCGGGTCCACACCTCTTTCCTGGAGTCCGGCTTGGTCGACGAAGTGCGTCTCTTCCTGGCGCCCCGCTTCATCGGCGGGGAAAAGGCGCCCGGATTCTTCGGCGGGAAGGGGGTCGGACGGCTGGGCAAGACGCCTTGGCTGAGAACGGCCCGGGTACGGCGGATCGGGGAAGACATACTGATAACGGGTAGGCTCTCGCCCCGAAAGATCACGGCGAAAAGAGGAGCTGCCGAATGAAACGGGAATCGCGCCCCCAAACGAGCAGACCCCCGCAGGGGGTCTGCTGATATATGTATACAGGCATCATCAAGGTCCTGGGGCGGGTGGAGTGGAACCGGGGGAAGCGGCTGCGCGTGAAGGGGGCCCTCGGAGCCATGCCGCGCGGCTCGAGCGTGGCGGTCAACGGCGTGTGCCTGACGGTCGTCGGCCGAGGCAAGGGAGCCTTGGAGTTCGATGTGAGCCCCGAGACCCTGCGCTTGACCAATCTCGGAGCCCTGCGCCCCAAAGACCCGGTCAACCTGGAGCGCTCCATGCGGGGCTCGGACATGCTCGGGGGGCACTTCATCAGCGGACACGTGGACGCGGCCGCGAAGGTCTTGGAGCGCGAGGAGCTCGGCGAAGGCTTCACGCGCCTGCGCATCGCGCTTCCCGCGCTCCTGCGCCCCTTCACCGCGCGCAAGGGCTCCATCTCCATCGACGGAGTGAGCCTCACCGTGACCCGGAGGGGACGGAGCTGGTTCGAGACCGTGCTCATTCCCGAGACCCTGCGCCTGACCACCCTGGGGACGCGCGCCCCGGGCGGGCGGGTCAACCTGGAGGCGGACCTCATGGCCCGCTACGTCGTCAACGCCCTGCGCGCGCTAAGGAGAAACCAATGAAGCGCTCCGGAGGATTCGACCCGATCGCGGAGGCGGTCGAGGACATCCGCCTGGGACGGATGGTCGTGGTGGTCGACGACCCCCGCCGCGAGAACGAAGGCGACCTGGTCATGGCCGCCGAGAAGGCGGACCCGGGCGCGATCAATTTCATGGCCCGCCACGGCCGCGGGCTCATCTGCGTCCCGCTGTTGAGCTCCCGCTTAGACGAGCTCAAGATCGAGCCCATGGTCTCCGCCTCCCCGCTCCCCGCCCCCGGACGGGACACCGCCTTCACCGTCAGCGTCGACGCGCGGGAAGGCACCACCACCGGCATCTCGGCCGAGGACCGCGCGGCCACCATCGCCCGCCTTCTCGACCGGGACTCCCGGCCCGAGGACTTCATCCGGCCGGGGCACATCTTCCCCCTGCGCGCCCGCGAGGGCGGAGTCCTCGTGCGCGCCGGGCACACCGAGGCCGCCGTGGACCTGGCGCGCCTGGCGGGCCTGCGCGCGGCCGGGGTGATCTGCGAGATCATGAGCTTGGACGGCACCATGGCCCGGGTGCCCCAGCTCATGCGCTTCGCCAAGCGCCACAGGCTCAAGATCATCACCATCCGCGACCTCATCGAGCACCGCCGCCGGCACGAGAAGCTCGTGCGGCGCCTGGCCTCCTCCCTGCTCCCTACGCGCTTCGGGGACTTCACCCTCCATCTCTACGAGGAGGTGCTCACCGGCAAACAACACCTGGCCCTGGTGCGCGGCGAGGTGGCGGGCAAGCGGAAGGTGCTCGTGCGCGTCCACTCCTCCTGTTTGACCGGGGACGTGCTCTTCTCCGCGCGCTGCGACTGCGGCTCCCAATTGGAGGCGGCCCTGCGCCGCATCGCGCGCGAGGCCCGGGGGGTCCTGCTCTACCTGGCCCAGGAGGGCCGCGGCATCGGCCTGCCCAACAAGATCCGCGCCTACACGCTCCAGGACCAGGGGCTCGACACCGTCGAGGCGAACAAGGCCCTGGGCTTCTCCGCCGACCTGCGCGAATACGGCATCGGCGCCCAGATCCTCTCGGACCTGGGGCTCTCCACCCTGCGCGTGCTCACCAACAACCCCCGCAAGATCGTGGGCATCGAAGGCTACGGACTGCGCGTGGTGGAGCGCGTCCCCATCCAGATCCCGCCCAACCGCCACAACGCGCGTTATTTCGACGCCAAGCGCCGCAAACTGGGCCATCTCATCGACGCCGTGCACTTCAGCTTGAAGGAGAAGCGGCCATGAATAAGAACGCGACGAGGGCCATGGTCTCCCGGCTCTTCGCACGGAGTCCGAGCGTCCACGCGGGCAAGGCCCGCTACGGGGTCGTGGTCTCCCGGTTCAACGAAGAGGTCACCTCCAAGCTCCTCGCCTCCTGCCTGGACACGCTCCAGGAGGCCGGCGTGGCGCCCGAGCGCATCGCCGCCCTCTCCATCCCGGGGGCTTTCGAACTGCCCTGGACGGCTCAGGAGATGGCCCTCTCCGGGCGCTACGACGTGATCATCTGCCTGGGCTGCGTGCTCAAGGGAGCCACCTCCCAGAACG
>CAYHRV010000077.1:0-12844 GCA_964359165.1 uncultured Elusimicrobia bacterium
CGTACAGAAAGGTCCCCAAAAAACTCACACTCACGCCCGTCACCCCGCGCCGCCGCCCCCCCAACCCGCGCTTTGCTAAAAAGCCCCCACGCTTTTTTCCGCAAAGCGCAAGATCCGCCTTCATTTGAATTGGGCATCTACGACCTCCACTCGATGAGTCGATTGCAGAGTCTGAAGGTGACGGTCCAGCTTCTGCTTCTCCAGGATGCCCCGGATCCTGGGTCCAGCCTCCTCCAGGGACAGGGGCTTGGAGCCCTCCTTGAGGAGGACATGGTAGCCGAATTTGCTGCGGACCGGACCGCCGAGCTCGCCGGTCTTCATGTGGAAAAGCTCCTCGAGCTCCCCGATCATCTCCCCGAAGATGGCGGGCCTCATCTTTCCGCCCTCGGCCGCGGTCTCCGCGTCCAAGGAGAGTTTTTGGGCCAAGGCCGGGAATTTCGCCCCAGAACGCAGCTTGCGGATGACCTCCTGGGCGTCGTCGGCGCTGGGGAGCAGGATGTGGCGGACCTGCAGTTCCTCGGGATGCTTGCGGTGGTAGTCGCGGACCTCGTCGTCGCTGATCTGGAGCACCCCTTGGGCGCGCAGATCGTCGAACCAGAGCCGCGTCAGGAGATAGTCCCCGGCCTCGGCGAGCTTCTCGTCCTCCTCCTTCTTGAGGGCCCGCATCTTCTCCTGGTACTCGGGCTTGCGCAGGGTGCCCGCGGCGCGGGCGCCCTCGAGGATGAGCTTCTCGCGGATGAGCACGTCTAGGAACTGCTTCTGCCCGAAAGGGCTGAGGACGTAGTTCTGGTACTGCGGGGAGACGTCGGAAAGCTTGCGGCGGAATTCGTCCTCGGTGATGACCGAGCCCCCCACCCGGGCCAGCACCGCGCCGCCCGCCTTCCGGCAGGAGGTCAGGGAGAGGGCGCAGAGGCAGATCAGGGAGACGCGTCGCATCGCCGCTACTCTATCAATTTTTTCCACCGGGGTCTTTGAGGAAGGCTTCCAGCCAGGAAAGCGAGTCCTCGGAGTCCTTGAGCCTCACCCGGAGGCCTTCGCCCTCGCTCCCCTGGGGAGAACGGACGAACTCGATCCTCCCTTTATACTCCTCCAGCCAGGCGCCCAGGCGGTTGACGGGCTCCTTCGCTCCCGGGCGGAAGCGCAGTTCCATCACCGGCTCCCCGGTCCCGCCCACGCGCTCGGCCGCGGTGCGCACCCCCAGGGCCGTGGCCGCGTGCCGGAGCCGGAGCACCCGGAACAGGTTCTCCACGGGCTCCGGCGGCGGGCCGGAGAGCTCCGTGAGTTCCCGGCGCAGTTCCTCGAGCTTGCCGGGCTCGGCCGCGAGCAGGCGCTTGTAGAACTCGATGCGCTCCAGGTCGCCGGGCAGATAGTCTTCCGGCAGATAGGCCCGTACCCCCAGGTCCAATTGGGCGGGCTCCGCGGCTTCCGGCTCCGGAGCGCCCTTGCGCTTGAGCCGGGAGACCTCGGCCTCCAGCAGCCGGCAGTAGTATTCCAGGCCGACCGCGTCGAGATGCCCGTGCTGTCGGCCGCCGAGCAGGTCTCCGGCGCCGCGGATCTCGAGGTCGCGCATGGCGAGCATGAGGCCCGAGCCCAGGCCTCCGAACTCGCGCAGGGCCGAGAGCCGGCTCTTGGCCTCCTCGCTCAGGAGCGCGGCGGCGGCGGGATCCTTGGGGTAGTAGAGACAGCAGTAGGCCCGGCGCTTCTCCCTCCCGATGCGGCCGCGCAGTTGGTAGAGCTGTGCCAGGCCGAACTCATGGGCGTCCTCGATGAGCAGGGTGTTCACCGAGGGGATGTCCAGGCCGGACTCGATGATCGAGGAGGCGGCCAGGACGTCGTACTCGCGGCGGAAGAAGGCCCACATGGTCTCCTCGAGCTCGGGCCCGCTCATGCGTCCGTGCGCCATGGCGATGCGCGCCCCGGGCAGGCGCGCCTTGAGCCGGGCGGCGGCCTCCGGGAGGCTGCGCACCCGGTTGTGCACGAAGAACGCCTGCCCGCCCCGGGAGAGCTCGGCCTCGATGGCCGAGACCGCGTGCGCCTCATCATAAGGCCGCACCTCGGTGGTGATGGGCTGGCGGCCATTGGGGGCGCTGCGCATGAGCGAGACGGCCCGAAGCCCCGAGAGCGCTTGATAGAGGGTGCGGGGGATGGGGGTGGCCGAGAGCGTCAGGCAGTCCACGCCCTTCCTCAGCGTCCTCAAGCGCTCCTTGTCCTTGACCCCGAAGCGCTGTTCCTCGTCGATCACGCAGAGCCCCAGGTCCTTGAAGCGGACGCCCTTGCCGAGCAGGCGCTGGGTGCCGACCACGACGTCGACGGACCCCTCCGCCAGGGCACAGAGGACGCGCCGCGCCTCGGCGCCGGGCGTGAAGCGCGAGAGCGAGGCCACCCGCACCGGATATTCGGCGAACCGGTCGCGGAAGGTGCGCGCGTGCTGGTCGGCCAGGATGGTGGTGGGAACGAACACGGCCGCTTGCGCCCCGCCCTCCACGCACTTGAGGGCCGCCCGCATGGCGACCTCGGTTTTTCCGAAGCCCACGTCCCCGACCACCACGCGGTCCATGGGGTGCGGGGACTGCATGTCCGCCTTGACCTCCTCGATCGCGCGCCGCTGGTCCGGGGTCTCCTCGTAGGGGAAGGAGCGCGCGAACTCGCCCTCCATGCTCGAGTCCGGTGGGAAGGAGCGGCCCGGGAGCGCGGAGCGCAGCGCCGCGTTCTTGAGGAGCTCGGCCGCCATCTCCTGCGCGCCCTGCGCGGCCCGCGCCTTGGCCTCCTCCCACCCCCGGCCGTCGAGCGAGGAGAGCTTGGGCCTGCGCCCCTCGGAGCCGATGAACTTGTGGACCTGCCGGAAATCCGTCATGGGGATGAAGAGCTTGTCTCCCCCGCGGTATTCCAGCTTGAGGCAGTCGGTGGTCGCGGCGGAGACTTCCACGGATTCCAGGCCGAGGTAGCGGGCGACCCCGTGGCCGGAGTGGACCACGAAATCCCCTTTCTTGAGCTCGCCCCAACGCAGGCGGGGGCCCGTTCCCTCGCAGCCGCGCCGGCGCATGGGCCTCCAGCCTCGCCCCAGCACCTCGGCCGAACTGAGCACAGCCGTCTTCCTCGCGGACAGGAGAAAACCCTGGCGCAGGGGTCCGACGAGGAATTGAACACCTGCCGCCCCGGAGGAGCCCAGGATCTCCTGGATGCGCTCATCCTCCCCACGGTTCATGGAGAAGAAGAGCACGCGCCAGCCCTCGCGCAGCCACCGGCCGCAGCGCTCGGAGAGGGCTCCGAGGCCGCCGCCCCCTGCGGGATTGGAAAACGACCGCCCTTCGAGGACGGCGGCCCCTGGGCCGCCGCCGAAGGTGGGGGCCTCGACCGCGCCGAGATCCACGCCGCCCGGGACGGGAAGGCCCACGACCGCGCCGCGAGCGGGGACGGCCCCCCCGAGGTCCACTCCCTCCTCGACGAGCCAAAAGCTCCCGGACACGAGCCTCGCGCCGAGCGTCTCTCGCCCGGAGGCGGAGTCCGGGTCCAAGCGCGTGGGCATGACCCAGGCCTCACGGAGGAAATCCGGGTGAGGGGTCTGGGTCTGCGGGTCGAAGCGCCGCAGGGACTCGATGTCGTCTCCGTCATAGAGGACGCGCAGGGCCTCCAGGGGCTCCAGGGGGAAGAGGTCGACGACCGCGCCGCGCGCCGCGTATTCCCCGGGACTCTCCACGAAGTCGACGCGGCGGTAGCCTTGCGCTCCGAGGCGCTCTAGGAGCGCCGAGCGGGAGAGCCCCCCGCCCAGGTGGAGCCGCAAGCGGCTCTGCGCGTACGATCCCGCGTCCGGACAGCGGAAGGCGAGCCCCTCGGGACAGGCCAGGACCACGGAGGCTCCGCGGTGGAGCTTCTCGAGGGACGCGAGGCAGGTCCCGGCATCCTCCCCGAAGAACGCGGGCTCCCCGAGGGAAAGAGCGGGGAATAGGGGGGCGAGCGCCTGGAGCGCGTCGGCCGTGTCCTCGGCGGCTTCCTCGTCCTTTCGTACGACCACCAGCGGGCCTTGGCCTTTGGGGTATTTCTTCCAGAAATCCCCCAAAGTCCGCTCATCACCGGACAACAAGGACAAGGACAGATACGCCCATGCGCCGGAGCCGGGAGCTCCGCTGATGCGAAGAGGAGGGACGTTGCCCGAGGGGGCATCGTCCCCGGAGCGCGGCTGTTCTCCGCTCGCGAAGGGGGTCAAGCGGTTTCGGACTTCAGGCGCCCGGCCAGGCCTTCCACCAGGGAGGAGAGCTCCTCCGGGCGCCGACGGGCCGACCCGCTCAGGCGTGCGGGCTTGCTTCCATCCCGGCGCGACCAGAAGACGCTCAGGCGCACGACCGAGCCCTCGGCGCGCGCCAGGGCTCCCAGCGGCGTGGAACAGCCGCCGCCCACGGCCTTGAGGAAAGCCCTCTCCACCTCCACCTCCGCCCGGGCGCCCTCGTCGGAGAGCGCGTCCAGCAGGCGGCGCACGTCCGCGCGGTCGGACCGCGCCTCCAAGGCCAGGGCGCCCTGCCCCGGGGCGGGCACCAGGATGTCCTCGGGAATCGTCTCGCGCTCGAGCGAGGAAAGTCCGAGCCGCCGCAATCCCGCTTCCGCCAGAACGAGCCCGGCCAGACCCTGCTCGCGCAGCTTGCGCAGGCGCGTGTCCACGTTCCCCCGCAGGGAGACGAACTCCAGGCCGGGACGCGAAAGGCTCAACTGGATCTGCCTGCGCAGGGAGGCAGTCCCCAGACGAGCCCCTTTCCCCACCTCGGCGAGCGTGCGGCAGGAGCCCGGGATGAAGGCGTCGCGGGGGTCCTCCCGGGGAGGGTAGCAGGCGATGCACAGGCCCTCGGGCAGGTCCGCGGGGAGGTCCTTGGCCGAGTGGACGCCGAAGTCCGCCTCCCCCCGCAGAAGCGCCTCCTCGATCTCCTTGACGAACATGGCCTTCACGTTGGAGTCGGCGGCGGCCGTCTCGGGCGGAGCTTCGGGCTTATCGAGGCTGAACCGGTCGCCGCTGGTCTTGATGAAGAGGAAATCTACCTTGAGTCCCGGATGGAGCTCCTCTAAGCGCTTGCCGACCCAGGCCGACTGAGCCCGCGCCAGGGGAGAGCCGCGCGTCGCGAGCGTAAGCTTCATGGACGGATGGGCCGGGCCTGGAGATCGACGGCGGATAAGGGACCGCGGGAGAAGAAAGCCTGGGCTTCCTCGCGCACGATCTCCCCGGCGGCCTCGACCTCCCTGAGCCGGCAGGAGAGGTTCTCCGCCACCACGGCATCGAGGTCGCTCAACGCGTAGAGATAGGCGCCCTCCAGCGAGCCGACCTCCTCCTCCACGTCCCGGGGCATGGCGATGTCGATGAGGAAGAGCGAGCGGCCCCGGCGCAGGGACAAGGCGCGCGCGACCATCTCCCGGGTAAGCACGCAGGTCGGGGAGCCGGTGGAGGAGATCACCATGTCGACCTCGCCCAGGCGCGCGGGGAAATCCTCCCAGCGCAGGCAATCGACCCCTTTTTCGCCCAACTCGGAGGCCAGCGCCCGGGCGTTCTCCCAGGTGCGGTTGGCGACCAGGATCTTTCCCACCTTGGACTCGAGCAGATGGCGGGCGGTCTTGCGGGCCATGTCCCCCGCGCCCAGGAGCAGGGCTTGACTTCCGCGCAGGTTCCCGAAGATGCGCCGGGCGAGCTCCACGGCCACCGAGGCCGTGGAGGTCTGCCCCATGCCGATGCGCGTGGAACTGCGGACCTTCTTTCCCACGAACAGGGCGCGCTGGAAGAGGGTGTTGGTCAGCCTTCCCGTGGACCCCAGCGCAAGCGCCGCCTCGTAGGCTCCCTTCACCTGGCCGAGTATCTCGCTCTCGCCCACGACCAGGGAGTCGAGCCCGGAGGCCACGCCGAAGAGATGGCGCGCGCAGTCGGCCCCCTGCAGGCGGTAGGTCTCGCCGCAGACGCTTTCGCCCGCGAAAGCGTCGAGGAGCGGGCAAAGGCCTTCCATGCCCGCGGACCCCGCCTGCGCAACGGCATAGACCTCGAAACGGTTGCAGGTGGAGAGGACCACGGCTTCCCGCCAGCCTCCCGCGAGGAGGGCCTTGAGGCAGGCCTCGGCTCCCAGGGCCGCCAGGCGCTCGCGCGAGCGCAGGGAGCCGCCACGGTGATTCATCCCCACGAGCAGGATCGGCATGTCAGCGCCCCCCCCACGGGGGGGTGCTTCCTTCGGGGGGCCTGCGCCGTTTTATCGAGGGCTTCCGCTTCATTTCTTTCTAGGAGCCGATTTTATCAAATCCTCCCCCCCGGCAGACGCCTTTCCCAAATCCTGGCCTTTGGCTCCTCTTTCAGAAGGGCGAAAAATCGTGTATAAATTCAGAGGTCCCATGAGCATCCGCCACCGATCCTCCGCAAGGCTCCTCGCGCGCTCGGCCGGGCTTTTCCTCGCCTTGCTCGCTCCGGTCTCGTCCCAAGAGGGGCGCTCCCCCTCTCCCCCGGAGGATCCCGTCGTCGTCACGGTCAACGGCTCCGCGATACGCCAGTCCGAGGTGGTCGCCCGCTTATGGAAGCTCTACGGGCCGGCCACGGTGCAAGACTTGGTCGACGAACAGCTCCTGGGCCAGGCCGCCGCGGAACTAAAGCTCAAGGCCGACGCCAAGGAGATCGATAAGCGCCTGCAGGCCCTCAAACGCGAGTTCCGCGACGAGGAAGCCTTCCTGGCCAGGCTCAAGCGCGTCGGCTCCTCCATAGACGAGGTCAAGCGCCAGCTCGGGGAGCAGATCGTGCGCGAGGAGCTTGTCCTCCGGCGCAAGGGCATCGCGGTCGGCGAAGCCGAGATCAAGGGCTATTTCGATAAGAACAAGGCCTCGCTGGCCGCCCCGGAGCAGGCCCGCCTGCGCTACATCCTCCTTCGCACCGAACAGGAAGCCCGGGACGCGCTCCTCGCCCTGCGCGCGGGCGCGGACTTCGCGAAACTGGCCGCGGCGAAATCCCTCGACCCCTCCAAGGACAAGGGCGGAGACCTGGGCTTCATATCCCGCGGAAAGCTCCAGCCCGAGATAGAGAACCTGGCCTTCTCGCTCAAGCCGGGCGAAGCGGACCTCATCGGCGCCTCCGGAGGCTGGCATCTCCTCCAGATGGTGGAGACCAAGGCCTCCCTGGCCGCGGATTTCAAGAAGGTCAAGGACGACGTGCGCCAGACCCTGCTCTCCACCAAGATCGCGGAGGCCTTCCCCTCCTTCCTGCAGGAACTCCGGGAAAAGGCGAAGATCGAACCCCGGATGACCGGCCTAAGGTAGTGCTGCGACCGGCGGGAGACTCTTCCTGGAAAGCCACCCTTTCCCTTCTGCTGGGTCTGGCTCTCTGGGAAGCCGCTTCCCGCACGGGCCTGCTCTCCCCGGTGATATTCCCGCCGCCGACGCGGGTGCTCGCCCGCCTCCTGGAAGCCTGCGCCTCCGGCTCCGTCCTGCGCCAACTCTCCCCGACGCTCCTGCGCTTCTCAGCCGGCTCCCTGGCCGGAGCCCTGCTGGGGACCTGCGCGGGCCTGCTCTGCGGCTTCTCAAAACCATTGGACTCCATCCTGCGCCCGTGGATCGACGCCACCTTCCCCTTGCCCAAGATCGCGCTCATCCCGCTCCTGATGGCCCTGCTCGGGGCGGGCGAGCTCCTGAGCGTCTCCCTCATCGCGATATCCGTCTTCTACCCCATGGCCATCTCGATACGCAACGGAGTGCTGGAGACCGACCCCTCCCTGCTCGACGCGGCGCGCAACCTCGGCGCGACGCGCGCCCAGGTCGTGGCCAAGGTGGTCCTGCCGTCCCTGACCCCTTACGCCTTCACCGGCCTGCATCTGGGCCTGCTCACCGGCCTGGCCACCACCATCGTCGTCGAGCTCCTGCTCTCCTCCCAGGGCATCGGCCGGATGCTCTGGGTCTCCGGGGAATGGCTGCGCATGGACGTCTACTACGCCTACATCGCCCTCCTCGCCCTCACGGGGATGCTGGTCCTCTTCCTCTTGCGCGGAGCCATGAAGCGCTTCGTCCCCTGGGCGGTCAAATGAGCGGGACGGAGAAGATCACGGTGCGCGCCGCGGGCAAGAGCTTCCTCCCCGGCCGTCCCGTGCTCGAGGGGGTGGGCTTCGAGGTCCAAGACGGGGAATTCCTGAGCCTGTTGGGTCCCAGCGGCTGCGGGAAGACCACGCTCCTGCGCATCATCGCCGGTCTGGAATCCCCGGGCGAGGGGGAGGTCGTGCGCAGGTCCGAGTCCTCCGGACGGCTCTTCGCCGCCATGGTGTTCCAGGATTTCGCGCTCCTGCCCTGGCGCACGGTGCTCGACAACGTGGCCCTAGGCCTCGAACTCAAGGGCATGCCCTTGGCCGAACGCCTGGAGCGGGCCCGGCGCCGCATCCGCGCCGTGCATCTCTCCGGCTTCGAGGGACACTATCCCCGGGAGCTCTCCAGCGGCATGAAGCAGCGCGCGGCCCTGGCCCGGGCCGTGGCCGCCGAGCCCGAGGTCCTGCTCCTCGATGAGCCCATGGGAGCGCTCGACGCCTCCACGCGCCAATTGCTCCAGGAGGAACTCCTCTCGCTCTGGGAAGCGGAGCGCAAGACGATCCTCTTCGTCACCCACTCCATAGAGGAAGCCCTCTTCCTCTCCGATCGCGTCCTCCTGCTCACGGCCCGGCCGGGGAGGGTCAAGGCGGTCCTGGAAGTCCCCTTCCCCAGGCCGCGCGGCCCGCAGACCCGGGAAGACCCCCGTTTCGCGCGCATGGCCCGCGAGATATGGACCCTGCTCGAGGACGAGGTGCGCCGGTCCTTGCTGGAGAAGGGATGAACCTCTATCGGGCGACGCTGCGCGCCAGGGACAGGCAGAGGCGGCTCAAAGCCCGCGCGCCGCTGGTCGTGCGGGGAGACGCGAGACCCTGGGAACGCAACCCCCAGGGGCTCATGCGATGGTATCTGCACCCGGCCATGCGGCGCAGGGCCCTATCCAACCTCACCGTCTGGGTCCAGGAGATTCCGCCCGGAGGCAGGAGCGGCAAGCAGAAGATCCAAGGAGGCGGCGTGGTCTTCGTCTGGAAGGGGCGCGGGCGGACCGTCATCGACGGCGTCTCCCACGCCTGGAGGGCCGAGTCCCTGCTCCAGTTCCCGGTGCGGCCCGGCGGGATCGTGTACCAGCACTTCAACGCGGACAAGAAGCGCCGTGCCCTGCTCGTCTGCGCGGAGCCCGACCACCAGGGACTCCTGGGCGTGGACCTCGGCAGCGGTTTCGAGCAGTTGGAGGACGCGGAGTGAACACCTACGAGCGCGCCGTGCGCCTGCTGCGCGGACGGGTGCGCCGGTCCATGAAGGGCAAGATCGTGGTGTCGAAGGCCGAGCGTCCGCTGGAGAAGACACGGCAAGGACGCTTGCGCTTCTACCTGCACGACGCCGCCATCCACGACACCGCCCTCAAGGACTGGCGGGTCTTCGTCCACGAGATACCCGAGCGCACCGGGCGGCACACCCATCAGGGGGGATTGGCGCTCTTCGTCCTGGAGGGGAAGGGCTGGACGGTGATGGACGGAAAGCGAGTCGACTGGAAGGCCGGAGACCTCATCCTCCTGCCCATCCGGCCCGGCGGAGTCGAGCACCAGCATTTCAACGCGGACCCCAAGAAGCCCGCGCGCTGGCTGGCTCTCGTCTACTCCCCCCACATGGACGCCATCGCGCACTTCATCGAGCAAAAAGAGGATGCCCCCCGCTGAACCGGTCGGGGCGCCGCGGCGCGTAGTGAAGGCCTTCTCGCGCGTCATCCAACGACGGGCGAGGGAGGCCGCGCGCGCGTTCCGGGGCCTCCCCCCGCTCCTGCCCGCGCTTTCCGCCCTGACCCTCGATGAGGACGACGCGGACATCGCGCGGCGCTGGCTGGCGGAGGGGACCCGCTGGAGAGACGCCTCCGTGACGGAAGAATACGAGAGGGATTTCGCCTCGCGCCTCGGCTTTGGCCGCGCCTACGCCTTCGAGGGAGGCCGCGTGGCCCTCGGCGCCTGCCTGCGGGCGCTCGGTCTCAAGCCCGGCGACGAGGTGATCGTCCCAGGCTACACCTGCGTGGTGGTCTTCAACGCCTTCCTCTTCGCCGGGGTGAGGGCCGTTCCCGCGGACATCGAGCTCGAGACCTTCGGCCTGGACGCCTCGGGGCTAGACGCGAAGCTCACCCCCAGGACCCGCGCCGTGCTCCTGCACCATCTTTTCGGCTTGGTCTGCCGGGACTACGAAAAAACGCTCGCCTGGGCGAGGTCCAAGGGCCTTAAAGTCATAGAGGACTGCGCGCATTCGGCCGGAGCCGAACATCAGGGCGTTAAGGCGGGTAAGCGGGGAGACCTCGCTTTCTTCTCCAGCGAACGGTCCAAGGTCTACAACACCTTCATGGGGGGCATCGCGGCCACCGACGACGAGCGGCTCGCCCATGAGCTCGAGGCCCTGCGCGACGCCTCGCCCCTGCCCGACGAGGATGAGACGCGCCGGCGATTGCGGACACTGCTCCTCGACTTCCTCGAGCTCAAGGGGGGTGACCGCTGGAAGAGGGACCTCTCGGATCTGCTCCACGGCCATGAGCGCGCGGCCACGATCACCCCGGAAGAGCTCCGGGGCCTCGCGCCTCCAGGATACGGCCGGCGCATGCCCCCTCCTCTGGCCGCGATCGGGCTCAACCAACTGCGCAAGATGGACGCCTATAACGCGCTCAGGCGCACCAACGCCCTGCGCTGGGACCGCTTTTGCGGCTCGAGCGGCTATCGCAAGCCGCTCGTGGTCCCAGGTTCCATCCCGGTCTTCTTGAGCTATCCGGTGCTGGTGGAGCCGCAAAAACGCGCGGACGCCTCCTGGGCGTCCGCGGTGTTGGGCGTGGAGCCGGGGACCTGGTTCACCAACGACTTCCACCCCTCGCCGTGGAGAGCGGCCCAGGATTGCCCCAACGCGGTGGAGGCGCATTCCCGCTGCGTGTTCTTCCCCACCTTATGAGCCTGTGCGGGGCGTGGGCCTTTAATGGACGGCCGATCGGAACCCTCCTTAATGAAGCAGACAAGAGGGCCATGGCAGGTCGGCTGCTGGAGCCAACGGGAGGGCTCGCCGAATTCTCCAAGGGCCCGCTCTGGCTGGCCTGCTCCAAAGAGCTGTTAGTCTCGCAGGGAGAAGACTGCCTGGCCGCCGAGGGCTTCCTGGCCCACGGCGCGGACGGGGCGCGGGGCGCGAGGGCTCTCTTCGAGCGCGCACGGGGCCTCGGACCGGATGGGGCGTTCCCTCCCTGGGACGGCCATTACAGCTTGGCATACGCGCGCGTCCGCGATGGGCGGCTGCTCCTGCGCCGGGACCCCGGGGGCGGGGAGAGGCTGTTCTATCATCGGACACAGGACCTCCTCCTCTTCGCCTCCTCGATCCGTCCCCTGCTGGCCTTGGGATGCATAGCGCGCAAGATGGACTGCTGGGTCGCGAAGGAACAGCTCCTCAATAAGTCCATCGTCTTCGGAAAAGCCACGCTGTGGGATTGCATCCATGAGGTCCCCCCGGGGCGGGACCTCATCGTTTCTTCGGGGGACATCAACTTGCTGTCTATAAGAAGTTCCTTGCCCCCCCAAGGGGACGGGGACCCGGACCTCTTCCCCGCCCGGCTCCGTGAAACGCTGAGCCGGGCCGTGCGCGCGGCCATCGGCAAGGACTCCCGCGCGGCCGTGGCCCTATCGGGCGGCATCGATTCGGCCACGATCGCGGTGCTCGCGGCCGAGGCCCTGGGCCCGGAGAACGTCCACGCCTTCACCTACGAGTTCGACGATCCCTCCCACGCGTCGGAGACGGAGCGCGCCGCGGCCTTCTCCAAGCGCATGGGACTGCGCCATAAAGTCCTGCGCATCGGCCTGAAGGATTATCTGGACTCCCTCCCCGAGGCGCTTTGGCGCATGGAGCATCCCTTCGACCTCAAGCACGGGCCGCAGGCGATGCTGCTCAGCCGCTTCATCCGGCGGGAAGGCTTCTCTTCTTTCCTCACGGGCAACGGCCTGGAGCAGTGCCTGGGCGTCTTCTCTCATGACCGCTATCTTGAAGACCTCTCCCGGACCATCCCTTGGCTCCCCGCACCGAGCTTGAGCCTGGGGCATTGGAGGGCCAAGGCCTTCCATGAGGGAGGGCGCCCGCCGCTCTCCCTGCTCCTGGGCGCCCTGCCCGGCGTCCCCGCGGCCCCGCCCATCGAGCTCTACACCCTGGTGCTCTGCGCTTTGCGCCACGGCGGGACGCTGGACTCGGTCTCGGACTTCTATCCGGAGGATCTTCGGCCGTGGGCTGTCGGCCTAGCCGAATCCACGCGGGTGCGCGAGGCGCTCTCAGAACTCTCCGAGTTCCCCCTGTCCGCCCGGTTCCGGCGCTTGGTCTTCGACTTCTTCTCCACGCGCTGTTCCATACGGCCCATCCAGAAGGCCGGACGCGAGGCGGGGGCGACCCCGGTCTCTCCCGCGTTCTTCGAGAGCTCCCTGGCTCTCTGCGGGGAAGCCTACGCGATCACCCGAGGGGATGTCCCGGCCGCTCGCGCGCTCCAACGCCGGGTCATGGAAGGCGTCTTCGGGCCGGACGCTGAATTCTCTCCGAAACCCCCTCTCATCGAGCTCTCGCAGACCGTGGTCTCGCCGCATTGGTATAAGGCGGCCATGGATAGGGTGTCGCGCGCGGTCGGAGGACCTTCTTTCTCCCTGGAGGGTTTTTCCGAGGTGGAGAGCGAAACCGCGCGGCGCCGCTTTCCCGAATCCTTCGCCCAGCTCGCGTTCTGGCACCGCCTCTTCGTCGCCGAGACCCCCGCAGCGCAGCCCCCCACCTGGGACTCCCTCGGTGTCAGACGTTAACAAAGTTAACTTAT
>CAYHRV010000078.1:0-12780 GCA_964359165.1 uncultured Elusimicrobia bacterium
GCCTCGCCCGATTTCGGGTGGTGCGGCTGGACAGGGGACCGTCCTCCCCGTCCCGCGCCTTCCACCCGCACGAGCGGGCACGGGGAGGAGGCCCCTGCCCCGCCGCCCCCGTGATTCCGGGCGAGGCCGACCGAGATGAGTTCCAACCCCCGACACCGAGCCGAGTTCATCTTCCCTATAGAGGATATCGGAGACACTTGCCGGCAAGTGTTCAGATGTTGGAATTTCAACGACTATTCACAATCCGAAGATATCCCGTTTTTCAAACCACTCCTCGTAGTCGAGGAATAATGTGGGCTCGACCGAGGTCGTTGACGGCGCGAACGCGGAACCCGGGGAGAGGTCGCGCCTTGGGCTAATCGGTGTCACTCTTAAGCATCCGTTCCGGAACGGATGTTAAAGCTTGGCACTCTAATCTCCGAATTCGGAAAACGGCGAGGGGGGCCGATGCCTTGGCCGACGGGGCCTCCCGGAGCACTGCGCCCCGTAGAGCGCCGGGCGAGAGCGGAGAGGACGACCGCGTACCCGGAGCCAAGGGCATCGGGCCGCCCCCGGATAGAAAGTCAGGGATTGCCGGAGGCCGTGGGCATCAGTCTCCGGACGAAGGCGAGGTTCTCGGCGTCCTTGCCGGGAGGGGTCTCCAGGATGCCCGGCGTCTCCCGGAACTCCGCTCGCGCGAGGAGGGCCGAGAGCCCCTCGGACCCGAGAAAGCCCTCCCCCCAATGCCGGTGGTCCTCCCGGAAGGACCCAAGGAGCGCGCGGCTGTCGTTGAGGTGAAAGGCCTTCACCCCGTCGGTCCCCAGGACGCCTCGCGCCCTGTTGAGGAAGGACTCCATGCCCTCCCGCGTGGAGAGGTCGAAGCCCTGGGCCCAGGCATGGGCGGTATCGAGGCACGCTCCCGAGTCCAGCCCATGCGCGCGCAGGGAGGAGACCGCTTCGCCGAGCTCTTCCAATCGGCCGCCCATGCGCCGTCCCCCTCCCGGGACGTTCTCCACCCAGAGAGGGACTCTATCCTTGGAGCGCTCCCACGCCTCCCGTACCCCGTCGATGAAGAGCCTCATCCCCTCCTGGAGCGTCGAATCCGGCGAATAGGCGCCCATGTGGAGGATGAGGCCCCGAGCGCCTAAAGAGTGGGCCAGGGCGATCTCGCGTTCGAGCAAGTCCACGGAATGCCCGCGCCACGCGCGGTCGCGGGAAGCTATGAAAGGGAGATAGCGGACATGGCTGACCAGTTGAATGGGGTCTTGCGCCTCGCGCGCGGTCTTGAAGCGGGCGGCTTCCTCGAAGGCCGCTTCGTCATGGCGGCGGTAGGAGAACATCTGCATGAGGGAACAGCCCAGGGCGCGGGCCCATCCCAATGCGGCGACAGTCCCTTTGCGCACGCCGCAATGGATGCCGAGAGTCAAGCGAGCCGCGTCAGGAAGCCGACGACCTTGGTCTTGAGCCGGTCGTAGGGGAACCACCAGGGCTCGGGCTGGTCGGCAGGCCACTCATGGACGAGGACGGATTGGGAATGGCAGAACATGCGCAGGCCTTCTTCGGAGTGGCGGCGGCCCAGCCCCGACTCTTTCATCCCGCCGAAGGGCAGGGAGGTCACGGCATAGTGGCTGAGGACGTCGTTGACGCTCAAAAGGCCGGCTTCGAGCATCCCGCCCAGGGCCTCTCCGCGCGCCAGGTTTCGGGTCCATACGCTGGCCGCCAAGCCGTGCGGCCCGTCGTTGGCTATGCGGACCGCGTCCTCCAGCCGGCGCACCGGAGCCACCGCGAGCACCGGGCCGAAGGTCTCCTCTTTCATGACGAGCATGTCCGCCCTGGCGTCGAGCACCAGCGCCGGAGCCACCATGAGGCGGGACCGGTCCACGACCCCGCCGCCGATCACCCGGGCCCCCTTGGCCTTCGCGTCCTCGAGGTGGCGTTCGACCACGGCGAGCTGTCCGGGGAAGATCAGCCTCCCTAGGTCCACATCGTAGCCGCGGGAGATCCCCTGGCGCAAGCGGCCCGTCTCGGCGATGAGCGCTTCGCAGAATGTCCTATAGAGCGGCTCCTCCACGAACACCCGCTCCACCCCCACGCAGAGCTGTCCGCAGTTGGCGAAGCGGCCCCAGACCGCGGCTTTGACCGCGCGCGCAAGCGGGGCGTCCTTGGCCACGAGCATCGAGTGCTTGCCCCCCAACTCGAGCACGACCGGGACCATCCTCTCGGCCGCGGCCTTGAGCACCGCGCGCCCGGTCTTCACCGACCCGGTGAAGAGGACCATGTCCGCGCAGGCCGTCACCGCCGCGCCAGCCGGACCTCCTCCGGTGGCCACCTGGAAGAGTCCCTCCGGGAACAAGCCGCAAGTCCGGAACTTATCCTCGATGAAAAGAGCCGTGCGGGGCGTCCACTCCGAGGGCTTGAGCACCACGGCGTTGCCTGCCAGGAGGGCGGGCAGGGCGTCCCCGGCCGGGATGAGGAAGGGGAGGTTCCAGGGAGTGATGATGCCGATGACCCCCCGGGGAGCGAAGCGGACATAGGCGCGCTTGTTGAGGAATATCCACGGCTTCGACACGGCTTGGTCCTGCAGTATGCGGTGGGCGTTGCGCGTGAAATACTTGACGATGAGCGAGGCGGTCCCGAACTCCATGGTCTCGATCTCGGGAATGGGCTTGCCCGTCTCCTCGTGGAGCACGGCCGCCAGGCGTTCCTTGTCGGCCATGAGAGTGGACCAGAACGAGCGCAGCCGCTCGACGCGCTGGGTCAGGGTATAGCGGCGCCATATGGCCTGGGCCTCGCGCGCCGCGACGAAACGGTCGGCCACGGCGTCGGCGGAGAGCTCGGCGACGGGTGGAAGGTCCGGCGTTCCGGCTGTTCCCATTAGGGCGGTATTATACCACCTTGGCCAAAAGTGCCATAATTCCCGGACGCCGTATCGGGAGGTCCCCATGCTCGAAAGCGCCCTTGCTCACGCCGCGTCGCACTTCAAGGACCATGTCCGGGAGCTCTCGGACCTGGTGGCCGTCCCCAGCTGCTCCTTCCCCGGCTTTCCCGCCTCGGAAGTGGATCGCTCGGCGAAGGCCGTGGCCGCTCTCCTGACCCGCTCGGGCCTGGAGCACGCCCGGGTCCTCAAGCTCCCCGGCGCCCACCCCTATGTGTACGCGGACTGGCTACATGCGCCGGGCAAGCCCACGCTATTGCTCTACGCCCACCACGACGTCCAGCCTCCGGGCCGCCCCGAGCTCTGGAAGAGCCCCCCCTTCAAGGCCGTGGAGCGCAAGGGCAGGCTCTACGGGCGCGGAGCCGCCGACGACAAAGCGGGCATCCTGGTCCATTGCGCGGCCATCTCCTCCTTCCTCAAGACCTCCGGGAAGCTCCCCCTCAACGTGAAGCTGCTCATCGAAGGCGAGGAGGAGATTGGCTCCGAGCACCTGGAGTCCTTCCTCAAGAAGCACAGCAGGCTCCTCAAAGCGGACGTGATGATACTCACCGACACCTCCAACTTCGAGACCGGGGTCCCTAGCATCACCACCTCCCTGCGCGGCATCGTCAACGTGGACGTGACCGTGCGCACGGCCGACCACCCCCTGCATTCCGGCATGTGGGGCGGCCCCCTCCCCGACCCGGTGCAGGCCCTGGCCAAGATGATCGCCTCCCTCAGCGACGCGGCGGGCCGCATCGCCATCCCCGGGCTCTGCGACGAGGTCCGGCCTCTCGGGGCGCTGGAGCGGCGTTCCCTTAAGTCCCTGCGCTACTCGGACAAGGAGTTCCGCCGCCAGGCCCAGGTGCTCCCCGGGGTCGGGCTCGTCGGCGGCAAGGAGTCCCCCCTCAAGAAGATGTGGCGTCTTCCCTCGGTCTCGGTCAACGCCATCCAGGCTTCCTCCAGGAAGGACGCGGCCAACATCATCAACGAGAGCGCCTGGTGCCGAGTGGGGGTGCGCCTGGTCCCGGACATGGACCCCAAGAAGACGGCGCGGCTCCTCATCAAGCACCTGAAAGCCCACGCGCCCTGGGGCGTGAAGGCCGAGTTCACCGAGGTGACCGCCGGGATGTGGTGGCTCACCGACCCGGCGGCCCCGGCCTTCCAGGCCGCGCGCCGGGCTTTGACCAAGGGCTTCGGCCGCGAGGCGGTCTATATCGGGAGCGGAGGCTCGATCCCTTTCGTGGGCCCCTTCGCCAAAGCGCTCGGCGGCGCCCCCGCCCTGCTCATCGGCGTGGAGGATCCCTACAGCAACGCCCACTCCGAAAACGAGAGCCTCGACCTGGGCGATTTCCGCAAGATCATCCGCTCCTCGATCCTCCTGTACGCGGAACTGTCAAAGCTCTAGCCTGGCGCCGCCCGCCGGGGGAACAACCGGCCCGAGAGAACACTATCCTTGAGGCAGGCATATCCACAACGCACCACCTGCCTACCGTCGAAAAACCCGACAATGCTCGTCGGAGGGTAGGGGACCGCGGAAATAGGCTTCCGGTCTCGAGGGAAAGTACCAGTTTAGTGGTGTCATGTGGATATGCCTGCCTTGAGGATAGTTCGCTTCTGTTTTTCAAAGCCGGCCGGGCTCCGGTCCCGGGTGGGTTAGCGGCTGAAACGACATACGTGAACTCATGGAGATGCGATGTGGAGCATCCTCCAGGAAGCTCGACGGGCTGCAAAAGCCGCCGCTGGAAACGATGAGCCGGTCCTCACATAAAACCGGTCACCCCGGAAAGATTTGCCGGCGGCCGATCCCGCGACGCACGCGGCGAGCGTTGTGTGAAATTATGCTGGAGCCGCAAACCTTTTCTCTCGGTTACCTTCAGCGCTGAAGGTAACCGATAAATTCCGTCGATGGTGCAATGATTTCTTACCTCGACGGTCGCCATGCCTCGCCGCGAGTCATGACCCGATTGCCGAACATGAACGCAAAGGCCTCCAGCCATCAGGCTGCCTTTTAGTCGTCGCGCCCAATGCAAACCACAGTATCCCGTCATGAGCCGAAGATTATGATGCCGGAGCCCGGCTACACGAGCCCGGGGAGCTTGAGGGCGAATTCGAGGTCCGAGGGGAACATCTCGGAGGTCGGGATGGCGTCGCGAGGGGCCCAGAAGAGGCGCAGGACGTCGTCGCCGTTGCCTCCCTCCTTGAGCGTCCCGCCCGCCGACTCCACCAGCCAGTAGGCGCTCACGATCTGGATGGGCTTCTGGGTCGAGAGGTGCAGTCCCTCGCTGGAGTAGAGCACGCGCACGGGGCGTATCGAAAGGCCGGTCTCCTCCGCGAATTCCCGGCGCAGGGCCGCCGAAGGCGATTCTCCGATCTCCACGCCGCCCCCGGGGAAGTTCACGAATTCCCGGGTGAGGAAACGGCTGCGCGTCATGAGGACCTCATGCCCGCGCAGGAGCACCCCGTAGATGCGGCAGCTGAAGGATTCGGCTTTCACTGGGCTCATCGTAGCAATTCGGCGCAAGGGTTGGACTCGGCCCGGGCGCAAAGGCTAGAATCGACCGTGATGATCGGTCCGATCCCCGCCAGGGACTTTCAATAAGGAGGAGCCATGTTCTCCATCTTGCCCAAGGAAGAGCAGTTCTACACCTTTTTCGCCACCCAGGCATCCCATAACGTCGAGGCCGCGCGGGTGTTCCGCGAGATGATCGCGAACTGGAGCCTGGAGTCCCCGGGCTTCGACAAGCTCCGGGACATCGAGCACGAAGCCGACATCACCACCCACGAGATCATCGACAAGCTCAACCGGACCTTCATCACCCCCTTCGACCGCGAGGACATCCATGCCCTGGCCAGCGAGCTCGACGACGTCGTCGACCTCGTGCAATCCCTCTCCTCGCGCATGAGGCTCTTCCGCGTGGAAAAGACCAACGAGGACCTGGCCCAGCTGGCGGGCATCCTCACCCAGTCCTGCGAGTGCGTCCTCAAGGCGGTCAAGGAGATGGCGGTCCCCGACAAGAGCCGCCGCGTGCTCGATTACTGCATCGAGATCAACCGCCTCGAGAACGCCGGGGACAACGCGCTCGACGCCGCCCTGGGGCGCCTGTTCTCGGGCCGCCCGGACCCGCTCGAGGTGATGAAATGGAAGGAGATCTTCGAGGTGACCGAGACGGCCATCGACAAGTGCGAGGACGTGGCCAACATCATCGAGTCCATCCTGGTCAAGCAGGGCTGAGACGATGGAAGTAAGCCTCGTACTGCTGGTGGCCCTGGCCCTGTCCTTCGACTTCATCAACGGCTTCCACGACGCGGCCAACTCGATTGCGACCGTGGTCTCCACGCGGGTGCTCTCCCCCCGTCAAGCGGTGGTCTGGGCCGCCTTCTTCAACTTCATCGCCTTCCTCCTCTTCGAACTGCACGTGGCCAACACCATCGGCAAAGGGATCATCGATCCCTCCATCGTCGACAGGCCCGTCATCGCGGCCACGCTCGCCGGCGCCATCCTTTGGGACCTGCTCACCTGGTATTGGGGGCTTCCGACGAGCTCCTCCCACGCCCTCATCGGGGGCTTCATCGGCGCGGCCCTTGTCAAGGTCGGGACCGGAGCCCTGGTCTGGAAAGGCATCCTGCGCACCGTCTCTTTCATGGTCCTCGCCCCTTTCCTGGGCCTGGCCGCCGGGATGCTCCTGGGAGTCGGAGTGTATTGGCTCTGCCGCCGCTCCACGCCCAGCCGCGTGGATTATCTCTTCCGCAAAGGACAGCTCTTCTCCGCCGCCCTCTACAGCCTGGGCCACGGGGGAAACGACGCCCAGAAGACCATGGGCATCATCGGGGTGCTCCTCTTCTCCGCGGGAAAGCTGGGGCCGGAATTCCACATCCCCCTCTGGGTGGTGCTCTCCTGCCACGCGGCCATGGGGCTGGGGACGCTCTTTGGAGGGTGGCGCATCGTCAAGACCATGGGGCAGAGCATCGCCAAGCTCAGGCCCGTGGACGGCTTCTGCGCGGAGACGGGCGGGGCGATGACGCTCTACCTGGCCTCGGCCATCGGCGTCCCGGTGAGCACCACGCACACCATCACCGGGGCCATCATGGGCGTGGGCTCCCTGCGCAGGATGACGGCCGTGCGCTGGGGCGTTGGAGGCCGCATCGTCTGGGCCTGGATACTGACCATCCCCTTCTCGGCCGTTGTCTCGGCCGCGGTCTACTTCATCGCGGTCCGGTTGTTCTAAGGAGAGGATTCATGAGAATCACATCGTTGTTCATCGGGCTTTGCGTCACGGTTTTGGGCGCCGGCTCGGCCTGGCCGGAGATGGCCGTGGTCGGCATGAAGGCTACCGCCGCGGACGGGGCGATCGCCGGCGCCGTGACGCTGACGGAGACCGCCAAGGGCTTGAAGCTTGTCGCGCTTCTTACGGGCGTTCCGGCCGGAGACCACGGCTTCCACATCCACGAGTTCGGCTCCTGCGAGGACTCCGGCAAGGCCGCGGGAAGCCATTACAACCCGAAGGGCTCCAAGCACGGCGACCTTTTGAAGGAAGGGCACGGCAAGGCCCACGCGGGCGACATGGGCAGCATCACCGCCGATAAGGACGGCAAGGCGGCGCTCGAGGTCCTATTGCCGATGGTGGGCTTGAGCTCCGGCACGTTCAATGTCGGCGGGCGCTCCCTGATCCTGCATGAGAAGCCCGACGATCTCAGCCAACCGGCCGGCAACGCGGGCGGGCGCATCGCCTGCGGGACCATCGCGATCACGGCTCGATAGCTCGCAAGCCGCGCAAGCCCGGAGATTTCCTTCAAGCCATCGCGGCCAGGATGTCCTCCAGGGGGACGACGGCGAACCCGGTCACTCGATCCGACATGCCGTAAGGCAGGATCAGCTGACCGCCGCGCAAGAGCGCCCCGCAGGTATAGAGGACATTGGGAACGTAGCCCTCCCGTTCGGTCCCCTCAGGGGACAGCAAGGGCCGCCGCAGCCGGCCGATCACCTTGGAAGGATCATCCCGGTCCAGCAAGAAGGCGCCCAGACAGTACTTCCGCATGGGACCCACGCCGTGGCTCAGCACCAGCCAGCCCGCTTCCGTCTCGATGGGAGACCCGCAGTTTCCCATCTTCAAGAACTCCCAGGGGCTAGCGGGCGAGAGGATGAGCCGGGACTCGTTCCAAAAATGGACGTTGTCGGAGTACATCAGGAAGATGTTCTCGCCGTCCTGGCGGGAGAGCATGGCGAAAAGGCCGTTGATCTTGCGCGGGAAGAGGGCCATCCCTTTGTTCTGCACTCCGGAGCCGTTGAGCGTGGCGAACTTGAAGTGCTGGAAATCCTCCGTTTCAAAGAGCTGAGGGAGCACGTTGCGTCCGTCGTAAGCGGTATAGGTGGCGTAATAGACCGTCTTCCCGCCTTCGTCTTGATGCGCAGTCAGACGAACGTCCTCGAGGCCGTTGCTCTGGATGGGAGTGACGGGAAAGATGATCCTTTCGGAGAGTTCCTGGTCCGGCGGAAACCGGATGTCGTAGTTGGACCGCGCCAAAAGCCACAGGCCCTTGGCGGTGTTGTGGTCCCCGATGTTCCGGCCGGGGGCCGTTTCTTGAAGGACCTCCCTGAGGGCGTGCTTGAGCTCTTTGAGGTTGAAAAAGTCTCCCAGGCGTCCCGTCACGCGTTCGGTCCATTCGCCGGCCAAGCCCATTTCCGCCAGTTTCCTGCCGAAGAGAGCCTTGTGATAAGTCGAGTTCTCGATGAGCTCGGGTTCGGTCAAGAACCGCGACGGCGGGTCGACGGAAATGCCGTTGCGGGCGTTGAGGACGCCGCTGCGGAAAGAGATGGAAGACACGTGGCCCTCCCCGGTCGAGCGAAGGCTCAGAAGGAAGCGCAGGCTCCCCTTGGGCAGCCCTGATTGGTCGGGATGGGGAAGGATGGATGGGTTGAAGAGCGCCGCGGACTCGGCCGAATATTCGAACATGAAGTAGGAGCCGATCAGCAGTTTTCTCGATTCCGATATGTCGCCTCCCGAAGGCAGGAGGTGTTCCAGGTGGTGGAACCTCGTCAGGAGGCGCTTGATCAGCCACCGATGGCGGGAGGAGAACTCCTCCAGGACCTCATCGAGGACGCACTGGACGTCCCGCTCCGAAAGCGCCAGCGCCCGGCGGATGATCTTGGCGTATTCCTCGTCGGAAGAGAACCCCAGAGGCCGCAGGACCACCCGGTTCTGGTCCGGAGCCAACCGGATCTCCTTGCGGCGGATGCGGATGGTTTTCTGTCCGAAAGGGTGGTGTTTCATTCAAGAGAGCGGCGGGTTTTTAAAGGAGGCCAGCTCGTTCTGCGCCTGCTGCATCTCGGCCAGAGAGAGAAGGAACGCCAGCGTGGACTCGGCCCCCTGATTCTGGTTCACGCGGTCCACGTGGAGCCCGTCGCGGCATCCGCCGGTGTTGGGGTCGTAGAGGGAAAGGCCCAAGTCGTTGCGTCCCAAGAACCAGTCGAAGGAGCGGCGCGCCTGGCTGAACCAATAGTCGTCCGAGGTGCACCGGTAAGCCTCCAAACAGGCGGACACCATGGCCTGAGCCTCGATGGGCTGCTGGTCGAAGTTCGCCCTCTCGCCGCCGCGCTTATAAAACCCGTTGGAGCCGATGGGGCGCAGATAGCCGCCTTCGGAAGTCTGGACCTTGGTGAGCCAGCGCAGGGTTTTCAGGCCCAGATCGAGCGCGTCGGCTCGGGATGCTTCCTTTCCGCTTAAGATCAGCGCGTGGGAGAGCCCGGCGTTCATATAAGTCACCGAATCCTCGAACCATGGCCACTCGGGGGTGGCGGTGCGATTGTAGAGGCCCATCAGAAGGTCGGTGAGGGCGTCCCGGACTTGACTCACCTGCCGGTCTCCGTTGAATCGCCGCAGGTATTCATGGGCGCCGGTCAAGGCCAGCGCCCAAGCCCGGGGCGAGCTGAATCCCGTCGCGGGAGAGAGCGCCTGCGCGAAGACCTGTCCCGCCAGGACTTGAAAGCCGGAGTTTTTCGATCGGCCCACGCAGGTCCCCAGGGCCGCCAGCGCGCGGCCGCAGCAGTCCTCGGATATGGTTTCGTCCTCCCAGGACCGGTTGAACCCCATGAAGTTCCTGAAACGCTTGAGCTTCGGATCGAAAGCGTATTGAATGAAGGCGGCGTAGGTGGTGGCGGCGTCCAAGAGGCGGGGGGAATCCGTCCCCAACTCCCCCAGAAGGACCGTCAAAGTCAGGGCGCGGGCATTGTCGTCGGTACAGTAGCCGGTGCAAAAGTTCGGCACCGCCACGATGGCGTGCTGGAAGATGCCCGTGGAGTCGGTCATCCGGTAGAGGTGGTCAAGCTTCATCTCGGGCAGCCCCGTGAGCTGCTTGTCCAGCGTCTTCACCGTGAAAAGCTTTCGGGTCAAGCCGGCCCGTTCATTGCGGGCCTTCTCAAAGACCCGCATGTAGGAACGAGCCACGTTCCCCCACACCATGTCCCGTCCCAGTTGGTAGGCGTTCTTGCGCATGGCATGGCGGCGGGCGTCATCGGCCAGGAGCGCGGTCACCGCCTGGGCGATGGCGTCCGAGTCATTGAAGGGAACCAACACTCCGCGACCATCGGCCAACAGCTCCTGGGCATACCAATAGGGCGTGGAAACCACCGCCTTGCCCGCGCCGAAACAATAGGCCAAGGTCCCGGAGGTGATCTGCGCCTCGTTCAAATAGGGGGTGATGTAGATGTCCGCGGCGCCGATGAACTCCTTGAGCTCGGACTGGTCCACGAAGCGGTTGTAAAAGATCACGTTCTTCTGAACGCCGTTCTTCTCGGCCAACAGCTCCAGCCCGAGGCGGTAGGACTCGCCCTGTTCCCGCACGAGGTTCGGATGGGTAGCCCCCAGGATGATGTAGACCACGTCGGGGCGCCTCGCCGCTATTTTAGGAAGGGCGTTGAGCACGTTCTCGATCCCCTTATTGGGGGAGAGCAGCCCGAAGGTCAGGAGCACCTGCTTGCCCGCCACGCCGAAGAGGTCCTTATAAGAACTGGAGTCCGCAAAGGGGGTTTCCGGAATGCCGTGGGGGATCATGTCGATCTTGGCCGCGGGCGCCTTGAACACGTCCTTGAGGAGGTCCGCGCCCTTGCGCGACATTACCACCAGCCGAGTGGAGAGGTGGATGAGCTCCTGCATTACGCGCCTTTGACCGGCGTCGGGATCCTTGAGCACGGTGTGCAAGGTGGTCACGATGGGGATGTCCACCTCCCGCAGCAGGGCCAAGAGGTGCCCGCCGGCGGTTCCCCCGTAGATGCCGAACTCGTGCTGGACGCAGACCACGTCCACGTCGCTGATGCCCAAATAATCCGCGGCCCGGCCATAGGAGGCCAGGTTCTGCTCCTCGATCTCGAAGCGGACTTCAGGCGGGTAGTCGTAGCCGTCCTCGACGTCATTGACGGGCACGGAAAAACAGCGCATCTCGGGAAACTGGGCCGCCACGGAGGTGCACAGATCCGTGGTGAAAGTGGCGATGCCGCATAGCCGGGGCAGGTAGTCCCCCACGAAAGCGATCGTTCTGATCCTGGAACTGGTCATGGTGCGGCCGCCCTCGGGATGCGGATGCGACTCGGCATGAAGACCGTGGCGAACGTCAAGGTCGGCAGGCAGGATTATAACAGTTCGCGGTCCTCAATAAGTGAGCGTCCGAGCTACTTCAGGAGGGTCTCGACGAGCTTGCGGACGGCTTCGGTGTTGAAGGGCTTGGTGATGAAGCCCGCGGCGCCGAGGTCAACGGCCTTCTGGCGGGTATCCGGGTCGTTCTGGCTCGACCAGAGGATGAGCGGGACCTTCTCCGTCTGGCCCTCCTTCCCCCAATCCTCCAGGAAGTCCAAGCCGGAGGGCCCTCCCAGGTTGATGTCGGAGATGATGAGGTCGAAGGGAGCGGCCTTGATCTTCTCCGTAGCCTCCTTCACCGTGCCGCAGACCACGAGGTCATAGCCGGAGAACACGAAGCGCATGAGCTCCTGGTAGCCGGAATCGTCCTCGATGACCAATATCCGCTTAGGCATGCTTGGTAGGATAGGCTCCCTGGACGGGCATGTCAAGGGGCTTTGTGATACAATCGGTCGCAGGCGATAATATCCGATGAGCCCCTCCCGCCTTTGGCCGGCCCTCTTCCTCTTCGCCGCCAGCCTGGCCGCATCCCATCTCTGCCACGCCTTCTATTTCGCCGGGGGCCAGACCTACGAGTTCTGCCATTACGCGGAGATAGGCCGCAACATCCTGCGCGGCCGGGGCTTCTCCACGCGCGCCTTCTGGCCCGCGGAACTCGCGGCCTTGGGTCCCTCCGCGGACCGGGGCTTGGACGGCCCTCCCCTCAGCCGAAACCCCCTTTTCGCCTATTGGTCCGCTTCCTGGATGAAGCTCGCGGGGGTCAATGATTACGGGATGGCCTTGGGAAACATGCTCGCCTTGGCCCTCTGGGTGGTCGCGCTCTATTGGGCCGGGCTCCGGCTCTTCGAGCGGCGGACGGCGCTCTGGTCCGCCGGGATCTGGCTTTCTCTTCCGATACTCCAGGCGGGCTATGTCCAGTACGGCTACGCGGAGCTCCTCTACGGACCCATGCTCCTGGTCATCCTCGTCTTGCTGACGGAATCCTTCTCGAACGCGGCCCCGCAATCCCCCCGGCGCCTGCTGGCCCTCGGGACTCTCTGCGGCCTGGCCTATCTCCAGCGCTATAGCTTCGCGCTCTGGCTGCCGTTGATCGCGGCCCTCCCCCTTCTCCTGCGCTGGCGGGGCCCCTTGCGCTCGGGCGCGTGGCTCTTCTGCGGCTTCCTCCTGCCCGTGCTCCCCTGGGCGCTATGGTGGCGTCTGGCCGTCGGCCCCGCCCCTTCCCTGCCCGCCCTTCAGCTCGCCGAAGGAGTGCTCAGC
>CAYHRV010000079.1:0-12749 GCA_964359165.1 uncultured Elusimicrobia bacterium
CCGCGCCCCCCGCCGGCGCGGCGCCTGCCGCGCCCGTCGCAACCGCGGCGGCCGAGCCGCCGCGCGCTCCCGATCCTGCTCCCGTTGCCGTTTCTAGGGAGCAGAATCCTCCTGTCGTTAAACCGGCGGCCCAGCCGCCCGTGAATCCGATCGCGAAGCCCGTGGTGAAACCCGCCGTGAAGCCCTCGCCCAAGCCGCCCGCCAAGCCGGCGGAGAAGCCCCCGGTCCTGGAGATCACCGAATGAGCCCGATGCTCCTGCGCCAGGATTCGGGCGCGATGCGCAGCCGCATGGATTGGGTGCTCGTCGGTTCGGCCTTGGTCTTGATCCTGATGGGGACGCTCGCCATACTCTCGGCGGCGGCGCCCCTGCCGGGCTACGGCCAGCTTCTCCAGAAGCACTTCCTGGCGATCGGCATCGGGTCCCTGCTCTTCCTCTTCGGCCTGGGCTTCAACTATCAGATCTACCAGGACCAGTGGAAGTTCATATACACCATCACCCTGCTGATGATGGTCGCAGTCCTCTTCGTGGGTTTCACGGCCCGAGGCCAGAAGGCCTGGGTCCGCCTCCCTTTTATCAACTTCCAGCCCTCGGAGCTGGCCCGCATCCTCACCGTGCTGGTGCTGGCCAATTTCCTCGACCGGCGGGGGAACAGGGCCCAGGACGTCTGGACCGTGCTCGGAGCTTTCCTCCTGACCGCTCCGGTCATGGCGCTCATCCTCAAACAGCCGGATTTCTCCTCCACCCTGACCTTCTTCCCCATCCTCATCGGGATGCTCTTCTGCGCGGGCGCCAATCTAGGCCAGCTCCTGGGCATGGCCGGCTACGGGGCCATCACGCTGGCGCTCCCCCTGCTCTGGACCCTGGCGGGTCTGCACCCGGAATGGAAGGCGTTCGCGCCGGTGGCCGCGTTCGTGCACCTGGCCGAGTTCCATTGGCCCCTCTTCCTGACGCTGGGGGGGGTGTTCGTGGCCGCCTATCTGCTCTGGAAGCTCTTCCTCATGGCGCGCGTCCCGGTTCCCGGCCTGTATTTCGGCGCCGCGGCCCTCATCCTCGCCGGCGGGCTCTGTTCCGCGGTGCTGGTCAACCATCAGATCAAAGGCTATCAGCGAAACCGGTTCGTGGCCTTCCTGGTGCCCGAGATGGATCCGCGGGGGGCGGGCTACAACGTGCGCCAAGCCCAGATCGCCATCGGCTCCGGCGGGCTCTGGGGCAAGGGGGTCTTCTCCGGGACCCAATCCCAGCTCGGCTTCCTCCCGGAGAGGCACACGGATTTCATCTACGCCGTCATCGGGGAGGAGATGGGTTTCATCGGCTCCATGGGCGTGCTCACGCTCTACCTGGTCCTGCTCTGGCGCATCATGAACGCGGCGAGGCTCTCGCGGGACCGCTACGGCTGCCTGGTCTGCACCGGGATCGTCTGCTACTACGGCTTCTCGCTGTTGGTCAACATCGGGATGTGCCTGGGCCTGGTGCCGGTGGCGGGGATACCGCTCCCCTTGCTTTCCTATGGAGGCTCGAATCTCGCCGTGACGCTGTTCAATCTGGGCATCGTGGCCAACATCTATTCGAGGCGTTATGCTCTCCTCTGATCCCGCGCCGAAGGGGAAGGCGGGCCTCGCCAAGAGCCAGGGGATGAGGATGCGGGTGCGCCTGCGCAGGGAGGGTCCGGCCGGCGGCCTCACCCACCTGGCGCAGATAGAGGCCATCCGGCGGGCGGCGCTGGGCTCGGGCCTGCCGGTGGCCTGCGACGGGCGCCGCCGCCGTCCGCGCCCGCGCCTCTCCTTCGGCCCCGCGATCTCGGTGGGCTACGAGAGCCATGCCGAGTATTTCGACATGGACCTTTTGCGCGCCTGCGCCCCGGAGGAGGTCGCCCGGGGGCTCTCCGGGAGCCTCGGCTCGGGCTTCCGGGTCCTGGAGGTCCGGCGCATCCCGCCGTTCTTCCCGTCGCTGGAGGCGACGCTCAACGTCGTGGAGTATGAGGTCCGGGGGCCCTTCCCCGCGGACGCGCGGGCGGGGCTGCGGGAGTTCCTGGACCGCCGAGAGATCGTCATCGAGAAGGTGAAGGACGGCGGGGCGCGCATCGAGAGGGTGGACGCGCGGCCGCTCATCCGCGCCGCCGAGTTCGCGGCCGGGGATCGTTTGGACTTGACGCTGCGCTTCGGGCCCAAGAGGACGGTCAAGCCCGAGGCGCTGCTGCGCTCATGGCTGGGCCCCCTCGCACCGCTCCCGGAGTTCAAGATCCTGCGCAAAGAACTGTTCTCCGAGACGGCGAGCGGGTCGCTCATGCGGCCATAATTTACGAGGAATGAGGAGGTTCACGGACATGGAAGAGAATGAACGGAAATCCGGCGCCGATGCGAAGATCAGCGATGACTTCGCCAAGGAATTGGAGGAGATGGAGAAGCTCCGCGGCTCCGCCGCGGCGGCGGGCGGCGCGGCCGCCCCGCAGGGGAGCGAGCCCTCGAGCGCCGAGGGAAGTCCTTCGAGCTCCGGGGCGGCGGGTCCCGTCGAGGCCGTGGAGGAGGAGATGGACATGGCGAGCGCTCTCGAGCGGTTCGAGGGCGGCGGCCAGGGGGCGGGAAACCGTCCCGGACGCCAGGGCCAGCAGAGGGGCAGGGGGGGCCGCCGGGAGGACCGGACGCAAGGCAACCGGGACCGCCATCAAGGGCCCCGGGAAAGGGACCATTCCGAGCGCCAGGGCGGGGGCGGGAACGCCCGGCCGGAGGGCGAGCGCCGCTCGACCCCCAAGGCCGCTTTCAAGAGGGAGATACTGGCCAACACCTCCTTCGAAGAGAGCCGGGTCGCCATCCTGGAGAACGGCAGGCTCGTCGAGCTGCTCTGGGAGAGGCGCAGCGCGCAGAGCATCGTAGGGAACATCTACAAGGGGGTCGTGGAGAACGTCCTTCCCGGGATATCCTCCGCGTTCGTGAACATCGGGTTCGAAAAGAACGCCTATCTCTACATCTCCGACGTCCTGGGCGGCTCACGCGCGCCCATCGACCAGACGCTCAAGAAGGGCCAGGAGATCATGGTCCAGGTGGCCAAGGAGGCCATCGGGACCAAGGGCATGAAGATCACCATGGAGATATCCCTCCCGGGCCGCTTCCTGGTGTTCACGCCCTTCGCCGACTCCGTCGGGATCTCCAAGCACATCGAGGACCCCGTCGAACGCAAGCGCATCGGAGAGATCGTCGACCGCCTGGCCCGGGAACATCTCAACGGAAAAGGCATCGTGGTGCGCACCGAGGCCGAGGGAGCCACCGAGGACGAGCTGAAAAGGGAGATCGCCTATCTGACGCGCAGTTGGGAGGCGATCATGCGCCGCCAGGAGTCCCAGCCGGCGCCGTGCCTGCTCCACAAGGACCTCGACTTGACCATGCAGGTGGCCCGGGACCTCCTCTCCGAGCAGGTCTACGTCTATCTCCTCGACAATAAGGAAGCCTGCGCGGAGGTGATGGAGTTCGTCGGCAAGCTCTCCCCGGAGATCAAGGACCACGTGCGCTTCTACGACGCGAAGACGCCGATCTTCACCGCGTTCAACATCGAGCCGGAGATCGAGAAGCTCCGGCAAACGAAGGTCCAGCTCCCCAGCGGGGGGACCATCGTCATCCAGGAGGCCGAGTCGCTCTGCGCCATCGACGTCAACACGGGCCGCTTCACCGGGTCGAAATCCCAGGAGGAGACCGTCACGGCCAACAACCTCGAGGCCGCGGCCGAGATCGCGCACCAGCTCCGGCTCCGGAACATCGGAGGCATCATCGTCATAGACTTCATCGACATGAAGAAGGCCTCCAACCGCCAGAGGGTGATGGAGGCCCTCGCGCACGCGGTCAAGGGCGACCGGGCCAAGATACGCATCCTGCCCATCACCAGGCTGGGGCTCATCGAGATGACCCGGGAGCGCAAGCGGGAGTCCACCATCAGCCTCATGACCGACGAATGCCTCGAGTGCCGCGGGTCGGGCCGGGTGCTCTCCGTCGAGAGCATGCGCATCCGCATCCAAAGGGAGATCTTCGAGCTGACCCAGGGCAGGCCCGGGGGGCAGGTCCGGGTGGTGCTGCATCCGGCGCTCGCCGAGGGTTTCAAGGAGAAGCAGGCGCTCATCGAGAAGAACGTGCACCGCTCGGTGAAGATCGCCGACGACGCGAACCTGGACTGGGAGGATTACCGCATCATCCTCGAATGAAACGGCTCCTCTCGATTCCCCTGCAGGCGCTCCTGCTCTGCTCGCCCTTTTGGGCAAGGGCGGAGGACCTGCAGGTGGTCCGCTCCGGGAAACGGGTCGCCCAGGTGCACGGCTATCGCGTGGACCAGGCCGTTTACCTGGGCGTCCGGGAGATCGCGGAGGTCTACGGCGGCCGCTTGAGCTGGTTCTCCGTGTCGCGCAGCGTCGTGCTGAGCTTCCATGGGCGCAAGATCGTGTTCCGGGCCGACGAGCCGGAGGCGGCGATCGGATCGAAGAAGGTGCCGCTGGGCCATCCCGTCCTCCTGCGCGGCAAGGAGGCGCTGGTCCCGGTGGACTTCCTCACCGGGCGGGAGTTCTCCGCTCTGGCGGGGATGGAGACCCAATTCGACCCGAAGACGCGGGTCTTGTCCTTGGAGCCGCGCAGTTCGGTCGGGCCGCTGCGCTGGTTCTCGTACGCGGACCATACCCGCATCGTCCTGGAGCTGGAGGAGGGGCTCGCGTACAAGTCGCAGAAGAGGGGGATCAAGGACATCGACGTCACCGTCCAGCGCGGAGTCATCGACGAGAGCGAGCGGGCCGACATCCGGGACGGAGTCGTGGAGGCCGTGGACCTGGAGCAGGGCTCCAAGGCCGCCCGGCTCCTGGTGCGGCTCTACGACCCGCAGGCGCGGTGGATGCTCACGGAGCTCTCGGCTCCCCGGCGGCTCGTCGTCGACGTCTCCCGCGAGAAGTCCGCTCCGCGGCCGCGAAACCCGCTCGCGGAACTGGCCGAGACCGGGAGTCCCGCGGACTCCCCGTCCGAAAACCCCGAGGAGGCTCCGGTGGAGATCTCGGCGGCCCCGATCGAGCCGCTCCCGCGGGCGGCCGAGAGCGTCCCGGCCGCCCCGCCCGCTCCGGCGGCGGTCCGCGCCGGCCTCCGGCGCATCCGCGTCGCGGTGGACGCCGGGCACGGCGGCAAGGACGGGGGAGCCCCGGGGCGCCGGGGTACGCTGGAGAAGGACGTGAACCTCGCCGCGGCGCGCGATCTGGCGAATCTCTTGGAGGAGGAGAAGGTGTTCGACGTCTTCTTGACCCGGCGCACCGATGAATTCGTCCCCTTGGCCGACAGGGCCCGGCTGGCCAACGAATGGAAAGCCGACCTGTTCGTCTCGCTTCATTGCAACGCGCACCGGATCAAATCCGAGAACGGTTTCGAGATCTACTTCCTCTCGGAGAAGGCCTCCGACCCCGAGGCGGAGCGCCTCGCCGAGTTCGAGAACTCGGTGCTGGCCATGGAGGACAAGGACCGGGTGGACCAGGACGCGGCCGGGATACTCTATGCCCTGGCGCGCACCGAGTTCATCAACGAGGCCGCCGAGCTCGCAGGGCGCATGGCCCAGTCCGCGGCGGGCAGGGTGAACATCGCCAACCGGGGGGTCAAGCAGGCCGGTTTCTACGTGCTCCGGGGGGTCAACGCCCCGGCCGTCCTCGTGGAGATGGGCTTCCTCTCTAACACCGAGGATGAGGCCAAGCTCGGGTCCCGGAAGGTCCGCCGGCGCATGGTGGAGGGGCTCTACGCGGGGATCGTCGACTTCTCCCGGCGCAAGCTGACCGACGGGAGGGCTCATTGAAAAGACGGATCAACGGACCACGAAAGAAGAAGAGGATGCCCACCGGGACCGGGGGCGGGGGGGCGGGGCCCCACGCCAGTATTGGAGTGTTCGATTCCGGGGGGGGGGGGCGCACCGTGCTCCGGGAGCTCCGCGGAGCCATGCCTCATGAGCGCATCCTCTATTTCGGCGACACGGCGCGCCTGCCCTACGGCTCCAAATCCAAGGAAGCGGTCACGCGCTTCTCGCTCCAGAACGCCCGCTTCCTCTGCCGGCGGAGGGTGAAGCTCCTGGTCGTCGCCTGCAACAGCGCCTCGGCGCTCGCCCTGCCGACGCTCCAGGAGAAGCTGGGCGTCCCGGTGGTGGGCGTCATCGACCCGGCCGTGCGGGCCGCTGTGGAGGCCAGCCGCAACGGGATCATCGGCGTGATCGGCACCGAGGCCACCATCGCGAGCCAGGCCTATCAACAGGCCCTCTCCAGGCTCGGCAAGGGGCTCAAGACGCTCTCGGCCGCCTGCCCCCTGCTCGTCCCGCTGGTGGAGGAGGGCTGGTGGGAGCATCCCGTGACCCGGGCGGTGGCCGGTCATTACCTCAAGCCCCTGCTGCGCGGGGGGATGGACGCGCTGATCCTGGGCTGCACTCACTATCCCCTCATCGAGCCGGTCTTGCGCTCCCTGGCCGGGCGGAAGGTGCGCCTCATCGATTCCGGCGTGGAGACGGCTTGCGAGGTGCGCAGGCTGCTCGTCAGCGGGAGGCTCGACCGCAGATCCGGCGCGCCCTCCCAGGAATTCTTCGTGTCCGACGCGCCCGAGCGTTTCCGGCGGCTGGCGCGCCGCATCCTGGGGCCTCGGGGGATACGGGTGCGCCTGGCGGCGGTGGATTGATGGGGGGACTAGGCGCCCTGGGCTTCCTCGAGCATCTCGGCGATGATGCGCTCGAGGTCGGCGATGTGGACGGGCTTGGAGACGAAGCGCGAGAGCGCGGGGTCGGCGATCTCGCTGAGGACCAGCGCGGGCGTCGCTTCCCCGCTCATGAAGAGGATGGGGGTCTTGGCCGTGGCGGCGTTGCGGCGCAGGGACTCGAAGAGATGCGCGCCGGTGTTGCCGGGCATGTGGTAGTCGAGGAGGATGATGTCCGGCTTGAACTGCCGCGCCGTCTGCATGCCCGAGGCCGGGTCGCCGGCGGAGGCAAGCTCGTGCCCCGAGTTCTTCAGGGCGAAGGACAGTATCTGGACCAAATCGCAGTCGTCGTCGATGAGGAGTATCCGGGCCATAGGGGATGGATTATATCAAGTGGGGAGACATGCAGGAGCTGATCCAGCGGGTCGGACGGGCTAAAGCCTTCATCGACAACGGCATGTGCCGGGTGGGCCCCGGGATGGATGAGGCCGGCGTCGGGGACGCCCTGCTCGTGCGCGGAGCCGGGCGCGCCATCGTGCTGGCCGACGCCATCGTGGCCCTCTGCCGCCAGGATCATCCGGAGGAGGCCCTGGCCGTGCTCAGGCAATTGGCGGAGACGGCCGTGTCCCTGCGGTGGCTGGCGGCCCTGCCCGAGGCCAGGGCGTCGTCCTTGGACTCCGAACTCCAAACGGTGCGCTGGGAGACGCTGTGGGACGAGGAAAGGTTCCTCTCCAGGGCCAGGGAGACCGGCTTGGAAGCCGAGGCCAAGGAGGCCCTCGCCTATTGCATCCATTTCGTCCGGGGGGGGAGGGTGACTCTGCCGTGGGGACACCGGTTCGGCCCCAAGCAGGAGGCGGAGCTCCATGTCGAAGAGGTTCTGCGCCGGGCGGGCTCTTGGCTCAATCTCGTGCTCAAGGCCCTGGATGTCCGTTGGCCGGGCTCTTTCCCCGGGGCGGACCAGCCGTGAGGCTCTCCTTGTTCCTCATTATCTTTCCCTCCCTGACCCTGGCCGCCGACCTGGACCTGGGCATCCCCTCGCGCTCGCCCTGGCGCCGGCCCGGGACGGAGAGGGTGCGCGCGGAGAGCAAGAAGTCCCAGCGCGCCCCCGTCCCCCTGGAGGCGGATTTCTGGCCTCGTCTCAGCCTCGCGCTCGACTCCATCGAGAGGAGCCGGGACGGGATGCTCCAGGCCCTGGCCTATGCGCTCGGGCGCCCGGACATTTTCCCGCGCCGCCCGGCGCAAAGGCCCTCCTTCGAGGAATACGAGGAGACCGCGCGCCGGACCTGGCTGCGCGCGGCGGACCATTGGCTGGTGCTGGAGGCCTGGGTGGGCGTCTACCGCGATTTCAACTCGCTCCCCGCCGACAAGGAACGCCACGCGGCGTTCCTGGCCGCGTACGCGGCCCGCCTGGCCCAGGCGAGATTCCTCAAGGAATGGTGCGCGCTCCTGGGCAACGACCCCTCGCTGGAGGAAGCGCTCGAAGGGGCGGATATCTCCCTGCCCTCGGGCCTCTATGGCCGATTGAAGGCCCTACCCTCGAAGCGGGAGGGCTTGGATGCGCTGACCGACCTCGCGGCCTATGCCGCGCGGGCCCGGGCGCAGGATCCATTGGCCCCGCTCTTGGGCGCGCGCCGCGAGGAGTGGGAGAAGCGGCGCAAGGAGGATCTCTCCCGAGCCGGAGCGAGCGTCCCGCGCGGCCGTCCTCCGGCCCCGGAGACGGCTAAGACCCTTCTGAGCGTCGAGTTCCCGACCTCCTCTCGGCCCGGGGACTGGCCGGCCGTGGACCCGCTCGAGCCGGAGCCCGCGCCCGTTTCGGAGGAGAAGCCGCAGGAGGCCGCCCAGGAAGAACCCCCGCCGGAGTGGGTGGAACTCCCGGTCAGCTCCCAGATGGCCGTCGTCGCCGCGAAACTGCGCGAGGTGTTGGCCCTCGAGCCTCCGCCGCGGCCCCGGCCCGAGGTTCTCATAAGCCGCCTTCAGATCAGCGACATACGCCCCAAGCTCTCTCCCGGGGACATACTCCTCATGCGCCGGGAGCGCTACCTGGGTTCCCTGGGCTTGGGCGGGTACTGGCACGAGGCCGGGATATTCCTCGGGGTCCCGGAGAGCCGCAAGGCCGCCTTCGGCTCGGAGCAGGCCAGCGCGTGGATGATGGCCGATGACCCGGTATCCTTCGAGTCCAACGCGGGAGGGAGCCGGTGGGGCGGGGGCCGGGGAAGGGCTCCTAGAGCGGCCGCGGCGGACACCCTCTTTGTCTCATCGCGCGGCGTGGTCCTGGTCTCCCTGGAGGCGGCCGCCGCCGATTCCCTGGCCGCGCTGCGGCCCAGGGTCGCCGCGCGGGAGAAGGAGGAGTCTTTGCGCCGGGCCTTCCGTCTGCTGGGCAAGCCCTACGACACTTCGCTGGATTTCGACGAGGGCTCGGCCCTCGCCGCCCCGGAACTGCTCACGGCCGCCTATCGGCCCCCGCCGGAGGGAAGTCTGCGCTGGCCCTTGACGGAGACGCTCGGCCGGCGCTCCATGTCGGCCAACGACGCGGCCAGGAAATTCGACCAGGAGTTCGGGACCGACGCTCAGCAGCTCGATTTCGTGCTCTTCTACGACGCGAGAGAGGATAGGCATAGGGCGCAGTCCTCCTCCTTGGAAGAGTTCCGCAAGAGTTGGAGACGCCCCAGATGGACGCAGGAGGGAGCCGCGGCGCGGCCCCAGGGAGATACACAATGAGATTCAGACCCCGTCACCGGCATGGCCAGCACGATAGAGGGCAGGGAGGCGGCGGCGACAGGCGGCCCCCGCGCCAGGATAGGACGCCTCAGCCGCCGCGCCGAAGCGAGGCCGAGCGGATATTCCTGGAGAAGACCCCCCTGACCCCCTTCGAGTGGATCCGCTTCGAGAACGGGTCCAAGGAGCCCTCCATGCGGATGGTGGACCTGCTCTGCCCCATCGGGAAGGGGACGCGCGGCCTCATCGTCTCGCCGCCCAAGGTGGGCAAGACCACCTTCCTCAAGCAGTTCTGCCTCGCCGCGGCCGCGACCGATCCGGGGCTCAAGGTCTACTGCGTCCTAGTCGACGAGCGTCCCGAGGAGGTGACCGACTTCCGCCGCTCGGTGACCGCGGAGATGTTCGCCTCCTCCAACGACCGTCCCTTCCAGGACCACATCAGCATGGCCGATACCGTCTATCAGCGGGCCATCGCGGAGGCCGGGGCGGGCAAGGACGTGCTCATCGTGCTCGACTCGCTCACGCGCCTCTCGCGGGCTCACAACACGGCCGCCACCGGGAACAAGACCATGACCGGGGGCCTCGATACCCGCGCCATGGAATGGCCCCGGCGCTTCTTCGGCGCGGCCCGCAAACTCGAGGAAGGGGGTTCGATCACCATCCTGGCGACCATCCTGGTGGACACGGGCAGCCGCATGGACGAGGTCATCTTCAACGAGTTCAAGGGTACGGGCAACATGGAGCTGGTGCTCTTCCGTCCCGCGGCCGAGGCGCGCCTCTTCCCCGCGGTGCACGTCAAGAACTCCGGGACGCGGCGCGAGGAGATGCTCTTCCCCGAGGCGACGCTCCAGGGCGTCTACAAGCTCAGGCGGATGCTCGCGGGGCTCTCGGACCTGGAAGCCACCAAGACCATGATCGAGCTCACCCGCAAGCACCCGACCAACGAGCGTCTATTGGCCGCGGTGATGGGAGGGTCATGAGGCGACGGTCCCTCGCGGCCGCCCTGTTCTGCGTCGCGGCGTCCTGGTCCCAAGCCGCGCCGCCGGAGGCCGCAGACGACGGCCTTCAGCGCCTGGAGGCCGACCCCTCGCCTTCGGCCGCGCGCCGACTCATCGGGCTCTATAAGAGCTCCAAGGGCAAGGACGAGCGGTTCTGGATAGTCCGTTCCCTGGAGAACCGACTCCTCAAGCACGGCGACGGGGCCGCCTTCGACGCGCTCGTGGAAGCCACCCGAGACTCCGCCCCGGAAGTCCGCGGACACGCCTTCCACGCCCTGGTCTCCTTCGCGGCCTTGCCTAAGAAAGCCCTCTCCGACGCCCGCCTCAAGGATCTCGATGCCGCGGTCCGGCGGGGGAAGAAAGACGCCAAGCCCGAAGTGCAAGCGGGCGCCCAGGAGCTCGGCCGGGCCCTGGAGGAGCACCGGCGCGTCGGGCCGCCGGGGCCCGCGGTCGAGAAAGACCGTTGGCCGACCCGCGAGTCCGCTCCGCCCGGGAAGACCGGTTTTATCCGGCGCGCGCTCGCCTTGGCGTGGGTGTTGGGATTTCCAGCTTTGATCCTGTATTGGACGGGCAGGAAGCTGTTTATGAGGAAGAAGAAGGAAGCGGTGCGCGCTCTGGGCGCGCCGGCGGCCATCGGCCCCTATTCGCAGGCGGTGCGCTGCGGGGGGCTCCTGTTCGTCTCCGGGCAGATCCCGGCCGACCCCCGGACCGGGGATATTTCCGCCGGAGGGGTCGCGGAGCAGACCGAGCAGGTCTTAAAGAATCTCGGCGCGATACTCGAGGAAGCCGGCTGCGGGTTCAAGGACGTGCTCAAGACCACGGTGTACTTGACCGATCTCTCCGCCTTCGCGGAGATGAACGCGGTCTACGCCCGGTTCTTCCCGGACCCCGCCCCGGCGCGCGCCACCGTACAGGTGAGCGCCCTGCCCAAGGGCGCCAAGATCGAGATCGAGGCGGTGGTCCGCTCGTGAAGGAAGCCGTGGTCCTCCTCTCCGGAGGGCTCGACTCGGCCGCCTGCCTCTACTGGGCCCTCTCCCGGGGCTGGCGCTGCACGGCTCTGAGCGTGCGCTACGGCCAACGGCACGCGCGCGAGAGGGCCGCGGCGCGGGCCGTGGCCCGCGCCGCGCGTGTCTCCCTCGTAGAGATCGACTTGAAGCTCCCGTGGCTTTCAGTCTCTTCCTTAGTCGACCGTTCCAAGCGCCTCCCCGACACCCCGCTCTCCAAGATAGGCCGGGGCCGCATCCCGAGCACCTATGTTCCCGCGAGGAACTCCATCCTGCTGTCCCTGGCCGCCAGCCTCGCGGACGCGCGCGGGGCCCGGGCCGTGGTCCTGGGCGCCAACTGCCTCGACAGCAGCGGCTATCCCGACTGCCGTCCCGGCTTCCTGCGCGCCTTCGACCGCGTCCTGGCCCGGGGGACGCGCGCCGGCGTGGAGGGGGAGGGGATCCGCGTCCTGGCCCCCTTGTTGAAGCTCGATAAGGCCGGCATCGTGCGCCTGGCGCGCACGCTCAAGATGCCCATGGAGCTGACCTGGTCCTGCTACCGCGGCGGACGCAGGCCCTGCGGGACCTGCGACTCCTGCCGGCTCCGCGCGAAGGGATTTCAGGAGGCGGGCATGAAGGACCCGGCGTGAAGCCCGCGGCCGAAGCTGCGCGCGTCTTGGAGGTGTTCTCCTCCATCCAGGGCGAGGGCGCGCGCTTGGGGGAAAGGCAGATCTTCGTGCGCTTTGGAGGCTGCAACCTCCTCTGCGGCTATTGCGATGAGCCCAAGAGCATCCCGCGCTCGGCCGGCGAGGTGCGCGGCTCGGACAGTCTTAAGGAAGATATCCTGCGCTTATGCGCGCAGCGCCCGCACACGGCGGTCTCCTGGACCGGCGGCGAGCCGCTGCTCTTCGCTCCCTTCCTCAAAGGCATGATGGCCTGGGCCCGGGGCCGGGGGCTGGAGAACTGCCTGGAGACCAACGGCACTCTGGCCAACGAGCTCCGGCGCGTCGCGGCCCTGGCCGACTGCATCTCCATGGACATCAAGCTCTCTTCCGACGCCGGAGGGGCTTTCTGGCGGGCGCATCGGGATTTCCTCTCCGTCGCGCCGGAGAAGACCTTCGTCAAGACCATCCTGACCGGCAATACCCGGGAGGAAGAGGTGCTCGAGCTCATCCGGCTTCTGGAGGATTTCCCAAGAGTGCGCCTCTACCTCCAGCCCGCGACCCGGGTCCGGTCCCTGCGTGAAAAGGGCCGTTGGGTGAGGGCCATGACGCCCAAGAGAGTCCTGGCCCTCCTTAAGCTCTGCCGCGAAAAGCTCGACGACGCCCGCCTCCAGCCGCAATGGCATCCCCTCTGGGGCCTGCCCTGATCTAGGTC
>CAYHRV010000080.1:0-12690 GCA_964359165.1 uncultured Elusimicrobia bacterium
AGGGGCCTGCCCGCGGCGCTCCGTCCCGGAGCGCCGCGCGTTGGATTATCGTGCTACACGGACCGTTCCCGCCGCATATCCGACCCGTCGCCAAAGAAACCCAAGCCAAAACCCCAGGTTTCATAGGGTGATCTTCGTCCTGGCACCTCCCCAAACCCCCTGCTATACTGATTTATAGACCTATAAGTTAGCTGGACACAGACTATGGGATTACGCAATCAACTAGACGAGAAGTTGAAATCGGCCATACAACTTGACCTCCCAAAGCTTGCCCCGCATTTGAAGGCCTGGGCCGAAGCCCACTTGACGACTCCGCGTGCGCTCGACTTGTTTACCTCGCCGGAAGGGCCCGAATCTTTAGAATTCATCTTGGTTACGGACCACACAGGACGCGAAGATGCGAATTGCCGCATCGTCTTCAATCCACGGACGAATGAATTTGGTCTTGAAACAACAATCGAAGGCGGAAGGTGTTGGTTTTTAGGTGACTATGGTTCATTTTCTGAGACTGTCGAAAACATGTGAGCCAGCTAACTTGAAGCTGCAGGAAAAGGAATCTCGATGAGGAATTCTCGAGCTAAATCGGAACAACTCGGAATAGAGCGGGTCCCGACGGGAAATTGAGGGCTCAATCCCTGTCAAGGAACTGGCCGCCAAAACCCACGCCCCCTCGGGGAGGCGCACGACGGAGACCGGGCTATCCACGTGGATAGCCGGATCGTCCCGGCGCCGGGGTCGCAGGCACGACATCGAGTTGACCGCGCGCTCGATAGAGCGCGGTGGCCGCCTGTTGAAAAATCGGCGTCCATAGGGTACCCTTATAGGCACCCCATGAAAAAAGCCGCGTTCCTCTCCTGCCTGCTCCTGGCCCCTCCGCTGGGGGCTTTCGAGTTCCCCCTCACCCGCAACCAGAGGGTCCAAAAGCTGGTGGAGCAGGGCCAACAGCGCATCAACCAGGGGGAATTCCTCCAGGCCGCGGAACTCTGCGCCCAGGCCCTGGACCTGCGCGCGGACTGGGCCCCGGCCTACCTCTGCCGCGGCGAGGCGCGCATGAAGAACGGGGACCCGGACGCGGGCAAGGACGCCGAGCGGGCCTTGACGCTCGACCCCGCGAGCGGGGAAGCCTACCGGGTGCTGGGGATCATGGCCTTCGAGGTGGGCGACCACAAGGGCGCGGTGGAGGATTTCGACAAAGCCCTGGCGCGCACCAAGCTCAAGCCCGACGAGGTCCCCTCGGTCTATTACTATCGGGCGCGGTCCAAGATGCATCTCAACGACCTGCAGGGCGCGCTCAAGGACTGCGAGCGCGGCCAGGCGGTGCTCACCGGCTTCGCCGGCAACTACTCGGACTGGAGCTTCTACTCCCTGCGGGCGGACATCCAGCGGCGCATGGGCAGGACCGAGGACGCGGACAAGGACGAGCGCCGCGTCGTCGATCTCCTCGACCAGCGCATCCGGCGAAAGCCCGACCAGGCGGCCGAGTACCTGCGTCTGCGCGCGGAGTCCCACACCCTCCTGCGCGAGTACGACCAGGCCGCCCAAGACCTCGGGGCCGTCATCGCACAAAGCACCGGGGACGTGGCGGGGCTCACCTCGCGGGCGGACGCCTACATCAGCGCCGAGCGCTTCGGCGCCGCGATGGAGGACCTCGACAAGGCCCTCAAGCTCGATCCCAAGCATCTCCCCGCGCTGAAACTGCGCGCCTACACGCGGCTGAGGATGAACCGGGACGCGGAGGCCGTGGCGGATCTCGACGAGTACCTGGACTCCCGGCCCACCGACGGGGCCGCCCTGGGCTACCGGGGCATCGCGCGGCTCAACCTGGAGCGCTTCGCCCCGGCCTTGGAAGACCTCGAGAAGGCCCAAGTCCTCATCCCGGGCGACTCGCAGGGCCTGGAAGGCCGCAAGGCGTACGCCTACGCCATGCTCGGACGCAATTCAGAGGCCTGGGAGTCCTCCCTTAAGTCCCTCTCCAAGCACCCGGAGAGCTTCTCCGCCCACATGGCCAAGGCGCGCTCGGGCGTGGCGCTCGGGCGCTGCGCGCTGGCCGCGCCGTCCCTGGATTGGCTCGTGGAGCGGGTCACGGATTCAGGCACCTATCTGGACCTGCGCGCCTCCTGCCGCTGCGCGCAGAAGGATTTCACCGGCTGCCTGGCCGACTCGGAGAAGGCCGTGCGGCTCTCGCCCGAGTCGGGAGCCATGGCCCTGAATCTGTGGTCTCGGCACATGGACTGGGTTGACGCCCAGCCGGCCAAGGGAGACCTGGAGTCCCTAAGGAAGGCGAGACGGCTCTACCGCGGCGCTCTGCTCAAGGCCCATTCCATCAAGGCCGCCGAGCAGACGCGTCACCTCAAAGCCCTGCTGCGCCTGGCCGAGAAGGTCCCGGCCGAAGCGGTGGAGGAGAAGGCTCAAGCCCTCCAGGAAGCGCGGACCCTGAGCGAGACCCTGCTCAAGAAATCCCCTAAGGACGGAGAATTGCGCAAACTCTCCGCGCGCGTGAAAGCCCTACTCAAGCCCCCCAAAAAAACGAAGCTCCCTAAATCGAGGAAAACGCGTTAGCGCCCTACGCGGCGCACGAAGTGCGCTGCGCGTCTTCAAGGTCGCGCCCGTCGGGCGCATCCATTCAAAACGCACAGCGACTTTCGTCGCTGTGTTTATCGGCAGAAGTCGGCGGGCGGGTCTTGCTGGATGAAGGTCTCGCGGAACCAGGTCTGCTCCGAGACAGCCTGGCCCTCCAGGCTGTCGTCGCCCTCGAGGCTGAACCCCTTGTACTTGACCTGGATGTAGTGCGCGTATTCATGGGCCAGGGAATCGTCCAACGAGCGCTTCATGCGGCGGTAGTACTCGGCTTCATCGAGGAGATAGACTTCGTTCTTGGCCACGATGTAGGCGTTGAGAAAAACCTCGGGCCGCATGTTCCATTGGGGCTCGACCGCGTCCTGGAACTGCTTGAGCGGGGTCTTGCTCCCATAGTATACGGCCGGGGCGGGGATGTCCGGACGCAGGACGACTCCCATGTGGACGGCCACGGCGCGCAGGATGCAGGCCTCGCCGTAGCGCAGGAGCGCGGCTTGGGGCTTCTTGCGGCGCTCTAAAGCCGCGGCGCGCGCCTGCGCCGCGCCCTCGCTCAAAGCGGCGTTGAATTCCACGACGACCTGCGCCTCAGCGCAGGTCCGCAAGAGCAGGAAAGCCAGCGCGGCAAGGGAGATCTTCTTCATACGCATAGGATAACGGGGGCGGACCGGCCCCGCCTGGGCCCGAGGGCCCTCCCGCGCACGGGACCATCGGCGGTATGCTAAACTAGCGTTTGATGAAAGTCATCGGAGTCGGCATCGCCGGGCTGGGAAACGTGGGCAGCGAGGTCGTCCGGCTCCTGCTCTCCCGGGGAGCGGATTTCCGCAGGACCTTGGGCGCGGAGCTCAAGCTCTCGGCGGTCTGCGACCGGGGGGTCTCGGCCGCGGCGCGCAAGCTGGACATCCCCTCCTCGGTGCGGCGCAGCCGCCACGTTCAAGACCTGGTCGCGCGCAACGACGTGGACATCGTCGTCGAGCTCCTCGGCGGCATGGACGCGGCGCGCGCGCTGGTGCTCTCGGCCCTCTCCAAGGGCAAGCGCGTGGTCACGGCCAACAAGGCCCTGCTCTCGCGCCACTGGGACGAGGTCTTCGCCGCGGCGAGCGAGGGGAACTCGGCCCTGCGCTTCGAGGCATCGGTCGCGGGCGGCATCCCCATCATCCAAGCGGTGGAAGAGGGGCTTTCGGCCAACCGTATCCGCTCCGTGCTGGGCATCTTCAACGGCACCACCAACTACATCCTATCGGAGATGGCCCACGCGGGCCTCGAGATGGAGGACGCCCTGCGCCAAGCCCAGCGCCTGGGCATGGCCGAGAAGGACCCGACCCTGGACTTGAACGGCAGCGACACCCAGCACAAGCTCTCGATACTCGCATCCCTGCTCTCGGGCGCGTGGTTCCGCACGGACTGGATCGCGCGCGAGGGTATCGAGAACGTGCAGGCCGAGGACTTGCGCTTCGGCGTGGAGAAACTCTCGCGCACGGTGCGCCTCATCGGGACCGTGGCTTTCGACTGGTCCTCCTCGCCGGTGAAAGTCGAGGCCCATGTGCGGCCCACCCTGGTCCCGCTCAAGCATCCCCTGGCCGGGGTGCACGGCGGCTACAACGCGGTGCTCGTGCAGGCCTCCGCGGCCGGGGACCTCATGTTCTACGGCAAGGGGGCCGGGCCCGGGCCGGCGGCGAGCGCGGTGCTCGCCGACATACTTCATTTCGCCCGCGAGTTGGCCGGCGGCGAACAGAGGCTCTCGGCCCCGCCGGAAAAAGAGACGGCCAAGGCGCGCGTGCGCGCGGTGCCGGAGTCCGACTCGGCCTTCTACCTCAAGCTCCGCTTAAAAGACAAGCCCGGGGCCCTCTCCGCGGTCACCGGAGCGCTCGGGCGCGAGGGGATCTCCATCTCCCAGATACACCAGGACAAGCCTTCGGCCAGCGCGGTCCCTGTGATGATCGCCACCCACTCAACCTCCAGGCGCGCCCTGGATCGCGCCCTGGCCGCGGTGCTGCGCCAGAGCGCGGTATCCGGACGGCCCACGGTCCTGCGCCTGCTCCCGGAGTAGAACAGATGGCTTCCAAGCCGCGCCAGGGGCTCATCGCGAGATACCGCTCCCTTCTCCCCGTCGGTCCCAAGACCCCGGTCGTCACCCTCCTCGAAGGAGGGACGCCGCTGGTCCCGGCGCCCCGGCTCTCGGCCGCCCTGGGCCTTAGGCCCGAGTGCGTCCTCCTCAAACTCGAGGGCCTCAATCCCACCGGCTCCTTCAAGGACCGGGGGATGACGCTGGCCGTGTCCAAGGCCCTGGAATCGGGCGCGCGCGGCGTGCTCTGCGCCTCCACCGGGAACACGGCGGCCTCGGCCGCGGCGTACGCGGCCCGGGCGGGCCTGCGCTGCGCCGTGCTCCTGCCGGCCGGGGGAGTGGCCGCGGGCAAACTGGCCCAGGCCTTCATGCACGGGGCCTCGGTGCTGGCCGTGCGCGGCAACTTCGACGAGGCCCTTGCGCTGGCGCGCGCCGCGGCCGAGCGCACCGGCTGGACCCTGGTCAATTCAGTCAACCCTTTCCGCCTGGAAGGCCAGAAAACCGGCGCCTTCGAGATCGTGTCGGACTTGGGCCGCGCTCCGGACTACCAGTTCATGCCCGTGGGCAACGCCGGGAACATCACGGCCTACTGGATGGGCTACCGTCAATGGCATGGCCTCCACAAAAGCGGCCTGCCCAGGATGATGGGCTGGCAGGCCAAGGGCGCGGCGCCGCTGGTGCTGGGCAGGCCGGTGGAGCATCCCAAGACCATCGCCAGCGCCATCCGCATCGGCAAGCCCGCCTCCGGGGACAGGGCCCTGGAAGCGGCGAGGGACTCCGGCGGCTTTATCGGCGCGGTCAGCGACGCGGAGATACTCTCCGCCTACCGGCTCCTGGCCGCGTCCGAAGGCGTCTTCTGCGAGCCCTCCAGCGCCGCCGGAGCGGCCGGGCTCATCCGCTTCGCCAAGGGCGGCGGCCTGCGCCGCGCGCCCAAGAGCCTGCGCATCGTCTGCATCCTGACGTGCAACGGGCTCAAGGACCCCGACACCCCCAAGACCTTCAAGCACCGCTTGCGCGAGATCCCGGCCGATGAAAAGGCCCTGGCCGAGGCCCTGCGCTCATGAGCCGCGACTCTAAGCCGTGGGGACGAGCCATCCGGGTCCGCGTGCCGGCCACCACCTCCAACCTCGGGCCGGGCTTCGATGTGCTCGGCATGGCGCTCAAGCTCTACAACGAGCTCGAATTGACCGCGCTCGACGCTCCGGAGGGGCTCGTCCTCGAGATCGAAGGCGAGGGCGCCGCCTCGCTTCCCTGCGGCGAGAGCAACGCCGCCCTCGAGGCCTTCCGGTCCGCCCTGCCCAAGGGCTGCAAGCCGCGGGCCTTGCGCCTGCGCATGAAGAACCGCATCCCCTTGGGCCGCGGGCTCGGCTCGAGCGCCGCGGCCAGGCTAGCCGGCCTGCTCGCCGGCGGAGCCGTGCACGATTTCAAGGAGCGGTCCCTGGATTGGCTCATCCAGGAAGCCTGCCGCAGGGAAGGCCACCCCGACAACACGGTGCCGGCCTTCTACGGCGGACTCTGCGCCTCCTTCAAGGACGGGGAGAGTTTCCGCCACATGCGCCTCAAGCTCCCCAAGGGGCTGGGCGTGAGCGTCTGCGTCCCGGATTTCCAGGTTTCGACCGAGAGGGCCCGAGCGCTCCTGCCCCGCAGGGTGGACCTGCGCGACGCCGTGCGCAACTCCTCGCGCCTGGCCCTGCTCATCGCCGCGCTCGAACAGGGCCGCTTCGGCTGGCTCAAGCTCGCCATGCAGGACTCCCTCCACCAGCCCTATCGCAAGCGCCTGGTGCGCGGCATGGATTCGGTGATCGCGGCCGCCGAGCGCGCCGGAGCTTTCGGCGCGGCCCTCTCCGGCTCCGGGCCGACCATCCTGGCCCTGACCCCCAAGGGCGCGGCCCAGGCGCGCGTGGGCCGGGCCATGGAAAAGGCCTTCGCGCGGGCCGGAGCCAAGAGCCGGGCTCTTTCCCTGGAGATCGACACCGAGGGCGCGCGCGTGGAGATAGCCTCGTGAGGCCGATCCTCGTCATGAAGTTCGGGGGGACCTCGGTCGCCGACCCCGAAAAGGTCCAGCTCGCGGCCGCCCGCGCCATCGCGGCCCGCAAGGCCGGCGCGGGCGTGGTGGTGGTGGTCTCCGCCCCGGGCGAGATGACCGACGAGCTCATCACGCTCGCCCATCGGGTGTCCAAGGACCCCGACGCGCGCGAGCTCGACGCGCTCATGGCCACCGGCGAACAGATCAGCATCGCGCTCTTCGCCATCGCCTGCCGCGACCGGGGGGTGCCGGCCATCTCCCTGACCGGCCCCCAGGCGGGCATCTACGCCGACGACCGGCACACCCGCTCCACCATCACGGCCATCAAGCCCGATAAGATACGCGCCGAGCTCAAGGCCGGGAAGATCGTGGCCGTGGCCGGGTTCCAGGGCCTCAACGCCAAGGCGGACATCACCACGCTCGGGCGCGGGGGCTCGGACCTGAGCGCCGTGGCCCTGGCCGCGGTGCTCAAGGCCAAGGGCTGCGAGATATTCACGGACGTGAAGGGTGTCTACACCGCGGACCCGCGCATCGTGGCCGACGCGCGCAAGCTTCCCTTCATCAGCTACGAGGAGATGCTCGAGTTGGCGGCCTCGGGCGCTCAGGTCATGCAGGCGCGCTCCGTCGAGGTGGCGCGACGCTTCGGCGTCCGCATCCATGTCCGTTCCGCGTTCCACGACGTCCCGGGGACCTGGATCGTCCCCGCCAAGGAGATCTCCATGGAAGAAGCAGTGGTCTCAAGCCTGGCCCTAGACAAGGGGGAGGTGCGTCTGAGCATCGTGGAGGTCCCCGACCGCCCCGGCATCGCGGCGGACGTCTTGGCCCGCCTGGCCGAGAGGGACATCCCGGCCGACATGATCGTGCAGTCGGCCCCCACCCACGCCGGGGTCAACGACATCTCCTTCATGACGCCCCGTTCCTTCGCCGCCAAGGCCAAGGCGGCCCTGGAGTCCCTGGCCGGCGAGCTCAAGGCCAAGCGCGTGGACATCCACGAGCAGGTGGCCAAGGTCACGGTGGTGGGCACGGGCTTTCGCCGCCACGCCAAGGTGGCCGCGCGCGTGTTCGGGGTCCTCGCCAAGAACGGGATCAACATCCAGATGATCAGCACCTCCGACCTCAAGATCAGCTGCGTGGTGGACCAGAAGCACGCGGAGCCCGCGCTCAAGGCCCTGCACAAGGCCTTCCATCTTTCACGGGGAGGACGCCGATGACATCCGTCCTGCCGCTGCTGCTGGTCCTCTGCGCCGGAGCCCGGGCGCAGAACGCGGCCCCGCGCGGGCCGGAGGAGGGCTTCGCGTTCGACCTCACCCGCATCGAGCTCTCGGCACGGGAGGGCTCGGCGGGGCTGCGCCGGAGGATGTCGGGCTCGGAACTCTCCCACGAGGACGCCTTCCGCCTGGTGCTGGGCAAGCTAGCGGGATCCGGCGTGCCGGAGGGATCCGTTCGCGCGGCTTTCGACGACCCGCAGACGCGCGTGGTGCCCGAGATCGTCGAGCGCTTCGGCAAGCCGGCCGAGGGCATGCCCTACGAGCAATACCGCAAGATATTCCTCACCGAGGCGACCATCGAGGGAGGGGCCCGGCTCGTGCGCGAGCGCGCGGCCCTGCTCGCGGAGGTCTCGGCGCGCACCGGGGTGGACCGCCACCTGGCGACCGCGCTCGTCGGAGTGGAGACGCGCTATGGCACCCGCACCGGGCAGTTCACGGTGTTCAACGCCCTCTACACCGCCGTGCGCGCCGTGCCCAAGCGCTCGGCCTGGGCCGCGGGCGAGCTGGCGGAGCTGCTCAAGCTCTGCCGCGCGGAGAACCTCCCGGCGCATCACATCCTCGGCTCCTATGCCGGGGCCTTCGGGTTCGCCCAATTCATCCCGTCGAGCTTCAACCGCCTGGCCGTCGACTTCGACGGCGACGGCCGCAAGCGCTGGAACGAGTGGCCCGACGTGCTGGGCAGCGTGGGCAACTACCTCGCGCGCGCCGGCTACACGAGGGGCGGGTCCTTCGAGCGCGGCTCGGCCAACTGGAACGCGATCTACGCCTACAACCACGCGGAGAACTACGTGCGGGTGGTGTTGGAGCTCAGGCAGGCGGTGCTCGAGCGTTCGCTCGCGCCTTCCCCCAAGGCCGCCTGCGAGAACGAAGCCTGCGACGACATCCTATGACGCGCAAGCCGGAGAAATCCACTGCGTGGATTTCTCCGGCTCTCGCGGAAATTTTTAAGGCATTGACAAGACCGCTCGGGCCTGATATATACATATAGTCTCAATCGTCCGACCTGGAACGCCGACCGGGTTCCAGGTCATTTATTTGTATCGATTTTAATGGAAGAAGAAGAACAAGGGCCCCCGCCCCCGCGCATCCTGACGACCATCTCGCACCTCGAGTGGCTGGCTGAACGCCTCCACGGGGAGCCGCGTTTGGCCATCGACGTCGAATCCGACGGGTTCTTCGCTTACCGCGAGAAGGTCTGTCTGATCCAGATATCCTCCGAGAAGGAGGATTTCATCGTGGACCCGCTGGCCGCCAAGGACCTCTCCCCCCTGAGCCGCTTCATGAGCGACCGGGAGGTGGAGAAGGTCTTCCACGCCTCCGAGTACGACATACTCTGCCTCAAGCGCGATTTCGGCTTCCGGATCCACGGCATCTTCGACACCATGGTGGCCTCCCGCATCCTGGGAGAGCCAAAACTGGGCCTGGCCCACCTCATCGGCAAGCACTTCGGCGTGCATCTCTCCAAGAAGCTCCAGCGCGCCAACTGGGGCAAGAGGCCCCTGAGCCCGGAGCATCTGGAGTACGCGCGCATGGACACGCACTATCTCCTGCGCCTGAGGGACATCCTCGAACGGGAGCTCGAGGGACGGAAACTCCTCAAGGAAGCGCGCGAGGCATTCGGCCGGCTGGAGCTCCTCGAACACCAACCCCGGGAATTCGACCCGCAGTGCTTCTGGAGGCTCCAGGGCGCCAAGGAGCTCTCGCCGCAGGCCCGGGCCGTGCTCAAGGAGATTTACTTATACCGCGAACGGAAATCAGCCGACCTCAATCTCGCGCCCTTCCGCGTCCTGCCCGAGCCCCTGCTGGTCAAGCTGGCCGCCCTCGCGCCCATCTCCTACGAGGACTTGGGCAAAGCCCGCGGCATGACGCCTTACCTCTACGAGCATTACGGCAAGGAGCTCATCGAAGCCATGGAGAGAGGGCTCTGCGCCCAGCCCGAGGAGGAGCCGCCCGCGCGCCCCTCCAACGGCGACCGCTGGGACGGGGCCACCACCCGGCGCTACGAGAGCCTGCGCCAATGGCGCAAGGAGCAGGCCGAGAAGCGCGGGGTCAACCCCGTCGTGATCCTAGACACCGATGAAGTGAAGTTTCTGGCCGAGGCCCCCTCCCGGTCCGGCGACCAGGCGACCTGGCTCTGCTGCCTGAGCGAGTACAAGAAGGAGCTCTACGGTCCGGAGCTCACCGCCATCCTGAGCGTGCAGCCCCCGCCGCGGGCCAAGCGCCGCCGCCGAAAAAGCAAAACCGCTCCCGCCGTCTGATTCTCAGGAATATTATCCTTGAAAATCAGAAGGTTATATGTCGCTTTTTCAATGATAAGAAAATATGGAAGAACTGCCTTCTATCGCAATAACTGCAGTTCCTTCAGAAGATATTTGATAAAGAGCACCGCGCCGATCCCCCCGGCGGGGATGAGCATTCCCCAGAGCAGCAAGCTCCCCAGGTCTACACGGAACCCGAAGCCGAGCTTCTCCAGCGCGCCCACCTTCTCCCCCTCCCCTTCCTTGGGCGCGAAACTCCGGCCCGCGGTGCGGCTGTAATAGACGGGACGCTCGACCACCTTCTCGGGCTCGGGGATGGGGAAGCCCTGCTTGCGCAGGAGCTCGTAGGCGTCGCGGATGTGGAGGAACTGGCGGGAGAAATATTCGGCTTGCTCCGGCGAGCCGGCCCGGTCCGGATGGGATTCCAACGCCTTCCTGCGATAGGCGAGCTGGACTTCCTTGGGGCTCGCCCCCGGCTCCACCCCGAGTATCCCATAGGCTTGAGCGGCGTCCATGGGGCAAGGATACCAGTCCGAGCCCCACCCCGCAAGGACCATAGGAAAACGCGAGAGGGCCTGGTGCTGCTATCCTTAAGGATAGCAGCAGAGGAGAAACGAATCCGAAACACGAGTCTGATAGACTGAGGGGGCAGGACAACAGCTAGGCGCATCGAGTACGGCAACAGATTGGACATCCAGTCCGAGACGCGGTGGGAATCCCTCCCCCACCGCGTCTTAATTTCCCCTAAATCGCGAGAAACGCGAAAGCGTTTATCGCGATTTAGGCCTATGTTTGCGGCGAGCCGAGCCGACCGCCTTCTTCTTCTCGCTGGTGATGAGCTGGCCGCAGGCCCCTTGGATGTCCGTGCCCAGGCTTTTTCGGATGGTCACCGCGATGCCCCGGCTCCTCAGGAAGTCCCGAAATTCCTTGACGGCCTCGGGCGAGCTTACGGTGTGCGGGGTATCGGTGGGGTTCCAGGCGATGAGGTTGACATGGAGGAGGTCCACGCGGCCGGTGGAACGGATGAACCGGACCAGGGCGTTGGCCGCGTCCCTATCGTCGTTCTCCCCGGCGAGCAGGCAGTATTCCAGGAAGATCTTGCGCCGGTTCTTCTCCAGGGTCCGCCCGAGCTCCTTGGCCAGGCGCTCCAGGGGGAAGGCCCGGGCGGAAGGGACCAACTCCTCGCGCAGGCCGTCCTTGGCCGCGTGCAGTGAGAGCGCCAGGTTCACCTGGGGAAAATCCGAGCAGAAGCGCATCATGCCCGCGATGACGCCCACGGTGGACACCGAGATGTGCCGGTCGGCGATGGCGAAGAGCTCCGGGTCCATGAGCATCCTCAAGCTCTTGGCCACGGTGTCGTAGCAATGGAAAGGCTCGCCCATGCCCATGTAGACCACATGGTCGAGCTTGCCCTCGGCCTGGCCGGCCCGCAGATACTGCTTCCAGAAGAGGACCTGGTCGGCGATCTCCTCAGCCTTGAGGCTGCGCTCCAAGCCCATGAGCGCGGTGGCGCAGAAGGTGCACCCCATGGCGCAGCCGACCTGGCAGGAGATACACACGGTCCAGGATGGGCCGGGCCTGGGCTTGAGGAGCACGGTCTCGATGTCGGTCCCATCCGAGAGCGTGAGCACGGCCTTATGCGCGTTCCCCTCCGCGGACACCTTGACGAGTTTTTGCTTGAGCGAGAGAAGAGGGGCGCCTTGTTCCAATGCCGAGCGCAGTCCGGCGGGAAGCGCGGTCGCTTCGGCATACGAAGATATCGCATCCTTATAAACCGCCTGGAGCACCTGCTTGAACCTGAAAGCGGGCTCCGCTCGGGAATCCAGGACCGCCCTGACTTGTTCGATGTCCATGATCTTATCCCGTCTTCCCGGAAAACGCATGCGTTTTCCCGGGAAGACGGTCCATATAATACAACCTTGCGCGCCCGAAGGTTGGGTGTTATGCTTAGGAAAGCATGGCCAACCTGACCCTCCAATGCGTGGTCATCGCCCGATTGGCCGACTACTGCGATTTCCGCGGCATGCCCAAGGACGTGCGCGACCCCCTGCGCTACCTTTGGGATAAGCTCAAGGAAGCGGAGGAGCCGCTCTACCAGTTCAAGCAGGAGCTCTACCAGGACGCGGTCTCTCATTTCATGCGCCGCGCCGAGAGCGGGGAGCTCAAGGAGCCGGACTATCCGGAGTTCCTCGGCCTCCTGGACCAGTACCTCGCCCCGGTGGACTGCGCGGACGCCTTGTTCCACATCACCCCCCAGCGCATGGCCGACAAGAAGGCGCGCCTCTGGGCTTCGCAGGTGCTCGGAGGCTTGAGGGTGCATCGCCTGCTCGATGAGGAATTATTGCCTCCAGAAAAGCGCAGGGCCGCCTGCGAACGCTTGGTGGGGGAGATATTCCGCCGCCTCGAGTTCGAGGATATCGCGGCCGTGCACGAGCGCAAGCCGCTGACGGCCCGGCGCCTGCGCTTCATCGTGCGCCGCATCCGCCTGACCACCGCGGA
>CAYHRV010000081.1:0-12642 GCA_964359165.1 uncultured Elusimicrobia bacterium
TTGAACCGCGGGGGCCGCGGGCGAGACCTTGGGGTAAAGCGAAAGGGAAGGGGAGAGGGCTGGTCCGAGGCTCGAAAAGGCCGGGGCCGCTGGGTTGGAGCCGCCCAGGTCCATGCGGAGGGTGGACGCGCCGGCGTTCGAGCCGGAGCCGGGCACCGGGTTGATCGAAAGGCCGACTCCGGGCTGGGACTGGCCCCAGGCTCCGGAACCGAGGAAGAGGAGAAGTGCGGCCGGAAGGAAGCGCTTCATCCCTATCAGTATGGGCCATGGCCGGGCCGGAGGCATGGGCCGATGGGGCCCAGGAGGGGCCGCAAGGGGCCCAGACAAAGGAGGGACCTTTATACACGGCGAAGGAAGTCGCCGTGCGGTGCAGTCGGATGGGCGTCCATCACCGCAACCTTGGACACACGCGGCGCACCGTGTGCGCCCTACTTGGGCTTGAGTTCTTTGAGCTTGCCGTTGAGGCGGACCAAGTGGCGGGTGCGCAGGTCGGGGTCCATATCTGAGGCTTTCAGGAAGCCCGCGGCTTCCCGGTAGAGTCCGTAGGCCGAGTCGCGCCGCCCCGCGTCCTCCTCTTCCTTGGCTTTTTCAAGCAATTCATTGAGGCGTATCTGGTGGGCGCAGTCCTGCAGGCGCCGTTCCAACAGCGAGAGAGGCTCGGCGTCGGAGAGCTTGAGCTTGTACTCGGAGAGCTTGAGCAGGAGGGCCTGGCAGGTCGCGATCTTGGCCTTGGGACCTTGCGCGCCCGAGACCTTGGCGAGGGCCTCTTCCGTCTCCCGCCGGGAGGTCTCCAGGATGAGCCTGTCGCGCTCCTCTTTCCTGGCCTTGAGCTGGTCGGAAGCCGTCCCTTCCAGGGCTTCGATGCCCCGCTCCTCGAGCTTGGCGAGGGCTTCGAGGTGGGAGAGGGCCTGGTCCAGGCGGGCGATCTTGGAATGCGGGTTCCCGGTCTGGGACGCGCGTTCGGCGGCGTCGCGGAAGGAATCCCTGCGCTGGGCGATCTCGAGGCTGACCATATGGCCGCAGTTCTGGCAGAGCCCGCTCTTGGAGAGGGCGAAGAACCAGCCCGAACAGCCGCAGTATTTGCAATCAGACATGTTAATGACGGGTCCGTTGGAAAAATGATACATAATCCGCATGCGCATGATGACGTTCCTGGCCCGGCGTTTCGTGGCCGGGGATACGGCCCGAGAGGCGGCCGGGGCCGTCCGCCGTCTCAACGAAAGGGGCATCAAGGCCACCTTGGATTTCCTGGGGGAGGAATGCCGCGCCCAGGACCAGGCCGACGAGGCCGCCGCCGAGATCGTGGGGCTCCTGCGCCTGATCCAGGAGGAGGGTCTCGACGCCAACGTCAGCCTCAAGCTCACCCAACTCGGCCTGCATCTCGACGCGAAGAAAGCGAAGGAACGCCTCCTGCGGATCGTGGGAGAGGCCGGGAACCTGCAGAACTTCGTACGCGTCGACATGGAGGGCTCCGCCTACACCCAGAGGACGCTGGACCTCTTCTTCGACGTGTTCCAATCCCACCGCAACATGGGCATCGTCATCCAGGCCTATCTCAAGCGCAGCCGCGCCGACATCGCCGCGCTCTGCCGCGCGGGGGCGAGGGTGCGGCTCTGCAAGGGGGCCTACAAGGAGCCGCCCTCCGTGGCCTTCGAGACGCGCGAGGAGGTGCACCGGAGCTTCGACCAGCTCGCTCGCGACCTGCTCGACTCCGGGGGCCTGCACGCCTTGGCCACGCATGAGGAGGACCGCATCCAGGAGGCCCTGCGCTACGCCCAGTCCAAGGGGATCGGGAGGGACCGCTTCGAGTTCCAGATGCTCTATGGGCTGAGGCCTGGGCGCTGGACCACCCTGCGCGAGCAGGGCTGCTCCGTGCGCGTCTATGTGCCCTATGGGACGCATTGGTTCCCCTACTTCTCCCGCCGCCTGCGCGAGCGCAAGGAGAACTGGATGTTCCTCCTGCGAAACCTCCTGGGCGGATGAATATGCTCCTTCGCCGCGTCCTCCTCGTCTCGGCTCTTATCGCCTCGGCCGCGTCCGAGGCCCAAGCCGATCCCTACGCCCGCCTGGCCAAGGCCCTGGGAAAGGGAGTCAAGACCGGGCCCGAGGACAAGGCCGCGGTGGCCGCCTTCCGCTACGCGGACGGGCGGCGCTCCGAGGGCGGAGCCGTGGTCGCCGCTTCCCTTCAGACCGAGCTCGTCTTGCGCAAGGAGCTCTCGATGATCGAGAGGGAACAGCTCGACAGGCTGCTCGAGGAACTGCGCCTGCAGAGCAGCGGGGTGGTAAGCCCGGAGTCGGCCCTCCAGGCCGGACGGACGGCCGGCGCCCGCCTGCTGGTGACCGGCACGCTCGCCGACCGCGGGAGCGGGAGCGTGGAGGTCAACGCCCGGCTCATCCGCATCGAGACCGGCGAAGTCCTGCGCGCCGCCAAGGTGAAAGTGCCCAAGACCTGGGTCGACGGCGGTCCCGGCGGGCCGGGCTCCCCGCCCCAGGCCGCTCCCGTGCGCGTGGAGCTTTCCTCCGGCGCGGGCAATGGCGCGCTCAAGCGCGTGGGAGGAAGGGACCTCGCTTTCCGCTACGCGCATAACGGCAAGAGCCCGGTGCTCCGGATCACGGATTTCACCGACGCGGCGAAGCCGCGGTTCAAGGAAGTCCCCATCCCCTATCAGCCCGAGACCAATCAGGTCGCGGTATTCTCCAAGAGCTTCCGCTTGTCGGGGGCGTCCTACCGGCTCTGGATGGACTGGCAGATGAACCTCCACATCGCCCCCACCCGCTGGCTCTGGGGAGACGACGCTTCGCAGGAGCAGATCCTAGGCTGGGGCCCGGTATTCACCGCGTTCCTCGATGATCTGGGGAACAGGACCAAGACCCTGGCCTCCGGGGTCCAGGCGGGGAGCTGGAAGACGGGGGACCTGGTCGCTTATCTTGAGCCCTTGAAGAAGAGCGACCTGCGGATATCGGTATATTTCATGCAGACCAACGGCCCCCAGCCCGAGCTGGATTACCGGCCCAGGGACGTCGCGACTCTGCGGGGGCGGCGCGGCCGGGAGATCACCAGCCGTCTTCTCAAGGCGGAGGGCAGGTTCTTCCGGTTCCAGTACCGGCTCGACGACAGATCCGTGAGCGTGGAGGAAGTGAAATGACGACAAAGTCCCGGGACGCGTTCTTTTTCCTGGAGGATGAACTGGCGGCGCTCGACCGCGATGGGCGGCGCGTCCGCCTTCGCGTGCTGGAGGGCGCCCAGGAGCCCGTCTGCGTCATCGACGGCAAGCGCGTGGTCAACCTCACTTCCAACAACTACCTCAACCTCACCGTGCATCCGGCCCTGCGCAAAGCGGCCATGGACGCGGTGGCGCGCTACGGGGTGGGGACCGCGGCCGTACGCAGCATCATCGGCACCATGGACATCCACCAGGAGCTCGAGAGGCGCCTGGCCGCCTTCAAGGGGACCGAGGCCTCGCTCGTGTTCCAGTCGGGTTTCGCCACCAACGTGGCGCTCTGCCAGAGCCTGATGACGAGCGAAAAAGACCTGCTGATCTCCGACGAGCTCAACCACGCCTCCATCGTCGACGGCGCGCGCTTGGCCAAGGCTCCCAGGAAGATCTACCCGCACAAGGACATGAAGGCCTTGGAGGCCATCCTCGCTTCGCCCGAGGCGCGCGGCGCGCGGCGGCGCATGGTCGTCACCGACGGGGTCTTCTCCATGGACGGGGACATCGCCCCCCTGCCCGCGATCGCGGACTTAGCCGAGCGTTATGAAGCCGTCGTGATGGTCGACGACGCGCACGCCAGCGGGGTCCTGGGGCGCAACGGCCGGGGCACGCCGGACCATTTCGGCCTGACCAAGCGCATCCAGGTCCAGATCGGGACGCTATCGAAGGCCTTCGCCGCCATCGGCGGCTATGTCGCCTCCAACGCGAACCTGCGCGAGTACCTCGTCTCCACCGCCCGCCCCTTCCTCTTCTCCAGCTCGCATCCGCCCTCGGTGACCGCCACCTGCTTGGCGGCGCTCGACGTATTGGAAGGGGACCCCGGACTCATCGAGAGGCTCTGGGAGAACGCCCGCCTCTTCAAGGAGGGCCTTAGGAAGCTGGGTTTCGACACCGGGGCCAGTGAAACGCCCATCACGCCGGTGATGGTGGGGGACACGCGCAAGGCTCAAGCCTTCAGCGCCCGCCTCTTCGAGGAGGGCGTCTTCGCCTTGGCCATCGGCTTTCCGACCGTGCCCAAGGGCAAGGAGAGGCTCAGGACCATCGTCAGCGCCGGGCATACGGAAAAGGACCTCGAGACCGCCCTGGCGAAGTTCGGCAAGGTCGGCCGGGAATTGGGGATCATCCCCTAGAGATCGCCCCGGCCCAGGCGTCACTACGAACACCCGTTCGTGTTTCATCTGACATCCGTCATATAATCTCCCGCCGCGCATCATTGCGGTGCCTGGCTCCCTTGCGATATATTATTGATACTTAGTATCAATAATAACATCGGGGCGGTTCCTGCCGGATTGCGGAAGAGGAGGATGAATGAATACGGCATTGCCTGCGGCGCTGACGGCGATCCTGGCGGCTGGAGCATGTTGGGGCCAAGAGGCGAAGGGTCCCATCGAGGATAATTCTTTCCTGCTGGAGGAGGCCTACAACCAGGAGCCCGGCGTCATCCAGCATATCCAGGCCTGGCAATACCTGAAGACGGCCCGGACTTGGGGCTACGCCTTCACCGAGGAGTGGCCGGTCCCGGGCCGCAGGCACCAGGCGTCCGCTACTCTCCCTGTCCAGCGGGTGCGCAGTCCCGCAAGCGTGGTCGGCCTGGGGGACCTGGCTTTGAACTACCGCTTGCAGGCCGTAGACTCGGGGGCGGTCGCGTTCGCGCCCCGCCTTTCGCTGGTCCTTCCCACCGGCGACTACCGAAAGGGCCTGGGTAACGGCGCGCTCGGCTTCCAACTCAACCTGCCCATGAGCGTCCGGCTCTCCCCGTCTTGGATCGCCCATTGGAACATCGGGACCACCGCGACGCCCGGGGGCAAGGAGCCCGGAGGCGCCAAAGCGGATCTGCTCGGCTTCAACTACGGCGCGAGTTTCATCTGGCAGCCGGTCCGGCGGTTCAATCTCATGCTCGAAGCCGCCTGGTCCTCCACGGAATCCGTGGATCCGGCAGGGACCAAGGAGCGCGGCGACGCCTTTTTCCTCAACCCCGGGTTCCGCTTTGCCGTGGACGCCGGTTCGCTCCAGATCGTGCCCGGGGTCGCTGTTCCCATCGGCCTGGGCCCCTCGCGCGGGGAGCATGGGATCTTCACCTACCTCTCCTTCGAACATCCTTTCTTCTGAGCGCCGCAGGACCTCACCGTTGACTTTACAGGGCGGCAGGGTTATAACAAGAGGGTGCGGGTAAAACCTTGCCGCTAGCGCTCGGGGTCCTCTGCGCGTTCGCGGCCCTGGCCCGGGGCGGACACGACCTATGGGCCGCGACGCTCGTCCATTTTAGCGCCCTGGCCGCGGGACTCTGGCTCCTTTTTTCTTCCCGAAAGGAGGGAGGAAAAGGGGTCCCGCTGGAGCCCCTGCTCCCCATGGGCGTCCTGGCCCTCGCCTTGGCCGCATCGACCGCGGGTTCGGTCAATCCCTCGGAGTCGGTCCATGCCCTGCGCGACGCACTGGCGGCCCTGCTCCTCTTCTGGGCGTCGTGCCGGGCACTGGAGCGGGAGGAAGCCTTAGAGACCTTCATGGCCGTCCTGGTCCTGCTCTGCTGGGCCGAGCTCGGCACGATACTCTGGCAGCATTACGATACCCACTTCAACACCCCCATCCCCAAGGAGATCCAGCATCCGGGCATCCCGGCCTGGCAGATGCTGCTCTCCTATCAGGTCCCCGGCACCCTGGTCAATTCCAACGCCGCGGCCGCCTTCCTCCTCATGCCCTTCCCGTTCCTTGCGCACAGGGTCCTGCGCGGGTTCCAAGAGGGGCGTGTCGGCTGGTTCTGGGCCGCGGGCCTCGCCGCGGATGTCTTGAGCCTTCTCCTGCTCAAGAGCGCTTCGGCCCTGATCTTCATCGGAGCGGGGGCGCTCCTGCTTCCGGGGCCGCGGGCGCTTTGGGCGTTCATCCTTCGGCGGCCGCGCGCGAGCGCGTCCTTGGCGGCCGTGATCCTGCTCACAGTCGGGGGGATAGTGGCGTTGAAAATCCTCTACGGGTACAATTGGACCGCCGACCCCATGGCGCCCCAGGAGGCGATGCGCAGGTTCTCCTGGTGGTCCGCAGGCTGGGCGATGCTCCGCGACCATCCGTTCCTGGGGGTGGGGACCGGGAATTTTCCGAGCGCCTTCCTGGCCTATCGGCCGGGCCCCATGCAGAACACGCGCTCCGCCCACGCCTTCTGGGCCACGGCCGCGGCCGAGACCGGCCTAGCCGGCCTCCTCGCCGGACTTTTCTTCGGAGGCTGGTGCCTCAAGCGCATCCTCGCCGTACCGACTGTTTTGGAGAAGCGCTGGCCTCTGCTCCTGGGCTCCGCGCTCTTCCTCGGCTTCACCTCCTTCAACCTCGGCATCGAATACCTGGCCAACCTGACGCTCCTGGCCGCGCTCCTCGGAGCTGCTCTCGCTCCGGCCCTCTCCGGGAGCCTAAGGCCCGGACGCCTGAGCCTGGCCGTGTCCGCGGCCTGCGCGTTCGCCGCCTCCGCTTTTTTGATCGCTCCTTTTCAGGCGAGCCGGCTCACTGTCCGGGGAGAGGAGCTTCTCTCCGAGGGGGACGAGGAGGGAGCGCTGAAGGCGTTCTCGGGAGCGATATCCCTCGACGGCCTTTCGTGGGAAGCGCGAGCAGGAGCGGCGCGCTCTCTGTCGGCGCGCTTCCGGCGGACCCGCGATAGGCGGGACTTGGCGGAAGCCGCGGCGCATCAGCGCCGCGCCGTGGACCTCAACCGCCTGAGCGCCCCTCTCCGCCGCGACCTCGCCGCTTCGACCGCCGAACTGGATTGACCGTAGTCGGAGGCCGGCTTTCCACGGCGTCATAGCCGAAGCGCGTCCAGACCGCGCGCGCCTCGGCGGAGAGCAGGAACTCGGCCAGCCGGGAGATCTCCCCGGGGTGATCCTCCCGGCCGCGCCCGTCGCGATGAACGAGTTGGTCTGCCCGATCCTAGGGGTCAGACGTTGACTTTCGGACCGAATCTCCTGGGGTTAGGTCCGAAAGTCAACGTCTGACCCCGGAGGCTTGGCGGGCTTCTTGGGCTTTTTCTTTTTGGCCTAGGGAAGAATAGAGGATGGACAGATTCAGGTAAGTCTGGGGCTTGGGGGAGAGGGCGGCGGAGCGCAGGAGGGGCTCAAGGGCCTCGGCTCGGCGCCCCTGGTCGAAGAGCGAGGCGGCCAAGAGATCGAGGGCGTCGACGTACCGGGGATGGGCCTCCAGCGCCGCCCGGGCTTCCTTCTCCGCCTCGGCGCTCTTGCCGAGCTTCAGCCAGATCCCGGCCGCGTTCTTATGGGCGAGCGCGTAATCGGGCCGGGCTTGGGCCGAGCGCATATACCACCCCAGGGCCTCGGACAGGCGGCCTTCGGCTTCCACCACCGCGCCGACGTTGTTGAGCGCTGGGTGGTAGACCGGGTTCGCCTGGAGGGAGGCTTCGAAAGCGGCCTTCGCGTCGGCAAGCTTCCCTTTCTTGAAAAACTCCGTGCCCAGATTGTTCGCGGCGCGGTAGCTTCCGGGATTCCCGGCCAGCGTGGTCCGGTAGATGCGCACCGGGTCCTGCCAATCCCGGTTGCGCCGCAGGCCCTGCGCCCCGTGGAAGCCGAGCAGAGCCGCGACCAGGGCGGTGGAAAGGAATCTTGGGAGGCGGCCCAGCGGGCCCTCGGCGAGCAGCACCGCGGTGAGGAATATCCCGGCCGATGGGATGTATAGAAAATGCTCGGCCAGGAGGTTGTTGAAGGGGAGCAGGCCGCAATAGGGCAGGAGGGCGGCCAGGAACCAGAGCAGTCCCCAGCGTCCCGCTTTGGAACTCCAGCGCCACATAAGGCTCAGGATGGCCGCGCCCAGGGCCAGGGCTCCCCAGGCCCAGGGGTCGGTCATCGAGGAGGCGGGCGGCATGTCCCTGTCGAAATGAAGCCCCGTCGGCAGGATCAGCAGATGGAGATAGACCACGAGCGCCTTCGCGAAGGTCAAAAGACGCAGGGCGAGCCCGCCGTACGCTCCCTTCTGCGCGCCGAATTCCCCGATGGGGAGGTGAAGGAAGTTGAAGACCGTCAGGCGCAAGCCCGCGTAAGCGGAGAAGACCAGGAATTCCGGCCACAGCCCCAAGAGGCGTCTGGACAAATGTCCAGACGCCTCTTGGGTGTTTATTGGTCGATACCACTCGAACAATGTGATGATGGGTATGAAAACCGCTCCCTCTTCCTTGCACAACAAGCTTAGGGCGAGCGCAAGAAGCGAGGCCGCGCGTCGGCCGGTCACCCTGAGCAGGAGCGCCCCCAAGCCGAAGAGCATGGCCAAAATCCCCTCGAAGTGGTCCGCGTAGTTGACGGTCTCGTTATGGATGGGGTGAAGGGTGAAGAGGAGGGCGGTCCAGAACGCGGCCTTGCGTCCCGCGATGCGCTCGGTCCAGAGAAAGAGCAGGGTCGTGACGGCCAGATGGAGGAGTATGGAAAAGGCGTGATAGCCGAGCGGGTTCGTCCCCCAGAGCTGGTATTCCAGCAGGAGCAATGTGACGGGGAGGGGGCGGTAATAATTGGTGACCTCGCCTGCGCCCGCGGTCACGGAAGTGGTCCAGATATCCATTAAGTGCGAGAAGTTCCGAAGGAAGACATTGTCGAGGATGAGCACCTCGCTGTCCCAGAACAGCGCACCCGGCAGCGCGCTCGCGTAGCAGAGCGCCCCGGCCAAGCAGACCAGCCCGACGGACCCCCTACGGGGGTCTGTCTCCGTCCGGGGGGCGTGTTTCTTTTTATCCGGGGGGTGTTTCACTAGTGCCGATAATGGCGCATGCCCATGAAGACCATGGTCAGGCCCATGTCGTCGCAGAGGCGGATGCACTCGCGGTCGTCGCTCGAGCCGCCGGGCTGGGCCACGGCCACCACCCCGGTCTGCGCCGCCTCCTTGATATGGAGCGGGCTCAGGGGTCCGTCGGAGGCCATGACCACGGGGAGGGCGGGCGCCACGATGGGGTGGCGCTCCTGGCTCTTGACCAGGGCCAAGCGCACGGCGTCCATGCGCGTGGTCTGGCCGCCCCCGATGCCGAGGGTCACGGTGCCGCGGGCGAGGACGGCGGCATGCGTCATCGTATGCTTGGAGACCCGCCAGGCGAAGTTCAAGGCGGCGGACTCCAGCTCGGTGGGGGAGCGCCGGGTCACGACCTTGGGGCCGGTCGGGGAGGTGTCGTTGTCCTTGTCCTGGATGAGCACCCCGCCCGAGACGGTCTTGATGTCGATCTCGTTGGGCGAGAGGAGGAGGGAGGGGAGGAGGACCAGGCGCACGTCCTTCTTGACCCGGAGTATGTCCAGGGCCCCGGGGGAGAACTCCGGCGCGGTGATGCACTCGAGGTATTCCGGGGCCAGGGCCCGGGCCGCGTCCTCATCGACGGGCCGGTTGAAGGCCGCCACTCCCCCCGTGCAGCCCATGGGGTCGGAGCGGTAGGCCATGCGCACGGCCTCGCCCGCGCGGTCGCAGACCGCGACGCCCGCCGGGTTGGAGTGCTTGACGACGGCGCAGGAGGGCTCTTGGAACTCGGAGACGAGGTCCGCGGCCTTGTCCATGCTCAGGTAATGGTTGAAGGAGAGCGGGCGTCCGCACAGGAGCGTCGCGGCGTTGATCCCCCAGGGCCTGGCTCCGCTCAAGGTGTAGAGGGCCGCGTGCTGGTGGGGGTTCTCCCCATAGGGGAGGTCCAGGTTCTTCTTGAGGCCGATGATGAGCTCCTCGGGGAGCTTCTCCATGGCGGCGCTCAGGTACTGGGCGATGGTGGAGTCGTAATAGGAGATGTAATAGAAGGCCTTCGCGGCCAAAGATTGGCTCTGCTCCACCGGGACCCCGCCCCGCGCGCGGAGCATCTCCAGCACCGAGGGATAGTCCTTGGGGTCGCAGAGCGTCACCACCCGCTGGAAGTTGCGCGCCGCGGCCCTGAGCAGGGCGGAGCCGGCCACGTCGAGGAAATCGAGCACCTCCTCGCGCGAGAGGTTCCCTGCCTGCAGGATCTGGGAGAGGGGGTAGAGGTTGACGGCCATGATGCTCACCGGCGGGATGCCTTCCTTCTCCAGGTCGCGGGCATGGCCCTTGTCCTCCGGGTCCGCCATGACCGAGCCGAACACGCGGGGATGGAGCAGGCGCAGGCGGCCGTTGAGGATGTCCGGGTAGCCGGTCAGCTCCGGGATCTCGCGGATCCTGAGCTCGGCCTGGCGCAGGGTCTGGGCCGTGCCCCCGGAGCTCAGGATGTCGTAGCCCAGCTCCGAGAGGCCGTGCGCGAACTCCACGATGCCGGTCTTGTCCGATACGCTCAAAAGCACCGTCTTCTTGTTGTCCATTATCTCATCCTATCAGTTTAAGGAACCCGGACTCATCGAGGACGCTCACGCCCAACTGGGCGGCCTTGCGGGCCTTGGACCCGGGCTCGCGGCCTACCACGACGAAGGAGGTCTTCTTGGAGACCGAAGAGGAGGCTTTTGCGCCCAGCTCGCGCACCTTGCGCTCGGCGTCCTCCCGGGACATGGACTCCAGTTCTCCGGTGAACACGAAGGTCTTGCCCGCGAGAGGTGTCCCCGCGCCGGGGCCGCGCTCGGGCTCGAGGGTGTTGATCTCGGCCTCCTCCAGCTTTTTTAGCAGGCCGCGGACCTGGGGGTGCCGGAAGAAGCCGGCGACGGCTCCCGCCACCGTGGGTCCCACCTCGGGCACGAGGGTGAGCTCCTCCTCGGAGGCCGAGCCCACGCGGGCGAGCGTCCTGAAATGAGCCGCCAAGTCTCCGGCCGTGCGCTCGCCTACCTGGGGAATCCCCAGCCCGTAGAGCAGGCGCGAGAGTGGGCGCGCTTTCGCCGCCGCGATCGCCGCCAGCAGGTTCTCGGCCCGCTTCTCGGCGAAGAGCGGGAGCGCGAGCAGGTCCTCCCGGTTCAGGCCGAAGATGCCGGAAGCGTCCTTTAGCCGGCCGGAATCGACCAGGGCCTCCACCACGGCCGAGCCTAAGCCCTCGATGTCCATGCCGTCGCGCGAGGCGAAATGGAGCAAGGCCCTCTTGAGCTGGGCCGGGCAGGAGGGGTTGACGCAGCGATAGGCCACGAACTCCTCTTGCTTTTCAACGGGTCCGGAGCAGGAGGGGCAATGCGAGGGGGGACGCACGGGCTTTTCCGAGCCCTCGCGCTTGGAGAGCACGACCTTGACCACCTTGGGGATGACCTCTCCGGCGCGCTCGATGACCACGGTGTCCCCGATGCGCACGCCCAGGCGCTCGATCTCGGCGAAGTTGTGCAGGGAGGCCGAGGAGATGGTCACCCCGGCCAGGAACACCGGCTCGAGCTCGGCCACGGGCGTGATGGTCCCGGTCCGTCCCACCGAGAACGCCACGGAGCGGATGCGCGTGGTGGCCTGGCGGCCGGGATACTTGAAGGCGATGGCCCATCGCGGGCTCTTGGCCGTGGCGCCCAGCACGCGCTGCTCGGCGTAGGGATCGACCTTCACCACCAGGCCGTCGGCCTCGTAGGGAAGGGATTCCTGCTCCTCCCGGAACTCCCGGTAGAAGGAGAGCACGGCCCCGATGTCCGGGCAGAGGCGGCGCTCCCGGGTCACGGCGAAGCCCCAGAGGAGGCAGGCTTCCAGGAACTCCGAGTGGGTTGAAAAGGACCGGCTTTCGCCCTCGAGGCGGCCGAAGGAGTGAGCGAAGAAGCGCAAGCGCCGCGCGGCGGCGATCCGGGGATCCTTCTGGCGCAAGGAGCCCGCGGCGCAGTTGCGCGGATTGACGAAAGGCTCCGAGCCCGAGGCTTTCAGCCCGGTGTTGATGCGCTCGAAATCGGCCTTGGCCAGGTACGCTTCTCCCCGCACCTCGAGCAGGCGGGGGGGGCGGGCGCCGCGCAGGGCGAGGGGGATGGAGCGCAGGGTGCGGGCGTTGGCCGTGATGTCCTCGCCGACCTTTCCGTCGCCCCGCGTGGCGGCGCGCCGCAAGCGGCCTTCCTCGTAGAGGAGCGAGGCCGAGACGCCGTCGATCTTGGCTTCCACCGCGTAGGCGGAGGGGGGGCGGCCCAGCGCCTTGCGCACCCGCTCATCGAAGGCCCGGATGTCGCCCTCGTCGTAGGAGTTGTCCAGGGAGAGCATCGGGACCGCGTGCTCCACGGGGGCGAAGTCCACGGAGGGTGTCCCGCCCACGCGCCGGGTCGGGGAATCCGGGGTGATGAGCGAGGGGTTCTCCTCCTCCAGGGCCCGCAGGCGCTCGAGCAGGCGGTCGTATTCCTCATCCGAGATCGCCGGGTCGTCGAGGACATAATAACGGTGCTCATGCTCCCGCAGTTCTTTTCGGAGGCTTTCGATGAGGGACCGGGCCGAGGCCATGGAGGCGATTGTACGAAATAGAGGCTGGTTTTGAGGTATCATGGGCCTGTCAAACGATAACTGATTCAATTTGGAGGGCCGAGGGGATTTTGCCCTGGGGCGGCGTTGCTCATCGCTTACATACTTTTCAAGTATGCGCGCTCTTCGCGCC
>CAYHRV010000082.1:0-4926 GCA_964359165.1 uncultured Elusimicrobia bacterium
TACGCGCAGAGCGGTTTCCGGTTCCTGGAAGAGACTCTGGCAAGGCCGGGACAAGACTGACACTTGAGACTTGGGCGGCCGGCTGTTATACTCTCGAAGGGCGAAGCCATGAACGACGGCGACATCCGGGAGATGGAGTGGCTCAAGCGCGAGGTGGCGCTCGCCTCCCGCCTAAGCGATGAGGACCGCGGCCGCATCCTCTCGGACCTATGGGAAACCGCGGCCGCGATCCGCCGCTCCAAGTCACCCGAAGACATCCGGAGGGACGAGGCGGCGAGGCGGACGCTCGACGCGCCCGGCCTCGCACGCTACCGGGAGCTCGCCGAGCGTCTTGAATGATCCCCGCGGGCCTGGTCGGAACCATCCATTGGCTTGAAGATGTATTCGAAGGACTCAAGCTCGGCCGCTCCTACGGCGGAGCCATCGCCTATAACTACTACGGCCCCCCACGCCTGACCCAAGACGTGGACGTGCTGGCGCTCATACCCGCCATCCAATCCCCGGCGCTCATCGAAGCTCTCGCCGGAGGAGGCTGTCTCCTCGGAGACGTCGACCCGAAACCCTTGGATGTCAAGGCCGCGCTGGCCGAACTGCGCGGGAGGGGACACATGGTGACCCTCGTGCGCCAAGGGATACGCATCGAGATTTTTGCGCCATGGCACCCGTTCCATAGCCGGGTGTTGGAGCGTAGTCCCGAGCGCGTGCTGGATGGAAGGACCATCCGAATACACAGCGCTGAAGACCTGATCGTATTCAAGAAGATATTCGACCGCCCCAAGGACATCATGGACATCAAGGCCATGCTGCTCGCGCAGAAGGGACGGCTCAATACCGCGCGACTTCTCTCCGACGCCAAAGGGTTGCTCGCCGATGCGAATTGGAAAGAACTGGAGGACCTGATCACGCGCTACGCGTAGCCCCTCGCGCCGACGACATCATGCTCCCTTGGCTCCTGCTCATCCTACTCGCCGCGGTGTTCATCTACGACCGCTTCTACAGCGGCGACAATGTCCTGCGCAATTATCCCGTCCTCGGGCATTGGCGTACCCTGCTCAAGCTCATCGGGCCGAGCGTGCGCCGGCATGTCGCGGCCTCGGACCTGGAGGAAGGGCCCTTCAACCGGGAGGAGCGGGACTGGATCGAGCGCTCAGCACGGGGGGAAGAGGGGGTTTCCAGCTTTGGGACCTCCTCGCGGGAGTACGGCACGGAGGGCCTCGTCCTCCGGCACGCGGTTTTCCCCGGCGCGAAGCCCCCGGCGGCGGCCGACGCCGCGGACGCGCTCCCCTGCGCCAAGACCATCGGCGAGGCGCATGGCCGCAAGAACGCCTGGAAGCCTTCCTCCCTGGTCAACATCTCGGGCATGAGTTTCGGCGCGCTCTCGGGCAGGGCCGTGGAGGCGCTCAATCTCGGCGCCAAGCTCTCGGAGTGCTGGCACAACACCGGGGAAGGCGGGCTCGCGCCCTACCACCGAAACGGCGCGGACGTGATCTTCCAGTTGGGAAGCGGCTATTTCGGGGCGCGGGACATGGCCGGGAACTTCTCCATGGACCTGCTCCTGCGCACCGTATCGAGCTATCGCCATGTGCGCGGCGTCGAGATAAAACTCTCCCAGGGCTCGGAACCAGGCAAGGGCGGATTGCTCCCGGCGGCGAAAGTCACCGACGAGATCGCCTTCCTGCGCGGCGTCGCCCCGGGGAAGGATTGCCGAAGCCCGGACGCACACACAGCCTTCACGGACATCCCCTCCCTCCTAGCCTTCATCGAGTCCATCGCCTCGGCCACCGGACTCCCCGTGGGGATCAAGTCCGCGGTCTCGGCCCCGGAGTTCTGGAGGGAGCTGGCCTGCGCCATGCGCGAGAGCGGAAAGGGTCCGGACTGGATCGCCGTCGATGGGGGAGAGGGCGGCTCCGGAGCAGCCCCGGCCTTCTTCATGGACTTCGTTTCCCTGCCCTACTTCGAGGCCTTCACCCGCGCCTACAAGGCCTTTGCGGCCGAGAAAATGGCCGAGAAAGTGGTCTGGATCGGCGCGGGAAGGCTCGGCTTGCCCCAGCGGGCCGCGGCCGCCCTATGTCTCGGCACGGACATCATCGCGGTGGGGCGCGAAGCGATGCTGTCGATCGGCTGCATCCAGGCGCGCCATTGCCACGACAACCGCTGTCCCTCGGGCGTGGCCTCCCAGGAGCCCCGCCTTCAGCACGGCCTGGAGCCGAGGCCCCAAGCCGAGCGCTTCGCCCGCTACTGCCGCTCGCTCAGGCGAGCCCTGCTCGAGCTAGCGCGCGCCGCCGGGCATGAACACCCGGCCCAACTCACGCCCGAGGACATGGAGCTAGCCCTGGGCCCCGGGACTTTCAAAACGCTGGCCGAGGTCTACGGCTTTTCTCCGCCGAACTCGACCCGCAGCCCCGCGGACCAATAGGAATCGGCCGGACTCCCCGCATAGCGTTGGCGGCTATATTCGAGGGTCAACTCGGCCAAGGTCTTGAACCTGAGCCCGGCCCCGGCGCCGAGCGTGAGGCTCGACGGGGAGTCCAGCACGAAATCGGTCCTCGACGCCGTCGCCCAGACCCTTATGGGCCTTGGGAATTCGTAAGAGACTTTCCCGAAAAGGCTCCGGCGAGGATAGCCCTCCAGCGCCGAGACCGAGTCGGCGGAGGCGGCGTTGCGCAGGCTCCGTATCCGCCGGTCATCGAGATTTCTGTCATAGAGGCTCCCGACGGCCGAGGCGGAGACAGTCAAGCTCTCCAGACGCGCCCGCACCCCGGCGGAGAGGTCGGTCTGCGCCAGACTCAAGGGGACCAGCCGGGCGGCCTTGCCGCCGCGGTGCATCCGCTCGGCCAGGAGCTCGATGCCATCCTCGTGGACCGTGCGCGCCATGCCCATGTCCAGGTCCAACCACCAATACCGGTCGGAATCCGTCATGCCGCGAGCCGCGCGCAGGGACAGGTCCGCCCCGAACCCGCGGGCTTGATAGGCGTCCACCTTGGGGACCGCGGAGGCGAAGAAACTCAGCGAGCCCGGCTCTCCCTCCCAACCGGCCCTCCCGGTGAAGCGCCGGAATGTCCCGGTGGAAACGGCCGAGGCGGAGGCGTCCAGCCCGCCTTCGATGAAGAAATTTCCCGGAAAAGTCTGGGAGAGGTCGATGCGGTGCTCCCGATACTCCTCGGGACCTCCGGTGAACCGGTAAACGGCCGAAGTATAAGCCGCTGCGGGAGCGGCCGTCAAGAAGATCGACGCGGCCGCCGCGGCCGAGAACGGCCACGACAAGAAGGAAGTGGACCTTGACACGGAGGAGATGCTACAAAAATGGGCCCGGCCCCCGTGGCCTCGGCCGCGAGGCCCGGGCCTTTCTAGGCCCTTTGACACCGGGTGCCGGGGCCGGAAGTCCGTTGCCCCACGGTCGGGGCCCGGCTAGACTATGGCGATGTTTTTCCTTGCCCGCCGTGGACCCCGCCGCCCGGAAGCGGCGCGTCTTTCTTTCCCCTGCCTACTTCTCTTGCTCCCCGCGCCACTCGGCGCTCAGAGCGTGGAGTCGCTCTGGAACCGCGGGGCGGTCCTTTTCGACGGCACGGCGCGGCAGGCTCCCCTCAACACAGGGTCCCTCCGGCGGACGAACGCCCCTACTCCTCGGTCCGGCTCATCGGAAACTCCGGCCGCGCGGCCGGAGGAGATCGGCCTCGGCGAGCTGGCAGAGGACATCTCCCAGGACCCCGAGGCCGTCCATCACCTCATCGAGACTCTCCTCGGCCGCTCGGGGGAGCTGGGCCGGGCTTGGGCCTCGCCGGAGCGAAAACGCGCCCTCGAGCTGGCCCTGCGCACGGCGGATAAATCCTTCCTCGACCATTTTCCGGTGCTGACCCCCAGGGAGCTTCTGGAGGCGGGGAGATTCCTCGCCTCCCGGTCCAAACCCGCGCAGGAGCCTCCCGCCCCTCCCGAGCAGACGCTCGCCCTCTCCGGGGAGCCCAAGGACCCCAAGCCGGGGGAGTTCATGCAGGATCTGGGGCACGGCCTTTTCTACGGGGACGCGTCCGTGAGCGGAAAGGCCTCGGCCTACGGCGACAACCGCGAGCTGGCCCTCGCGCTCAACCGACTGGCCATGAACGGGCCCCAAAGGCCCGCGTTCACCCTTGTTTTTGGCTCCCGCCGTTTCACCTCCGTCGGGGAGTTCCTCTCCGTCTTATTGGACGACGGCTCCTCCCTGACCGTCGAGGACCGCCGCTACTTCGCCAATTTCGGAGATCTCCGCCACGCCAAGGGCGGGACTTTGCGCGAAGTGCGCACCCCGGTCTGGGTGGACACGGGCTTCCTTTTGCCCAGCGGCAAGCGCCTCATCATCCCGGTCACGCACAGCGAGGTCGAGATAGCCCTGCGGGGCAAGGTGAACGCGGACCTATCCTTCTTTTTCGGCATCGACGGAGCGCCCTCTTTCCGCGCGGACTCGACGACGAACCAGCGCTGGGTGGGAGGGCGGACCGCGCGGACCTGGTCCGGAACGCAAGCCGTGGAACTGTTGGAGCGGGCGGCCTGGGTGAGGCGGGAGCTCAAGGCCAAGGCCGCCTCCGCCAAGCTCCCCCTGGGAGGCTACGGACCCCTGGGCGACTGCAACGACGCCCACGCCTTCCTCACCGGGGCCGCGCCCTATCCCATGCTGCGCGACCCGGCTCATTTCCGCGGCGGCTCGGCGCTGGACGCTGTGTCTAACTCTCTGCCCTACGACCTCAAGACCCCACCGGACCCGCGGCGCATCCTGGACTCGCTTCCTTTCGAGGACCCCGCCGACATCCCCTTCCCCGAAGTCCGCCAAGCCGTCGACGAATTAAAGGTCTCTTTTCCTTAGCCGTTACCGTCGGAAGTTTCACCCCATTATCCCTGAATCGCCCGAAAAACCGGGGTGCGTTTATCGGCGGTAAAGTGACCGGTTAGGGGCAG
>CAYHRV010000082.1:4936-6648 GCA_964359165.1 uncultured Elusimicrobia bacterium
ATTCTTCGAAGATTTCGGACTCGAACACGCTCAGGATGACCGAGGAGTCCTTCCAGCAGTCCGGGGGAAGCCCGGCTTTCTCGGCGCAGAGGCGGGTGAGGAACTCTTCCTTGGTCGGGAGCTGTTCCCAGACCGTGGGCAGAAAAAGGCCCGAGTTGCGTCCCTGGCGCGCCGTGACCCCGTGTTTCCCGGGCACCACGGCGCCATGATCCTTCACCCTCACGGGCTGGGTCAAGATGGATATCTCGAGATGCACCTTCTCCAACTCGTCCTTGGCCACGGGCTGGAAGCGGCGGTCCTCGAAAGCCGCGGCCCGCGCGAAATAGAGCACCGCGTCCTGCAAGGGCATGCGGGGCTCGGTCATGCCGATGCACCCCCGCAGCAGCCCCTCGCGCTTGAGCGTCACGAACACGGCGGCCGGCAGGTTCAGGGACGGGTCCGTGGACAAGGGCAAGGCCTTCAGTTCCCCGCCCTCGAAGGACTCCCGAATAGAGCGGCGCGCCTGCGAGAGCAGATTTTTCTTGGCCGCGGCGCCGAGGTCGAAGCGAGCCGGGGCCGGGCGGCCGGAAGCGATGAGAGCGGCCGCGGCGTAGCCCACCGCTCGTCCGGGCTCCCCTTGGGGAAGCTCTCCGGAATTCACGTACTCCAACAGCTCCACCCGGTCCGCGCCCAATAGGCGGGCGGCGCGAAGGCCGACGAGCAAAGCCGAGCCTCCGCAGGCCAGGGTGGCCAGCTCGGGCTCATTGCGCGAGAGGAGCATGCCCTCGGTGAGTTGAAGGTAGTCCGGGTCCATGCGTTCCAAGGCCCTGAGAAATGTCCGGTCCGCGGCCCTGGCCGTGGAGCTGGAGGGATAATGCGACAGGTCCGAGGAGAGGAGGAGGAGAGTGTCCCGGCGGCCCTTGAGCGTCTGCGCCAGCTGTTCTCCCATCCGCCGAAGCAGGTCTGGGTCCTCGGTGTTGAGGACCACGGGCACGATCTTGAAATCCTTCAGCACGGCCTGCAAGAAAGGGAGCTGCACCTCCAGGGAATGCTCGGTTGCGTGCGCCTCCCGGCTATCCTCGAAGAGCCCCCCGCTCATCAGGGCGGAGGCCAGGCTCTCATCGACCGGGACGGGACCCAACGGGGTCTGGAAAGAGCCGCGGGGCCAGATTGCGGCGACCTTGACCGCCTTCCGGTGGGAAGGCCCGAGCAGGACCACGGTCTTCCACTTCGTCCCCATGGACTTATAGGTCCGTGCCGCCGTGGCACCGGAGTAGACATAGCCCGCGTGCGGGACCAGAAAGGCCGCCACGCGGCCCGTGAGCTCGTGTTTTTTGGCCCCCGAGAGGAGCCTGTCCACCGTTTCCCTGAGCTGAGCCTTTTCGCCCGGATAGAACTGCCCAGACACGGCCGCCGGACGGTCATAGTCGCCGCAAGCGGCGGGGAAACAGAGGAAGAACGACGCCAATGAAAACAAAACGAAATGAAGTCCCGGCATCGGGAATATTGTATCACCAAAACGGCCTCCTCTCGTGGGAAACGCACGCGTTTCCCAGGAGAGGGGCATATTGACGCAAGCGGGTCCGGCGGCTATACTTGGAAATCGTGACCGCCCACCGCGCCGGGAAGCATTGGCTCATCCCCTTCGCCGTGCTCGCGGCCCTGGCGCTCTGGGGCGCCCTGACCCCGGCGTCGGCCCCATCCACGGCCGGAGGCCCCCTGGTCGCCGGGGA
>CAYHRV010000082.1:6658-12637 GCA_964359165.1 uncultured Elusimicrobia bacterium
CTCACGGCCACGGGCCTAGTCCTGCTCATGACCCCCGGACTGTCGTTCTTCTACGGCGGCATGGTCCAGAAGAAGAACATCATCTCGACCATGCTCCAAAGCTTCACGGCCATGGGGGTCGTCAGCGTCTTCTGGGTGGTCGTGGGATTCAGCCTCGCCTTCGGAGACAGCCTGGGAGGGTTCCTCGGGGACCCTCGCACCTTCCTCATGTTCTCGGGCGTCGGGGGCGCGACGCATCCGGACCTCTCCCCCACCATCCCCCTGGCCCTCTTCGCGCTCTTCCAATTGAAATTCGCCATCATTACCCCGGCCCTCGTCACCGGGGCCTTCGCCGAGAGGGTGCGTTTCTCCGCCTACCTGCTCTTCATCACGCTCTTCAGCATCTTCATCTACGCCCCGCTCGCCCATTGGACCTGGCACCCGCAAGGGTTCCTGCGCGGCTGGGGAGTGCTCGATTTCGCGGGCGGGACGGTGGTCCACATGTCCGCGGGCTTCGCGGCCCTCGCCGGGGCGCTCAAACTGGGCCGCCGGAAGAGCCACCTCGCGAGCCAGCCGCACCTTCCAGCCAACATCCCTTTCGTCCTGCTGGGGACCGGCATGCTCTGGTTCGGCTGGTTCGGCTTCAACGCGGGTTCGGCCCTGGCCGCCAACGAGACCGCCGTGCAGGCCTTCCTGACCACGAACACCGCGTCGGCCTCGGCCATGCTCGCGTGGATGTTCTTCGACGCGGCGCGAGGCCGCAGGCCCTCGGCGCTGGGCGCCTGCGTGGGAGCGGTGGTCGGCTTGGTCGCGATCACGCCCGCGGCCGGTTTCGTTCCCGTGGGAGCCAGCATCGCCATCGGCGCGGCCGCGGCGGTCATCAGCAACATGGCGGTGCACTGGAAGTCCAAGTCCTCCATCGACGACACCTTGGACGTGTTCCCCTGCCACGGGGTAGGCGGCATCACGGGCATGCTCGCCACCGCCGTCTTCGCGGAAAAGGGCGGATTGATCCATGGGGAGGCCTCCCTTTTCCTCACGCACCTGGCGGCCATGGTGATCGTGGGGGCATTCTCTTTCGGCGGGTCCTGGCTGCTCTACCTGATAGTGGACTCGATCATCCCCCTGCGCGTACCCCCCGAACAGGAGGAAGCCGGCCTGGACATCAGCCAACATGGCGAGAGACTGATTTGAAAGGAATCTTACTGATAATTTAACTATATGATAGTTATCAAACTTAATATTGACTGATGTCATCTATTGAATTTTTCATATAAACGCTATATAATATCGATGTCAGAAGAAAAAGAACTAATGCCTGACACCCTAAAAGAGCGCCCCCTGCGGGAGGCACTGACCTCCAACGACTCGGCCTTGAAATTCGACCGGGACCTGCTCCTGCGCATGCACCGCATCATGGTGCGCACGCGGGTCCTGGAGGAACGCCTCATCAAGATGAGCAAGGGCGGCGAGGGCTTTTTCTGGATCGGCGGTCCTGGAGAGGAGGCTTTCAATGTTCCCCTGGGCTTCCTGATAAAGAAAGGCTCCGGGGTCGAGAACGATTTCCTCCATTTCCACTACCGCTCCAGCGCCACCCTGCTGGCCATGGGCGCGGACCCCATCGACAGCATCCGGCAGATGCGCTCCACCGGGACCGACCCCTACTCCAAGGGGCGCCAATTCGTCAACCACTACGCGGTCCCGGAATGGAACGTGGTCCCGGTCTCACCCACCATCGAGACCCAATACCTGACCGCCATAGGCACGGGGATCGCCCAGGCGCGCGCGGGCGGGGAGGGCATCACCATCGTGACGGGCGGCGACGCCGGCACCGCCGAGGGCGACTTCCACTCCTGCCTGGTCTGGGCGAACCGTCCGGCCCTGCGCCTTCCCATCCTCATGCTCGTGGTCAACAACGGCTACGGCATCTCCACGCCCTGGCGGGACCAGTTCGGCCTCAAAAAGCTCTCCGATTGGTCGAAGGCCTTCGACATGCCCGGCAAGACCATCGACGGCAATGACCCGGTCGTGTCCTACCACGCTCTGAAGGAAGCCATGGCGTACGTGCGCAAGGAACGCAAGCCCTATCTGCTCGAGGCCCAGACCAGCCGCCTCTACGGGCACTCCTCCTCCTCCGGAGCCAACCGCGTGGCCGAGCCGGACTGCATCCCCATGCTCGAGGAGCGGCTCATCCGCCTGGGCCTGGGCACGCAGGAGCAGTTCGAGGGCGTGTGGCTCGAGGAGCGCAACGCCGTGCATGCCGCGCACCAAAAAGTGCGCCAGGAGCCCTATCCGGACCCGGCCTCGATCTGGGAGGATGTTTTCTCGGGGCCCCTGCCCGACTCCTATCCCCGCAAGGGAGGGAGTTGACCCATGGCCAACATGGCCCAGGCCATCCGCCTCGCCCTCCATTATGGAGAGAAGCACCTGGGGGTCACGGAGATATTCGGCGAGGACGTCGGCCCGCCCCTGGGAGGCGTGTTCACCGTGACCCAAGGGCTCAAGACGGCCTGGAACTCCCCGCTCGATGAGCGGGGCATACTCGGCGCGGCCCTGGGCCTGGCCTGGGCCGGGCGGCGCTGCGTGGCCGAGATACAATTCGTCGACTACATCTTCAACGCCATCGACGTGCTAAAACTCAGCGCCAACGGAACTTGGACCTCCGGCGGCCGCTTCAAAGCCCCCATGGTGGTGATGACGCCCACGGGTTCCGGGATACACGGCTCGGTCTACCACTCCCACTCCTTCGACTCCATCGCCACCAAGATACACGGCATGAAAGTGGTCTGCCCCTCCACCCCCTTGGACGCCTACGGCCTCATGCTCTCCGCCATCCAGGACGAGGGCCCGGTGCTCTATTTGAAACCCAAGGCCCTGCTTCGGACCAAGGGCGCGGAACTCATCCCCGGCGAGCCCGAGGACGAGCGGGAGCTTAAAGCCATGATCGACGCTCCCATCGGCGACCGCACCCGCTGGCAGCCGCGCTGGCCCGAGGTGCGCGATCACGCCGTGCCCATCGGCGAGGCCAAGATCGCCCGGGAAGGTTCCGACGCCACGGTGGTGGTCCACGGCCGTCTCGCGCCGGTGGCCTTGGAAGTCGCGCAGGAGTTGTCCGCGCAGGGAGCCGGCGAGGTGGAAGTGCTGGACCTGCGCTCGCTCATCCCCTACGACTGGGAGCGCGTGAGCGCCTCCATCCGCAAGACCGGGCGCGTGCTCTTCCTCAATGAGGAGACCGAGATCACGAATTTCGGCGAGCACCTCATCCGCCGCACCGTCGACGAGTTGTTCTACGAGCTCAAGGTCCGGCCCAGGCTGTTGGCCGGGAAGGCCACGCCGGGCATCGGCCTTTCGCCCGGCTTGGAATACGCGACCGTCCCCCAGAAGTCCGACGTGGAGCGCGTCCTGCGCGACCTGCTGGCCGAGCCCGCTTGATGCCCACCCTTGAGGAGATCCGGGAACAACAGAGGGCCAGTTGGAACAAGTTCGCCCCGGGTTGGAAGAAATGGGACGAATTCACCATGGCCTTCCTTCAGCCCGTGGGCGAAGCGATCCTCCGCGAAGCCGCCCTCCGCCCCGGCCTGAGAGTCCTCGACGCGGCCTGCGGCACGGGAGAACCGGGCCTTAGCGCGGCCCGCATCGTCGGAGAGGGCGGAAGCGTGGAGGGGACCGACCTTTCGGAAGAGATGGTCCAAGTCGCCCGAGAAAAGGCCAAGAAGTTCCGCTTAGCCAACTACAAGGCCACGACCGCCGACGCCGGGGCTTTGCCATTCGAGGACGGGAGCTTCGACGCGGTGCTCTGCCGCATGGGGATCATGTTCGTCCCGGACCCCGCGCGGACAGCCCGCGAATTCTACCGGGTGCTCAAGCCCGGCGGGCGCCTGGCCTTATGCGCCTGGGCGGAGCCCGCGAAGAACCCCTGGGCCACCACCATCGCCGACATCGTCAACTCGACGCTCGGAGTCCCCCCTCCCCCGCCCGGCTCTCCGGGGCTCTTCCGGCAGTCGCAACCGGGGACTTTGAAAGCCCTCCTGGGATCGGCGGGGTTCTCAAAGACGCGCGAGATCGAGGTAAGCGGGACACAGGATTACGAAAGTCCGCTTGAATACTGGACCATGTTCACCGAGGTCGCCGCTCCCATCGCGGGTCCCTTGGCCAAGGCCGACCCTGCCCAACAGAAAGGAATCCAGGAGAAAGTCCTCCAGGCCGCCGCGGCTTTCCTCAAAGACGGCCGTCCCACCTTCCCCTGGAGCGCCTGGGTCGCCTCCGGGACGAAATAGCCCCGCCTCAGGCGTCGAAGCGGTAGCCGATCCCCCGCACGCTGACGATGCGCTTGGCCAGGGAAGGGCCGAGTTTCTTGCGCAGGCGGGAGATGTGGGTCTCGACGGTGTGCGGGTCGTTGTAGTCGGCGAGGTCGTAGCCCCAGACCGCCTCGAGGAGGAAGCCGGGCTTGAGCACCCGTCCCGGCCGGGAGAGGAGCAGGGCCAGAAGGTCGAATTCCTTGCGCGCGAGCTCCACGGCCTCGCCGGAGACCTTGACCGTGCGCCCCTCCGGGTCGAGGGCGATGCCGCAGCGCTTCTGGATGGTGAGGGACTCCTCCTCATGGTCGTAGCGCCTGAGCACGGCCCGGATGCGGGCGAGGAGCACCTTCATCGGGAAAGGCTTGGCGAGATAATCGTCGGCGCCGCCCTCGAGCCCGGAGACCACGTCCTTCTCCTCGATCATCTCCCCGGACATGATGATGATGGGGATACTCCGCGTCTCCTTCTTCTTCTTGAGGATGCGGCAGACCTCGTGCCCGGTGAGCCCCGGCATCATGGCGTCCACGACGATGAGGTCGGGATGGCTCTCGGAGGCGATGAGCAGGGCGTCGGAGCCGTCGGCGGCGAGCAGGGTTTCGAAGCCTTCCTGAGCAAGGAAACGGGCGACCGCCTTGCGCAGGGACTCCACGTCGTCGGCGACCAGGATCCGCTTGGGCATACGCCTCATTCTACCACTTCCTTCGCATCCATAGGATGCCGGACGCGGCTGGCGGGAGGAGCGCGGGAGGCTCAACTTCCGTTCAAGGATTCATCCTGAATTAGGTATTATGACGCCCGATGCGCGTTCTCTCCTGGTTCGCGAAGATAGCGCTCCTGCTGGCGGGGCAGGTATTCACGGCTTGGTTCGCCATGCTGGCCGACCCTTGGGCGGGCCTGCTGGTCTTCACCACGGCCTTTCCCTTCGTGGCCGGCCTTCTCGCCGGACGCTATCTGCGCCTGGGACTCCTCTCGACCCTGCTCCCCTTCCTCCCCATCCCCTTGGCGGCGATAGGCTTCACGCTCTACAAAGGGGTCGACATCCCGCTTCCGATCTCGTTCGGACAACTTCCCCCCCAGACCCCGACGAGCTTCCATGCCCCGGGTGGGGGCTTCGCGAAGGTGGAAGCGCTGGGCCTTCTCTGGATCCTGGGCTGGGCCGGGGCGGGCTGGGGAATCTCGCGTCTGATCTCCCGGTGGCTGGACCCCGCCGATACCCCGAGTCCTGGGCTCTATTAGCTTTCGTCGAGGACGAGGCGGACCCTTTCCAAGAGCTGCCGGGGGGTGAAGGGTTTGTGCAGGATGAGGCGGGGGTCCTGCGGCAGGTCGGATTGCTCTCCGGGGAAGCCCGTCATATAAAGGACCTTGAGAGCCGGGAGTGCCTCCCGGAGTTTGCGCGCCACCTCCGGACCCCTGACGCCAAGCAGGACGACATCGCTTAGAAGCAGGTCCGGGGCGTGGGAGGCCTTCCCCGCCAAGGCGAGAGCCTTCTCGAGCCCGGGGGCGTCCATGACCCGGTACCCGCCCTTCTCCAGGACCCGCCGGACCATCCGGCGGATGGCCTCCTCGTTCTCCACGACAAGGATGGTCTCCGTTCCGGATCGGGGCGCGGTTTGGGCGGTGGGCGCGGCGGCCGCCGCGGCGGACTGTTCCCGGGGAAAGTACAAGGCGAACTCCGATCCCTTGCCGGGACTGCTTCTCACCC
>CAYHRV010000083.1:0-6850 GCA_964359165.1 uncultured Elusimicrobia bacterium
GCGTCCAGGCCGGCCCCGGAACTGTCGGCGAGCAGGACTTCCTCGGTCCCGGGACCGCGCAGGAGGTCGAAGGCGCACGCCGTGCCCTGCATCCCGCTCCCGACGATAAGATATTTGTATCCCATAGGCGCTCCGGGAGGAAAGATAACAAATGCCGGGCCTACGCACCAACCCCCTAAGCACCAACCCCTTGCGCGGGGGTGTGCGCCATGGTAAGTTAATAGGGATGAAAATAGCGCTGCTGCTCCTGGCGGGTGTCCTCTGCGCACTCTCCGCGTCCCCGGCCGGGGCCAGGCCCCTGGTCCACATCGACGACAAGGAGGCGGCCTCCGACGACGCGGACTGGGTGCAGGGGGAGCTCGACGAACTCCAGAAGCGCATCGAAAAAGGCGAGATCCCCCCCATCGAGTTCGAGACGGGCTCGGCGGAGCTCAAGCCCTCCTCCCTGGAAGCCCTGCGCTTGATCGCGGATCTCCTCAAGCGGCGGCGGTCCATGCGCCTGCGGGTCGTCGGGCACACCGACAACGTGGGCGGGAAGGAGTACAACTACTGGCTCTCGCAGAAGCGGGCCGAGTCGGTCAAGGGCGCGCTCATCGAGCTGGGCATCCTGGGCGAACACATCCGGGCCAAGGGATACGGGCTGGAGAAGCCGGTCGCCTCCAATGACACTCCTGAGGGACGGGCCAAGAACCGCCGCGTCGAGTTCATCGTCGTCCAGCGTGCCTGGGGGAGCGTCTACTGATGAGGAGATGGCCCTCGGCCGCGGTCGTCTGCGCGCTGGCCGCCTGCGCGGGCCCCGGGCCTCTTCCTCCCTCCGAGCCCGCCCCGGAGCGAGCCGGCGCGCAGTCCCCGGAACCCGTTTCCCCCTGCGTCAATCTGGCCTATGGCTTCCATTGCGCGCCGCCTCCCGGCTTCATGATCACCCAGGAAGGAGCCGGTCCCGGCACCGTGCTGAGCATGACGCGCCGCTCCCTCGGCGGACAGGAAGGGCCGGGTCTGCGTCTGCGCGTCTACCCCCTCCAGGGACAGAACTTGAGGCGCTTCACCGAGAAACGGGTCATCGGCTCTCTACAGAAGGCGCAGGGAGTCTCCGGCCTGAAGTCGAAGGCGGCCAAGATCGGCCATCGCGAGGGGATCGAGGTCTCCCTCGAGCGCGGCTACGCCGGCGGCGACCAGTCCTGGCGCATCTTCTGCTTCCGCCATTCCAACGAAGCCTACCTCGTCGAATACACACTGCCCCTGGGGAAGGCTCCCCCGGCCGGCGATCCCCTGGCTCAATTCGTCGAGTCCCTCAGCTTCGAGGAATAGATCACCTGCGCGGGCCGGGACGCCGCTTGGGCCGCTGCTTGGGCTTGCCCCGGTCCTGCAGGAGTATCTGGTGGAGGAAAGACCGGATGTCTTCTTCGGTATAGAGCCGTATCGAGGAGCCGAGGTAGCGCTGGCCGCGGAACACCAGGAGCGCGGATGCGCCTTCGACCTTGTACTTGCGGCGGAGGTCCTCCTCGCGGTCGTAATGCGCCTGGAGGAACACGGGGACGGGCTTGGGCTCCTCCTGGGCAAGGCGTTCCAGGGAGAGTTCCTGCCTCGGGCACACCGAACAGCTCGGGGATCGGAATTGGAGCACGATGACGCGGTCCTTCTCCGCCCACGACGCGAAGACGGAGGGGCTGTAGGCTTCGATGGCCCCGCAAGGCGAGGCCCCCAGGAGCAGGAGGAGGACTGTAGATAAACTCACGTTTCGAATTGTATCCGAAAGGCTCTATCCGGTACAATAGCGGCCATGAAGAGAACGACCTTCCTGCTCCTAGCCGCGAGTCTTCTGAGCGCCTCGGCCTGGCTGGCGGCGGACGCGCTCAAGGGAGAAGCCGAACTCCGGCGGAAGTCCTCTTTCGATTGGAAGCCCGCCACCCATCTGCCCCCGGGCGCGGAGTACCACCTGGTCCGGGAGGACCCCAAGACCCACGGCATCCAAGCCGTGGTGCGTTTCCCCTCCGGCTACGCCGTGCCCGAGCACTCCCATGAGACCGATGAGACGATCGTCATCCTCTCCGGGAAGCTCCAGGTCAAGTCCGGCGGGAGGGAGGAGGCCCTGGACTCGGGCTCCTATGCCGTGTTCCCGGCCGGGACGCGCCATTCGATGAGCGTCCCGGGCTGGGGGAAAGTCCTCTTCCTGGCCGCGACCGACGGCCCCTACGACCTGAAGGCGTCTACTTCTCGATAGACGCGGTCTTGATGTAATCGAGCTTCGGGAAATCCTTTTTCAGATAGGCGTTGCCCTCGCTCTGGACGCGTCCCTGGTCCGGACCCGCGCCCCGCGGAGCGCCTTCCCCGTAGCCCTGGTAGAGGCCGTCGACGACCTCCATCCCCTCGACCACCTTGCCGAAGGGCGTGAAGCCCATGGAATCAAGCCTCGAGTTGTCGCCGTAGTTGATGAAGAGTTGGGTCGTGCGCGTATTGGGGCCGGCCATGGCGAAGGAGAGCATCCCCTTGGAGTTGGACCGTCCCGCGGCCGGATCGTCCTGTATCCGGGCCTCGCGCCACTTGGCGTTCACCTCCGGGGAGCCGTTGATGCCGAATTGGACCATGAAGCCGGAGATGGCCCGGAAGAACGCGGCGTCGTCGTAGTAGCCGACCTTCACCGCGTTGTAGAAGCGGTCCGCGCCCAGCGGAGACCACGCGCGGGTGACGGCGACGACGAAATCCCCCTTCGTGGTCTTGAAACGGACCTTGAACCCGTCCGGAGCCTTCTCCGTCGCCTTCTCGGGAGCCAACAGCGCCATGCGGTCACCTCGGGTCGCGGCCGGCTTGGCCTCCTTCTTCTTCTTGGAGGAATCCACCGCGTGGGATGTCGCGGCGAGGACGACGCCGCAGGACAGAGCGAACGAAAGCGTCAATATCGTTTTCTTCATGCGCCGAGTTTATCGCGTTTCATGGCCGCGCGTCAAGAACCCCCGGGCCTCCTGGGTTTGGCGCCCCATTTCTTCGGGCCGCCCGGACCGCCGGGAGTCCACTTCTTCTTGAATCCGGCTCCCTCGCGCTTGTCGCCGCCGGGGCGGGGCTTCGAGCCCCAAGGTTTCTTCGGACCGCCGCCGAAAGGAGGGCGCTTCTCCCAAGGTTTCTTCGGGCCCCCGGCCCCCGGGGGACCCCATTTCTTTTTTTCGCCGAACCCTTGTCCTTTCGCGGGTCCGAAGCCGGGCTTCCTGTCCCATTCCTTCTTCGGTCCGCCGAAGGAGGGGCGCTTCTCCCAAGGTTTCTTTCCGGCGAAACCCGGCTTGGCTCCCCATTTCTTCTTCGGTCCGCCGCCGAAGGGGGGCCGCTTCTCCCAAGGCTTCTCCTCGCGCCTAGGGAAACCGCCGCCGCCGGGCCCTTTGTGCGCCTGGCGCCGGTCCTTGCCGGAGCGCCTTTCGACGAAACCGGGCTTACCCAAGGGCCCATCCGGCTTCTTCTCGCGGGGCCGGGCTTCGGAGACGAATATCTCCCGGGCGCCCAGGGTCGTGCCGTTGAGCTTCGCGATCGCGGCGGCCGCCTCCGCCTCGGCGGACATCTCGACGAAGGCGATGCCTCTCGAGCGCCCGGTCTCCCGGTCCACGAGGATCTTCACGCTCATCACCCGCCCGTGCGTCCGGAACAGGGCGGAAAGTTCTTCCTGGGTGGTCTCGTAGGGAAAATTTCCGACGAAAAGGTTGCTATTCATAAAATACCCGCTGGCCCCCTGGAACGCACCCATCTCCCCGCGGGGGAGATAGGCGAGCATATTCTACTCTATTTACGCGCGGCGACTTTCGTCGCCGTGCATATCCCTCCGGCGAGCGCAGACTGCTATAATCACTCCCCGCATGTCACAGACCCGCCAAAAGCCCGACGCCTCGGAACTCAGGCGCTCCCTTTCCCTGCTCCAGGCCATGGTCGAGGACAGGACGCTGCTCGCCCAGCTCGCGCCCAAGGAGCGCGTCGCGTTCATGATGGCCGCGGGCCGGGTCTCCAGACCGGAGCGCGACGAGCAGAGGAAGATGGCCCGGACCCTGCGCCTTCAGCGCAAGCGCGCGCGCAAGGGCGCGGACCGGGCGATACGGGCCGGTACGCAGATCCGCGCCGTGCGGCGCGAAGCGGTCTACACCGCGCCCCCCAAGGTCCTCCCCGAGGAGCGGCCGATCCACGAGCGCCCGGAGTTGAGCGAGCCGCGCTCCTGCTACGTCTGCAAGGCCGAGTACAGGAGACTCCACTTCTTCTACGACTCCATGTGCCCGGACTGCGCCGAGTTCAATTACGCCAAGCGCTTCCAGAGCTGTTCCCTGGAGGGCCGCTTCGCGGTGATCACCGGAGCGCGCCTCAAGATCGGCTACCAAGCCTCGCTCATGATGCTCCGGGCGGGAGCGTCGGTGGTCGCCACGACCCGCTTCCCCCACGACGCGGCGCGCCGGTACTCCGGGGAGAAGGATTTCCCGGAGTGGAGCGCTCGCCTGCGCATCCACGGACTGGACCTGCGGCACTCGCCCAGCGTCGAGATATTCTGCCGCTACCTCGAGAGCGCCCTCCCCGGCCTCGACATCCTGGTCAACAACGCGGCGCAGACCGTGCGCCGCCCCATCGCCTTCTACACGCATCTCCTGGACTACGAGAGGGCCCGGCACGCGGACCTGCCTAGGGAGAGCCGCGCGCTCCTGGAGAGCCACGAGCATCTCAAGGGCCTGCTCGGCTCGCCGCCCGCCGCCAAGCTGGAAGCGGATGCCACGGGCATGGCGCTCTGGCACAGGGGAGGCGCGGGCGCGGGCCTGCGCGAGTCCGCGATGCTCTCCCAGCTCAAATACACCTACGACGACGCGGAGCTCGGGCTCGACGTATTCCCCTCGGGCCGCACGGATGCGGACCTCCAGCAGGTCGACCTGCGGACCATGAACAGCTGGCGCATGTCGCTCGCCGAGGTCCCCACGGCTGAGATGCTGGAACTCCAGCTCATCAACGCGGTGGCGCCCTTCATCCTCTGCGCGAAGCTCAAATCCCTCATGCTCCGCAAGCGCACCTTCGACAAGCACATGGTCAACGTCTCGGCCATGGAGGGCAGCTTCTCCCGGCACACCAAGACCGACAAGCATCCCCACACCAACATGGCCAAGGCCGCGCTCAACATGCTGACCCTCACCTCGGCCCCGGACTACGCCAAGGACGGCATCTACATGAACGCCGTGGACACGGGCTGGGTGACCGACGAGGACCCCGCGCACCTCTCGACCCGCAAAAGCCAGGTCCACGATTTCCAGCCGCCGCTGGACATCGTCGACGGCGCGGCCCGCGTCTGCGACCCGTTCTTCTCCGGCCTCCTCACGGGCAAGCACCTCTGGGGGAAGTTCCTCAAGGACTATAAGCCCACCCCCTGGTGACCATGGAGACCCCGCAAAACCCCGCCCCTCGGCCCTGCTGGTCCTGCGGCGCGTTCGTCGACCCGGGCGACCGCTTCTGCCGCAACTGCGGCAAGGGGCAGGGCGCGGACGTCCCTTGGTACTATCGGCACTGGGGGATCATCCTCCTCGCCCTCTTCGGAGTGGGGCCTTTCGCGCTGATCCCGGTCTGGCGCTCGCCCGTCCTATCGAGGAACGCCAAGCTGGCCTACACGGCCGCCCTGCTGGCGGCCACGGCCTTCGTGGGGTGGCGCGTCTATCAAGCGTGGCTCTTCGCCCGCTCCCTGCTGGGCGTCTGAATAGGAGGCGGCCATCGAATTCGAGCTGACGGAGACGGCCCGGGAGGCGCGGGACTCGGCGCGAGCCTTCGCCGCGCGCCTCAAGCCCCTGGCCGCGCTCTGGGACGAGGTCGAGGCCATCCCGTCCGAGTCCCTGCGCGAGGGAGGCCGGCTCGGCTTCTTCGGGCTGATGGTGGCCCCGGAGTACGGCGGCCTGGGGCTCGACGCCCTGAGCTATGCCGCGGCCATGGAGGAACTCGCGCGCGCCAACGCCGCCTACCAGGGCTGCCTGAGCGTGCACAACTCCCTGGTCTGCGGCGCCCTCTCGCGCTTCGGCACGCCGGAACAGAAGAGCCGTTATCTGCCGAGGCTCGCCCGCGGCGAATGGATCGGCGCCTACAGCCTCTCGGAGGCGGGCTCGGGCAGCGACGCCGGCTCCATCCGGACCGCGGCCAAGCCCGCGGGAGAGGATTTCACCATCACCGGGACCAAGTGCTGGGTGAGCAACGCCGGGATCGCCGACCTCTTCGTGGTCTTCGTCTCCACGAGCCCCCAGAGCGCCAGCCGCGGGATCAGCTGTTTCCTCATCGAGAAGGGTATCCCGGGCTTCGCCCTGGGCCGCAAGGAGAAGAAGATGGGCCTGCGCGCCTCCGACACCCGCGAACTCCGCTTCCAGGACTGCCGCGTGCCGCGCTCGGCGCTCTTGGGCTCGCTCAACGGAGGCTTCAAGGTCGCCATGCGCCTGCTCGACGGAGGCCGGGTCGGCATCGGCGCCCAGGCGGTCGGGATCGCCCAGGCCGCCTTCGAGGAGGCGCTCGCCTACGCCAAGGCGCGCCGCCAGTTCGAAAAACCCATCGCCGAATTCCAGACGATCCAAGCCAAGCTCGCGGACATGTCCGTGGGCATAGAGGCCGCGCGCCTGCTGGTGCGGCGCGCCGCCGTCCTCCTCTCGCGCGGCGAGCGGTGCACCAAGGAGGCGTCCATGGCCAAGCTCTTCGCCTCCGTCACCGCCAACCGCGTGGTCTACGACGCGGTGCAGATCCATGGCGGCAACGGCTATGTGAGGGAATTCCCCGTCGAGCGTTATTTCCGGGACGCTCGCGCCTCAGAGATCTACGAGGGCACCTCCGAGATCCAGCGCCTGATCATCGCCCGCGAGGTCCTGCGCGCCCATAA
>CAYHRV010000083.1:6950-12628 GCA_964359165.1 uncultured Elusimicrobia bacterium
CCGCGGCCTTCGCGCTGTTCATCACGGCTTTTCCGGCGGCCTGGGCCGCGGAGCTGCCGCCATGCCCGCCCGGTTGGGACGCGGCGAAATGGTCGGACGCCAAGCATGTCACGCCCAAATACAGGGTAGGCCGCATCATCGCCGGATTTCCGCACGATCCGGCCGGCCTGCGGACGGCTCTGCCCTTGATACAGATTTATCATCCCGGCTCGAGGATACTGCCCGGCAAGGGCGACAAGATCCACATCCCCTGCGTCGGCTCCATAGACCTCATCCGCGCCGCCGGCGGCCCGAGCGGCGGGGAGGCGTGGCAGTGGCTGGTGGACAAGGATGAGTGCGGACTCTGCAAGCCCGATGTATGCGAGTCCGGGCGCTCCGAGGACTTTCCATACGCACCCCCCGCACCCGCCGGGGCGTCCGCTCCTCGCCCGGGGCGAAGCCCGGGGGTCGAGCCGCGCTCCGCGGGGGTGACCTGCAAGCCGCCCAACGCCAAGGCGGCCGTCGAGAGCGTGCTCGCGAGGCCCGGCATGGGCGATGCCCTTCGCCGCGCGTGCCGCAACCGGACGGATTGGACTTTCCCCGACGCGGTGATCGATGAACTGCGCAGGAAAGACGAGCGCTGGGGCTATTGGTGCCGCCGAGGGAATTGCGGCGACCCTTCCCACGATGTCCTGGCGTACTATTGCGGATACGGCAAGGCGGTTGAGCGGTCCGACGCGGCGCGCGGCGTGGACTACATCGTCGCCTCCTGCTACAACGAGCCGGGCGACGGCAACCCCTCGATCGGCTGGACGCTCCTAGAACCCAATCCGCGCGGAACGGCCGCGTGGACGAGCCGGGGGCGCTTTAAGAGCGGTCCGCCGAAGGCTCGGTAGCCGGCCGGGCGCCCGGACTCGAGGGAGGTCAGCGTTTTCCGAAGTCTTTCTTGAGGTAGTCCAGGCTCTTGGAGAGCAGGTCGCGCCCCCCGATCCCCCGTCTCTTCTTGTATAACAGGAAGCACGCGATCCAAGCCAGCACCGCGGCCGAGGCGATCAGCCAAGGGATGAGGGAAGAACTCCGGGCGCGCTCGTAATTCGAGCGGAATCTCCTCTCAAGGAACAGGCGGTCGATGTCCACGCTGCCGTCCAGTATGGGATCGCCGGACTTTCCGCGCCGGTATTGGTCGAAGAATCGGCCGTCGAGCCGGGCCGCGGCCTGGATGCTGAGGAGCGCCCCCGCCTTGTCGCCCAAGGCCTCCCGGGCGTAGGCGGCCACGGCATGCGCGAGCGCGCTCTTAGGGTCCAAGGCGATGGCTTTCTCCGCGCTCGCCAGCGCCTCGGCGAACTTCCCCTGCTTGAATTGGGCCCAGGCCAGCGCCGTCCAAGCGCGCGCGTCCTGAGAGTCCAATTCGATGGCCTTCTTGGCGTCGGCCTCGGCCTCCGAGTATTTGCCCGCCATGTTATGCGCCATGGCCCGGCCGAGCCAAGCGGCATGGTTCTCCGGATCGAGCCCGATAGCCTGGGTCAGGTCCGCGATGGCGCCTTCCCAGTCCCCCCGGTCCAGTTTCAGCATCGCTTTCTGCACGAGGTCGGCGGCCTGGGCCTCCTTCCCTTGGTTTTCGCCTTCCCTTAAGAGGACGGGGTCGCCGGGAGGCTTCTCCTTGGCGGGCTGCTCCGGGGGGATCCCCTCCTCCGGGCTCTCCTGGGCCGTGTTCTCTTGGGCTCCCTGAGGCATCGCGGTCTGGGATTTATCCAAGGGCGTGCCCGCGTCGCGCCATTTCAAGTTGGCCGGGGGGCCCAAGGACAGGGAGCCCTGTCCTCCCCCGACATAACCGGCCGGTTTCTCGATACCCAGCAGCTTCTCCATCGTCCGGCCCCCCAACTGGTCCGTATTGCGCGGAGCCGAGGGACCCGCTTTGGCGCCCTGGGTCCTGGTGGGGACGCTCCGTAGGGCGACCGCGGCTTTCCCCTGGGGCACGCCGAAACCCGCCGCGGATAAGTCGCCGCCGGGGGAAGATGGGGGCTTTTGCCCTGGAGCAACGTTGAAGAACCCTCCCGTGGGACCGGGCTGGGGGCCGAAAGCTCCGCCGGGATTTCCACCGCCCGGATTGCCTCCGCCCGGATTGCCTCCGCCGGGATTCCCCCCGCCCGGATTCCCCCCGCCGGAGTTGCCTCCGCCAGGATTGCCTCCGCCTAAAGGAGGGTCAGGGTCAGGATCGGGGCCTGGTCCGGGACCAGGACCGGGCGGAGGATCATCCGGATCGGGAGGAGGAGGCGGAGGACTGTAGGGATCTGGGGTGTTGGGGTTTCCTCCCGCGGGTTTAGGATCCCCGCGGAACAATCCGATCAACCACCTCACTGGAGCCGTGACGACCTGGACGATCTTCTTGACCAGCTTCTTGACCCAGCCGAAGAGGGAGTCCATGGAGGGCACGTCCGCCTGGCTCCACGCGTCGCCTTGGCGGCCCGCGAACGATTGGGCCGCGTCGCCGGCCCTTTGCAGGACAGCTTGCGCCGTTTCGATGAGGTCGACCGGTCCGGCCGCCTTCAAGAGGGGAACATGCCACCCGATCAATGCCGCGGAAAAAGCCAAGGACAATATTCCAGGCATATCCGAGACCGCCGAGCGCGGTCCCGTTCAGAGTATAAGCCCCGCCCATAATCCTGTCAAGACCGCGCATCCGCGGGCTCGCAGCGCGCCATCAAGAGGCCTCCTCGGGTTCGGCCAAGCCTCATTCGACCGCTGACGACCTCAACGAGAAAAAAAGAGTTCTCCGACGGGAGGGATTGGTACCGCTAGCGCCGCGCTCTGCCGCGGCGGCTACCGACCGTTCCGCTAAAAGCTGCCGTCAGCAGAATCGCCTAGTTAGCCAGCGTATAATTTATTTACTTCCAAAATTTTCCTAGTAGCCAGCAGTGCATTGAAAAGCTCTTCGTTCGCAAAAAGTGCCGAAACTCTTGCGAATACATTCAGTGCTTGATGCACTGAGCGGACCAGGGCCCTGAGAGATTCAAATTTCCGTGGAGTCCCGGGCATGCCCCCTGTGTGGAATCGCCAATCGCCGCCAACGTATAGCTCCATGACGTGAGGATACGCTCCGTGGATATACCCGGAGTAAGCCTCCTCTAGGAGACGAATTAATTTTTGTGTGCGATCGGGATTGTCAGGAGTTAAATTGCGAGCCACGTGCGCATATACTTTTTTTCGTGGAACCGTGGGTTTTTTGGAATGGCGATTTAATAGAAGTTCTGGGAGCAATAGATCTTCTTCAAAAAAACGATCAAGCATCTCTTGCTGCTGGGGAGTCATTGTTCCTTTTTGAACCCCTTCTGCGATGAAGTGGATATCGTTTAAGAACTCAAATGCTGTACGAATAAGGGCACAGACCTCTTGGCCATACCCCACTGGAATCAAGTAGGCGCATGCATTGTATGTGCTCACGACCCGAACTGCTTTCAGGGTCATGAAAATTTCCGGACTTGGATTCCGGTAGCGGAACCGCTCTCTTCCCTTTTCTTGGATGAATTCAGGCCGCCCAATCTTTTGTTCAAAAAAATCGAGAGCTTGCTGAAGTCGATCGATGCTTTCTCGGAGAATATTTTCTGCCATCTTGTCTGGCTAACGCTACGCTAATCCCATGCGAAGCTTAGCTGAATGATGCCCAGGCTTGACAACTTCGCCTTGTCCCCGAGCGAAGGTGGATATTGGTCCAAGACTGCTCGTTCGATTTGATTGCACTTAGCAAGGATGGCGCGAAATTCGGATTGGACTTGGCTATAGGATGGGTCATCTTTTGCGAGGCTGCGCCAACGCTTTGAAAGCGCGTCGCGTTCATTTCGACAAGGGGCACTTGCGTAATCGCGCTTACGGATGTAGCTGTGAAATTCATCAGGGAACTCGCGGAATTGCCGTATTTCGTGTTCACTTAGAACTCCCGAAAGCACATCATCAACCGAATGAAATGGGCCAGCAGTTTGTCCACCGAACAACGGAGCACCATTAACCTTGATTCGGGGTTCGTTCGGTCCCTGCTCCATGCGTGCAACATGCCAAAGGAGTGCACGAGGCGTCACAGACTCCCCGTAGACAGCATAGTAACTGTCCCCCAGTTCAGCACTAGGCTCAATTGTATAGCGCGGACGATGAGCCTTAAGCAGCGTGAGGGCCCCGGCTGCATCAACAAGTTCGATGAGGCCTGCGCCAGAGTACCCGGTATGAGGGCCGCTAGAGATCATGATGGATGCGATTTGATCGCAATCGATCCTGATTGGCTGTTTTATGGCAATACGCTTGCCCACAAAGGGCTCAAACGTGAGTTCCAAGAGCTCCGGATACATATGGAGATTCAGCTTGGAGAGTTCGCTTCGCACGGCAGGGTCCTTACTGGTGATTGCTTCAACGAGCCCGAAGCGCTCTCGATTGATAAAGACCCATCCGTCGTTCCACGGAAGATACCCCGACAATTTCTCGCCTGATCTGAGCTTAATTTGTACTTCTTCGAGGCTCCAGCATGCCAAGCACTCTGATTGTGCTGGCGTTACGAAGACAAACAGTGCGACGAGAGTGAGAATAGTTCTCATCCTATCCGTCTAACTTTCAATTCGGTTGACCGATGTAAGGGGATGGATGGAATCGGTCATTTCTCGGATTATAACGGAAAAACCATGGTCTCGCCATGAGGAAACGCAGGATGTCGATCGGCCATCTTGCCGAGGGGCGCAGGGCAAGGCTGAAATGTTGGGTTCGGGTGGGCACCACCGGTGGCACCAACCGCTTTCCATCGGGCCCGTGGGTCAAAAATTATTGTTGTATAATCAACCCTCGTGAGCCCGTAGCTCAGGGGTAGAGCACGCGCCTTTTAAGCGTGGGGCCGTGGGTTCGAATCCCACCGGGCTCAAGTTATTTGCGCCCCTATCGTCTAACGGTTAGGACGCGGCCCTTTCAAGGCCGAAACCGGGGTTCGATTCCCCGTAGGGGCAAGTTAGCGGCGATATCGCTGTTCTTCGTCAAATCCCATGGGATTTGACGAAGAACAGCTCCAGGGGAACGGAAACGAAACAGCTGATAAAGATAATACTCTGCGGGGCCTCCGGACGCATGGGGCGCGCGGTCCTATCCGCCGCCGCCCAGGATGCGCGCTTCCAGATCGCGGCCGGGATCTGCCTCGAACCCGTCGAGGGACTTTCCTGCGCGGGCCTCGACCGCCTGCCTCAGCTCTTAAAGGACGCCGACCTCCTCATCGATTTCAGCGCCCCGCAGTCCTGCGTAGTGGCCGTCGGCCGCGCCGCGGAGCTGCGCAAGCCCGCGGTGGTCGGGACCACGGGCTTCACCCAGGCGCAGAGGTCCCAGCTCAAGGACGCCGGCGCCCGCTCCGCGCTCCTGATCGCGCCCAACATGAGCCCGGGCATGAACCTCCTCTTCCATCTCGCGGCCTCGGCCTCGGCCGCCCTGCCGGGCTATGACGCGGCCATCAGCGAGACCCATCACTCGGCCAAGAAGGACGCGCCCAGCGGCAGCGCCCTGCGCTTGGGCGAGGCCGTGCGGGAGGCCCGCAAGGACGGGAAGAAAGTCGACACGGTCAGCCTCCGCGCCGGCGACGTGGCCGGGGAGCATACCCTCATCCTGGCCGGGCCGGGCGAGAGGCTGGAGCTCACCCATCGCGCCCACTCCAGGGAGGTCTTCGCCCGCGGAGCTCTGTT
>CAYHRV010000084.1:0-6911 GCA_964359165.1 uncultured Elusimicrobia bacterium
TATTTCTCGGCGGAGTTCGGGGTGCATAACTCCCTGCCCATCTACTCCGGGGGCCTGGGTATCCTGGCCGGGGACCACTGCAAGGCGGCCTCCGACCTCGGGGTGCCGCTGGTGGGAGTGGGCTTCATGTATCCGCAGGGCTACGTCAAGCAGCGCATCGGCGTGGAGGGCTGGCAGCACAACTATTTCGAGTTCATCGACTGGAGCTCCTCCCCGGTGCTTCCCGCCCGAGCCGAGAGCGGGGAGAAGTTCGTCCTGCGCCTGAGCCTGGGGACCTGGCCCCTGCACATCGCGGTCTGGCGCGTGCAGGTCGGGCGCGTCCCGCTCTACCTCATGGACACCAACGTGGAGGGCAACGAGCCCGCGGACCGGGAGATCTCGGGGCGGCTCTACGGCGGCGACCAGGTCATGCGCCTGCGCCAGGAGATCGTCCTGGGCATCGGCGGGGTGCGCATCCTGGGCGCCCTGGGCGTGGCGGCCGAGGTCTATCACGCAAACGAGGGGCACGCGGCCTTCCTCCTACTGGAACGCATCCGCGAGCAGGTGGAGAAGGGCCTGGGCTTCGAGGAGGCCTCCCACCTCGTGGCCGAGACCACGGTGTTCACCACGCACACGCCCGTGGCCGCGGGGCACGACGTCTTCCCCGAGAGCGTGGTCGAGGAGCATTTCAAGAACTACTGGCCTTCCCTGGGACTCGAGCGCGACGCCTTCCTCGCCCTGGGCCGGCCGCCGGGCGGTTCGGGCTGGAACATGACGGTGCTCGCCCTCCGGCTCGCCGGCAGGCGCAACGGGGTCAGCAAGCGCAACGGGGTCGTGTCCCGGCAGATGTGGACGACGCTATGGCCCCAGAAGAGCGCCGAGGAAGTCCCCATCTCCTCGGTCACCAACGGCGTCCATCTTCCCACCTGGGTCAACCAGGCCATCGCCGAGACCTATGACCGCCACCTGGGGCCGGAGTGGCGGGACCGCCAGGACGACGCCAAGTTCTGGCGGCAGGTGCTGGAGATACCCGATGAGGAGCTCTGGCGCGTTCATATGCGCTGCAAGCGCGAGTTCAACAACCTCGTCCGCCAGTCCGTGCGCGAGCGCTGGATGCGCGACCGCATCGACCCCGCCCAGGTGCTCTCGCACGGGGCCCTGCTCGACCCCGAAGCCCTGACCATCGGCTTCGCCCGGCGTTTCGCCGGCTATAAGCGCGCCACGCTCATCTTCCGGGACCTCGACCGGCTCAAGCGCCTGCTCATGGACCCCTGGCATCCGGTCCAACTCGTGTTCGCGGGCAAGGCCCACCCCGCCGACGACGGGGGCAAACGCCTCATCCAGCAGGTCTGCCAACTGGCTCGCGACCCCGCTTTCGGGGGGCATATCGCCTTCATCGAAGACTATGACATGCACAAGGCGCGCTACATCGTCCAAGGCGTAGACCTCTGGCTCAACAATCCGCTCGCGCCGCTGGAAGCCTGCGGCACCAGCGGGCAGAAGGCCGCGGTCAACGGCGTGCCGAACCTCAGCGTGCTCGACGGCTGGTGGGAGGAGGGCTACAACCGCGAGAACGGCTGGGCTCCCTCGGTGCCGGAGAGCACCCCCCTGGAAGCCCGCGACGAAGCCGACGCCCAGGCCATCTACGACCTGCTCGAGGAAAAGATCATCCCGCTCTACTACGACCACGCCCCCAACGGGGTGCCCCTGGGCTGGGTGCGCGTCATGAAGGAGGCCATCCGCACCGTGGCCCCGGCCTTCTGCGCCAACCGCATGGTCAAGGAGTACGCGGACCGGCTCTATTTCCCGCCCGCGCCCAAGCCCGAACCCGCCGCCGCGTTCGTGGAGTCGGACCCGCCTACGCCGAGTTGAAGTCCCTATTGACAGATCGGCGCGGGGCTGTTATTTACATAGGGAGGTTCCCATGCGCCGACCCCTTCAGTCCCCGGCGTTCCCGCTCATCGTCCTGTCGGCCTCCTTCCTAGCGGCCCTGGCTCCCGGCCGTGCGCATGCGGCCAGGAGCCAGGGTTACAGCTACTACCAGACCGAAGGCTTCCATGTCGTGGTGGCCGACCTGGACTCCAAGAGCGTGGAGGTCCGGGTGGCCATGCCCAAGCCCGACGCCCGGCAGAACAAGCGCACCGTGGCCCAGCATGCGCAGGACGAGGGCGCGGTCGTGGCGGTCAACGCGAACTTCTTCGGCGGGCCCGACAACCACCCCTGCGGCATGGCGCGCGGCTACGGAGTCCACTACCCGGCGACCTACGGCGAGGCGGTCAACTGCGAGACCACGCTTGGCTGGTCCAAGGGCAAGGGCGCGGTGTTCAACAGCGCGGGCCGCCACGCCGACGCCAAGCACGCCCCGCAGTTCTCGGAGCTGGTGACGGGCGGGGGAGCGCTCCTGGTGGGCGGAGTGCCCCGGGACTGGAATCACCGCAAGCTGGAGGAGCATCGGGCCTGCACCGCCGCCGGCCTCAGCGCGGACCGCAAGAGGCTCATCCTCGTGGTCAGCGGCCCGAGCTCCTGCACGGGAAAGGGACTGCAGAAGGTCCTGGCCGCGGCCGGGGCCTCCGACGCCGTGCATCTGGACGGGGGCGGTTCCTCCAAGATGTGGCTGCGCGGCAAGGGCTACGTCAACGGCGTGCAGGGAGACCGGGCTCCCCCGGTCGTCATCGTGGTCAAGGCCGCGCCCCAGAAATGTCCGGCCGACTGCGGCTCTGCCCCCTGCGTGGAGCTTCCTGCGCCCTTCGGGGCCCAATGCCTGGGAGGGGAGTGCCGCAACGGCTTGGGCGCGATCTGGAACTGCGAGCTCAAGTTCAAAAAGCGCCTTCGCTGCGAGAAGGGCCGGGTGGCGAGCCAGGACTGCGCCATGGCCTGCCTCCCCAAGCCCGACGGACAGCACGATGTCTGCTCCAAATGCCCGGCGGGCAACGGGCTCTACTGCGGGAAGAACCTCATCCTCAACGGGGAGAGGAACACGCTCTACCGCTGTGCCGACGGGGCGCTCAGCATCTCCAAGAAGTGCGGGAAGTGCGAGGTGATGCCGCCGGGGGTCAACGACAAGTGTAAGTGAACGGGGGGAGAACGGGCGCACGGCAGGGAATCCGCATGCGGATTCCCTGCCGTGCGGTTTAGAGGTTGGGGAAAGGGAGCGACTGCTGGCCGCTCGCGGCGTCGGCGGAGGCTTCCAAGGGCGTTCGGGGGGCGGGCTGGGACGACATCTGCTCGGAGGCTCCCCAGATGGTCTCGAAATCGGTCTGGAAAGCCGAGATCACGGGCGGGTCGGTGATGAAGTTGGTGTCCTCGAAGTTGTTGTTCTCCGCGTTGTTGGACCAGTTATAAGAGCCGGTCTCCACCATCTCGCCGTCGAAAATGCCGAACTTGTTGTGCATGACGCCCATGCCCTTCCCGCCCGGGCGGCCGGCGGTGATGCGCATCTCGAAGCCCTCCTCCCGCAGGAAAGTCACCACCGGGGAGTTGCGCGCCTGGTTCTTGTCGAGGATGAGCCGGATCTTCACGCCTTTCTGCTTGCGCTCGAGCAGGGCATCGGCGATGCCTTGATGGTAGAAGCTGAACATGGCCACGTCGATGGAGGTCTTGCTCTTATGGATGGCCTTGATGAGCCACTGGGAGGTCCCGCCGTGGGGAGAGAACACCACCGCCGGGAAGAGCGTGTTCTGAAAACGCACGGGCGTGGCCTGGTCGCGCGGCGGCCCCGGCGTCAGGGTGGGGGGGCCGTGGGGCTTGTCCGGGCTCTGGGCGTTCTTCCAGAGCCAGTCCCAGTAGAGCTGGTACATGCCGACCCGATGGGGGTCCGTGGTGAAGAGCGCGTTCTCGTGGTTGCGCTTCTCAGCCGCGTTGGTCCAGTTGAAGGAGCCGTGCTCGACCAGCTTGCCGTCGAAGATGGCGATCTTGTTGTGCATGATCCCGAAGTAGTCGAAGCCGCGCACGATGCGGACCTGGATCTTGGGGTCTTTGAGCAGGGCCTGTATCTGGGGCGGGGGAACGGCTCCGGGCTTGCTGGGGAAGACATGGCTTTCATCCAGGACCACCTGGATCTGCACCGGCGGGTTGCGGTCGCGGGCGCGCTGGATGGCTTCGAGGACTTCCTGCAGATTGAAATCGTAGAGGATGAGCTTGAGGCTGGCCTGGGTGTGGTCGATGGCCTCGACGAGGAGCTTGCTGACCGAGCCGTTCTCCGGGAAAGCCACCCGGGGGAGTTCGGTCCCGTTGTACTCGATCCCGGTCGTCTGCGGAGGAGCCTGCGGGGCCGGCGTCGCGGCGAGAGGCTCGAACTGCCCGAAACCCGCCGCGTTGTCGAAGAAGCGGTCCAGGCCGCGCCGGTCCAGGCTCTCCGGCATGGGGAGCCCGGCGGCCAGGACGGGACCCGCCCCGAGGAATAGGCAGATCCCGGTCTCCCAGAGCGCCTTGGAGAAGAGCCGAGCGTGGGTCCTCATCACCACCAGGATAGCCTTAAGACCTGGGTTCAACACAGGGCCCGGGGGCCCAGGACAAAATGGGCCCAAAGGCCTATGCGGAATAATGGAACTATTTCCAGGTTTATCCGTACTTGGGGGCATGAGGGTCCTGCGGGGGGCGTTGGAGCGGTGCGTTTTCGCCGTGGCACATAAGATACTTGCCCGCTCACGAAGAGCCGGGCCCCGCCGCGGGGCCCGGCTGTCACTGTTGGCCGCCGCGGACCTGGGCGGGCTCCGCTTGGAAGACCTGGAGCGCTGGCGCCTCTGGGGCAGGCCCTTATTGGGGGGCCTGTCCTCCCAGGATGGCGGACGATTTTTCGAGGAGGAGCTTGAGGGGCTCAAGCTCCTCCTGTCCAAGCTGTGCGGGCTCTACGGGCTGGCCTTGAGCGAGGATGGGCCGGAGGCCGGACTCGTCCTCCTGGGAGAGAACCCTCCTCGCGACTATTCACCCGCGCCCGCGCGAGCCGCAGCTCTCCCGGCCGCGGCGCAAGCCGACCTGGAGTATTTCCTCAAGCTGCTCTTCGGGAAAGAGGGCTTCCGGCCCGGGCAGAGGGAGGCGGTCGAGCGTCTGCTGGAGGGGAGGGATGCTTTCGTCTTGCTGCCCACGGGCTCGGGGAAATCGCTGGTCTTCCAACTGGCGGCCTGCCTCCTCCCCGGGGTCTGCCTGGTCGTGGAGCCCACGCTCTCGCTCATCGAGGACCAGGTCAGGCGCTTGCGGGGGTCCGGTTTCGAGAGGGTGTCGGCGATCACCAGCGAGATCGAGGACGACCGCCTGAGGGCGAAAGCCCTACGCGACCTGGCATCGGGTCGCGTGCAGTTCTGCTATGTCTCTCCGGAAAGGCTCCAGACCGCCTCGCTCAGGCGCGCGCTGGCTCACTTGGCCCGCGAGGGGGGCTTCGCCCTGGCCGCGGTCGACGAGGCGCATTGCGTGTCGGAATGGGGGCACGATTTCCGCGTCGCCTATCTGCGGGCGGCGGCGACGCTGCGTTCCATCGCGCCCGTCCCCATCGCGGCCTTGACGGGGACCGCGTCTCCCGATGTCCTGGCGGAGAGCCGGCGCCTCTTGGGGATGGGGAACGGGTCGGCCCTCATCGACATGGGCCGGGGACCCGCCAAAAACCTCCGCTTCCATATCGCGCGGTGCAAAGGCGACCGGAAATTCGACTTCCTCGAGCGCGTGTTGGAGCGGGTGCGGCGCTCCGGCAGCGGGATCATGTTCTTCCCCGCGGTGGAGGGAGAACGCGGCGCGCGCTCGGCCGCCTCGCGCCTGCGCGCCCTGGGCCTGGAGGTCAGGGTCTACCATGGAAAACCGCCTCGCGGGATGGAGGAGAAGCGCTGGCGCAAGGAGAAGCGGGGGGCGGCCTCCGACTTCTTGGAGGGCCGCGTCCCGCTCCTGGCGGCCACGAAGGCCTTCGGCCTGGGCATCGACAAGCCGGATGTCCGGTTCACCGTGCATATGGGCCTGCCCTCCTCCGTGGAGGCCTTCCGACAGGAGGCGGGGCGCTGCGGTCGGGATGGAAGGCCCGCCGATTGCTGGCTGATCCTATCGGTGGAGGACGAGGGGCGGGCCCGGAGGCTCTTGGACCCGAGCCTCTCCCAGGAAGAGGCGGCCGCGGGCCTGGAGAGGGCGGCTCGTCCGCTCGACGACGCGCTCAGCGCCTTGAGCCTGCATCTGGCTTCCTACCCCGGGGAGGCCCGGGAGTGGGAGGACCTCCACCTGGTCCTCGAGCGGCTGGGGGACGTCTCCAGGCCGGGAGTGAGAAAGCTCTCGATGCCGCTCCAGCACCAGCCTCTCGTCGAGAAAGCCCTCTACCGGCTCTGCCGCCTAGGCGTCGCGGCGGACTACGCGGTCTGCTACGGGGAACCGGCCTTCGAGGTCCTGCTCACCGGCGCCCGCCCCAAGCACGTCGCCTCCGCCCTCGCCGGGCTGCTGGAAGAGCGGGGCCTGGACCCGCGGTCGGCGTTGGCAAGCCTGGAGTCCGATCCTCCCTCGGAGCGAAAGTTCCTCCCCCGGGCCGCTAAGGCCTATCTCCGCCTCGTCTACGCCACGATGGAGGGTGAGCGCCGTTCCTCCCTAGGAAAGATGCTCCACTGCGCCCTGGCCGGAACCGACGAAGAGTTCACCTCCCGCCTTGAGTCCAGTCTTTCGTCGTAATCGTCGTTTTTATTGGGGGCAGGTCTGAGCTCGTGCGCCCCCGATGGGTTCGTGTCGGCGTGTACGCGAAGACGCTGGCTGAAAGTTTTCCGCCGGGGCGTCTCGGAGCCCTGCGCAGCGAAGAGCGCGGGGCGAGAGCCGAGCGGCGGCCGAACGGAGAGGCCGACCGCGTACCCGCGCCGCGAGACTCTCCCTGCCTTTCTAGCCGCGGCTCCTACGGAGCCGGTTTTCGAGCTCCGAGAAACCGATGACCCGGGCTCCTTCGGAGCGCGCTTCCTCCGCCAGCTCCCCGTCCCCCG
>CAYHRV010000084.1:6921-12520 GCA_964359165.1 uncultured Elusimicrobia bacterium
GGCCGAACGGAGAGGCCGACCGCGTACCCGGCGGAAAACTTTCAGCCAGCGTCTCGAATTCCGCCGTTTCTTAGGCTTCGGGGACGGATTGGGCGAAGAAGTTCTTGGGGTCGGCCCACTTAGGCGAGGGCGGCGTCGTGGGCTTGGGCGCCTTCCAGCCCGACTGGTGGAGGAGCGCGAAGAAGGCGTTGAAGAAGGCGACGGTCAGGGCGTCCTTGATGAAATTGGCGTTCTCGTAATTGTTCTCCTCGGCGTTTCCCGTGTAATTGAAGGAGCCCGTCTCCAGGAGCTCGCCGTCGACGATCATGAACTTGTTGTGGTTCTTCTCGAACATCGAGGGGCCGTGCTCGTCGGGTCCGGCCAGGAGTTTGACCTCGATGCCGTGGTAGGAGAACCACTCATCGAGCTTCATGATGCGCGACTGGGAGTAATCGAGCACCAGGCGGACGACGACCCCGCGCTCCTTGGCCTTGAGCAGGGCCTCGGCGATGGGCTGGGAGTAGAAGCTGAACATGGCGATGTCGATGGTGGTTCGAGCCGCCTCGATGGCCCGGATCACGGCCTCCTCGATGCCGCCCTCGGGGGAGAAGGCCTGGCGGGGGAAGCGCTTGCCGTTGTGCTCGACGGCCTGGTCGCCGTCCACTGGCGCCGGTCCCGGCTTGGCCTTGCTCCAGTCGAATTCCTCGGCCTTGGCCGCTTGCGCCGAGTGGGAGCGCATCCACTCCCAATACTTCATGTAGAAGGAGATGCGCTCGGCCTCGTCGCTGAAGATCACGTTCTCGAAATGGTCCTTCTCCGCGGTCAGGGCCCAGTTGTAGGAGCCGAACTCCACGATCTTGCCGTCGAAGACCGCGAACTTGTTGTGCATGGTGCCCTGCTTGGCCGCGCCCTTGAGGACGCGCAGGTCGAAGCCCGCGTCCATGAGCGCCTGGATCTGCTCCTTGCGGGACTGGGGCTTGCCGTCGGGGTCCTTGCCGCGGGGGAAGACGTGGGAGAAGTCCATGAGGATCTTCACCTCCACCCCGCGTTCCTTGGCGCGCAGGAGCGCCTCCAGCACATCCTGCAGGGTGAACTCGTAGAGGGCCAAGTGTATGGTCTTCTTCGAGGCGTCGATGGCCTTGACCAGGAGAGCGGAGACCGAGGTCTCGTGGCCGGCCGCCGCGCCGGGAAGGGCAACCCCGTTGAGGTCGACGCTTCCCACCGCGGGGAGCTTGGGCCGCGCCGGGTCCGGCGGGATGGGAGCGGGGTCCTGGAGGAGCTCGTCCTTGAGTTCCTCGTCGCCGGGCAGGGCCGGGGCCCTGGCCGGGACCAGGCGCTTGGCCTTGCGGCTGGTGAAGAGGTCCTCGAAGAAGGCGGAGTAGGCCTCCGCGTCCTTGGCGTCGTCGAGGAAATGGCCGCTCTCGAAGTTCATGAGCGAGGCGTTCTTGGTCCAGTTCATGGACCCGGTCTGCACCAGCTCGTTGTCGACGACCATGAACTCGGCGTGGTTCTTGCCCGGGTCCTCCTTGTCCGAGGCGTCCGGGCCCGCGAGGGTCTTGACCGAGATGCCGTTGTGGGCCAGCCACTCCGCGAAAGGCTTCATGTAATCGCGCGATGACTGCGAGCGGTCGAAGAGCACGCGCACCTCCACGCCCCGCTTCTTGGCGGCCAGGAGCGCCTCGGCGATGCGGGTGGAGCGAAAAGTGAACATGGCGACGTCGATGGTCTTCTGGGCGGACTCGATAGCCTTGACCACCCACTCCTCGCCCGCGCCGCCGGGGGAGAAGAAATACGCCGGAAGGCGGGTGTTCCCATGATGGATGGGAAGGGAATCATCGGAGGGCGGGGGCGGGGCGTCCTTGGGCCAGGCCTTGGCCTTCCCCTGGGCGAAGGGCGCGCTCAAGGCCTTCATGTACTCCCAGAAGCGGGAGAGCCCCTCGACCTGGCGGGCGTCGTCGGTGAAATTGGCCGTGTCGAATTCGTTGGCTTCCGAGTCCGCGACCCAGCGGAAGGAGCCGAAGGAGGCGAGCTTCCCGTCGAAGAGGGCGAAGCGGCTGTGCTGGATGCCGTAGCGCCGGAGACCGTCTAGGACTGAGACGTCGAAGCCTTCGTTGACCAGGAGCTGGAGTTGGACGTCCCTGCGCGCCGGGAAATTGCGCGTCCTGCCCTCCTTTACGGGGAAAGAGTTCTCGAAATCGATGAGGATGGAGACGTTCACGCCGCGCTTGCGCGCCCGGCGCAGGGCGCGCAGGATCTGATGGGATTTGAACTCGTGCAGGGCGATGCGGATGTCCTTTTTCGCCGCGTCGATGGCCTCCACGAGCAGGGGCTCGATGTCCGAGTCCGGCCGGAACGCCGTGGAGGGGAGCGTCTTGCCGTTGAAGGGGATCTGACGGACGGGGTAGTCGCCCGGTTTGCCGTCATTGCGCCAGCCTTCTACTCCGGCTTCAGCGGAGGGGGATTGCGCCGGGGGAGTCGTGGCCGGCGCCCCGGAGGTCTCGGCGTCGCCGCGGGCGTCGTTTTCCGAGCCGAAAGCCTTGAGTCCGAATTGGGACTCCGCCTGGGTCTTCTGAAGAGAGGGATCCGCCGTTCTGGAGGCATCCTCGATCTTGGCGCCCAGGCGGGAGAGGCCGGGGAAGAAGGCGCGCGAGACCGGGTTCTGGGCGATGGCGGCGGCGGCATGTACGAGGCGCTCGCGCAGCGTCGCCGGGGCGGACCGCGTCCCCTCGGCTTCGCCGAGGGACGCCGGTTCCGTTTGCCGTGAAAAGGAGGCCTCCTCTTGGATCGAAGGCGTTGCTGGGCCCTTCTCCGATGCCTGGAAGGCGAGGCCGGCGGCGTGGACCGCGGCCGGAGGCAGGGCGAGAGAGGCTCCTTGAGCGGAAGCCTTCGACACAGTTCCCGGCACCGCGACCGAACGCAATCCCCGATCGGTCGCGGCACCCTCGGCCTCCGGCCTGGAGCCGGGCGCCTGAAGCGAAGCCGGGGGGAGGAAGGTCCCGGCTGAAAGCTTGGCGGGCCCCAAGGGCCCGCCGAACATCGGCTGGGCGATGCTTCCAGGGGCTACGGCGGGGACGCCGGAACCGCCGGAGGGGAGGAGGATGGTGTGCGCGACCTGGGCGGATAGCGGCCCCTCTAAGAGGAGCGAGGCGACCAGGGAGAGGGCCGTTGCCTTCTTTGAAGAGGTCATATCCACCCACCCTGAGGATAGCCTGAGCTGGCCATCGCTCACAGGTGCCAAGGGCCCAACGAGGCCGAGGCAGAGGGCCCACCGCCGGCTGGGTCTAATAGGCGCATGCCGATTCGGGTGAGCCGAGACCGCTTGACCTGCTCGGGGCGCGTTGTTACACTTCAATCCAAGGGGGGTAAATGAACGCGTCGCCCAAGAAGATCGAGAAGGTGGAGGACGAGGCCCTGCGCATGCTCTGGGAGGACGGCCACCGGAGCGAATTCACCTTCCGCCTCCTGCGCCAGCGCTGTCCCTGCGCCCAATGTCGGGATGAACACACGGGGAAAAGGCTCCTGGACCCGGACTCAGTGCCCATGGACCTCAAAGCGACCCGGGCCGAGCTCGTGGGGAACTACGCGTTGACGCTCCTGTTCTCGGATGGGCACTCGACGGGGATATACTCCTTCGAGTATCTAAGAAGGGAATGCCCCTGCAAAGATTGCGCGGGCTGAGGAGGCGGCGCTCGTTTTCTAATCTCCCAAAATCGCGAGAAACGCGAAGCGTTTATCGCGATTTTGGCCCCATGTGACCATTTTGCCGTTGACAGGGGAACCCTAGCTAGATACTCTCTAATCACCCCTACTATCTCCAAGAAAACGGCGGATTCTGGCCTATTTTCTTGGGAAATAGGCCGGAAGCGCGACAATGAACTGGCCCTGGAAGACCATCATCGAACCCTTCCGCATCAAGTGCGTCGAACCGTTGGGATTTACCACGGTCTCGGAGCGCGAGTCCATCCTGAAAGAAGCCGGCTACAACCTCTTCAATGTGCCGGCCGAGAAAGTCCTCATCGACCTCCTCACCGATTCCGGGACCTCGGCCATGTCCGCGGAGCAGTGGGCGGGCTTGATGCGGGGCGACGAGTCCTATGCCGGAGCCAAGAGCTTCTTCGTCTTCGAAAAGGCGGTGCGCGAGCTGACGGGCATGCGCGAGGTGATCCCGGTGCACCAGGGCCGCGCGGCGGAGCGCATCCTCTTCTCCATCGTGGGCGGTTCGGGGAAGACCTTCCTCTCCAACTCCCATTTCGACACCACGCGGGCCAACGTGGAGGTGTCCGGGGCGAGCGCCGTGGACCTGCCCGTGCCCTCCGCTCTGGAGTTCGCCCGCAGCGAGCCCTTCAAGGGGAACGTCGACCTTAAAGCCCTGGAGGCCAAGATCCAAGAGCTCGGGCCCGAGAATATCCCGCTCTTCATCATGACGGTGACCAATAACTCCCTGGGCGGACAGCCGGTGTCGATGAAGAACCTGCGCGAGGCCTCCGAGATCTGCCGCCATTACAAGATCCCCCTCTTCCTCGACTGCGCCCGCTTCGCCGAGAACGCCTATCTCATCAAGAAACGGGAAAAGGGCTACTCCACGCGTTCGGCCGCGGACATCGCCCATGAGATGTTCTCCTACGCCTCCGGGTGCATGATGAGCGCCAAGAAGGACGCCCTGGTGAACATGGGCGGCTTTTTGGCCCTGCAGGACAAGGACCTCGCCCGCCGCGCGCGGGAAGTCCTCATCATCGGGGAGGGCTTCTCGACCTACGGGGGACTGGCCGGGCGCGACCTGGAGGCCATGGCCGTCGGCCTGCGGGAGATACTCGACGAGGAGTATCTCCACTACCGCATCCGCTCCATCGAGTACCTGGCCGACGGGCTGCGCCGCGCCGGCGTGCCCATCCTCGAGCCCCCGGGCGGGCACGGCGTGTACGTGGACGCCAAGCGGCTCCTGCGCCACATCCCCCCGGAGCGCTACCCCGCCCAGGCGCTGGCTTGCGAGCTCTACCGCGCCGCCGGCATCCGCTCCGTCGAGATAGGCTCGCTCATGTTCGGACGGCGGCGCAACGGGACCTTCGAGCCCGCGCGCATGGAGCTGGTGCGCCTGGCCATCCCCCGGCGCGTCTACACGCAGAGCCACATCGACTTCGTCATCGAGGTGTTCGACGAGGTGGCGCGCAGGGCCGGGGAGATCAAGGGGCTCGAGTTGCTCTCGGCATCGGAAGTTCTCAGCCATTTTACGGCGCGGTTGGAGCCGAGCTATAAATGAAACGGAAGCTCCTAATGAAACGGCGGCGGGCCCCCCGAAGGAAGCATCCCCCCGCGGGGGGGACGCTGGCATGAAACCCCGCATCATCCTCATCACCTCCGACAAGGCCCTCGCCGAGGGGTTCTCCAAGACCTGCGAGATCCGCCAATCGCTCCTCGACGCCGTCTCCTCGGTCCAGGATTCCCGCAGGCTCTGGCAGAAGGAGGACACGGAGCTCGCCGGCGTGGTGGCTGACTCCCAGGCCCTGCGCGAGCAGGAGAAGCGCCAGCTCATCTCGCTTCACTTGGAGCCGGGGGCGCCCAAGCTCATCCTCCTCGAGCCCCAGCACGCGGCCAACCCGGCCGCCTCCGTCGAGCCCGTGAC
>CAYHRV010000085.1:0-12392 GCA_964359165.1 uncultured Elusimicrobia bacterium
GTACCGGCCGCGCGTTCAAAAAACCCTTTATCTCTGGTCTCGATCGACGCCGGCAGAACCGCGCCGGTACGGACTGATCTGAGGACAGTCCGAGAAACGAGCGGCGCGCGCGCCGCGGCGATCGACGCCGGAAAAGACACAGCAGAGGAAATTGCCCTAAAAACAACTCCTCAGCCGGACGGCGGCTCGGCCGCCGCCTTGGAAACCCTCCGCCTTGGGGAGAAAGCCGCGGCCGAGGCCTTCACGCCGCGCGCCGCTTCCGAGGAATCCTCGGCGGCCATAGGCCGCCCTTTCGACCTTTCCCGATCCGCTGAAGGGACCGCGGACTCCTCGTTCGTCCAGGCGCCTTCCCAGAACGGAGCGGCCCGGACAGCTCTCCTGGAAAAAGCGGACGCGCGGCCGGCCGACGCGGCGGCCAAGGGGCCGTCGGCCGCGGATGTGCCGGCGCCCGCGGCGGAGGACGCTCCTCCCAAACAGAGCTTGTCGCGCGCCGCGAAATACGGGCTGGTGACCGGAGCCCTCATGCTGGCCTTCAATTTCACGGCGAGTTGGGCCGCGGAGACTCTCGGCTACGTCCCGCATTCCAACTACGAGGCCCCGGCCCTGCCGGAGGCCGCGACGCTGGGGGACGCAGGCAGCCTCTTCTTCATGGCCGCGGTGATGGCGCCCATCGTCGAGGAGATCGTCTTCCGCGCCGGCTTGCTCAGCGGGATCGAGTGGCTCACCCGCAAGGCGGTGCGCCGGGGGGCCGGGATCGCGGCCTCCGTCCTCTCCTCGGCGATCTTCGTGGTCCTGCATGAGACCGCGGACCCCTTCCTCATCGGAGTGCGCATGGCCGGGGCGCTCCTCATGGCCGCCGCCTACAAGCGCGAGGGCCTGCTGGCCTCCATCGTCCTGCACGCGGTCAACAACGGCGTGCTCATCGCGGGGATGCTGCTCTCCGCGTTCCTCCCTCCGGGGCTGGCGATGATCCTGGGAGCCGGCGGCCTGGCCTTGGGTGCGGGAGCGGCGGCCTGGGCCGCCCGCGGCATCTTCAAACAGCGCGCGGACCGGCGCGAGGGCCGGATCGGACGCTACGAATTGACCTCGAAGTCGGCCCTCGCCCTGGCGGCCCTGCTCGGCGTGGGAGCCCTGCTTCTCGCCCCCAAGCTCATCCTGGTCAACCTGCCCTTCGTCGCCGGCCTGGGCTTCTACGCCTGGCGCAAGCGCGCCAAGGCCTGACCCGCGGACTAAACCGAGGCCATGAAAAAATCAAGAGACGGCTTTGGACCCGCCTTGGCTTATCTGGGCATTTGGATCATCGTCATGCTGGCGACGTCGGCTTCGGCGGGAATGCTCCGGGGGATAGCCCTCGCTTTGCTCACCTTGCCATGGACTCCCCTATGCGTGTATGTCGGGGATAGATTGGTATTGGACCATGGTTTTGCGGATACACAGAGACTCTGGACTATCCTGGTCTTTTTAGGAGCTTTGTGCAACACCGCGCTCATCTATCTCTTCATGAGCCGCGAGAGGCCGGGGGATCGACCCGACAAGGGGCCGCAGGGCACGCCTACGCCGCGCGGCGTTTCAACTTCGTGATGGAAGTCACCGCGGACTCTTCCGGTCCGGATCGTTGAACAAGCTCGCCGATGAGGACCTGGCCGTCCTGGCCCGGGGAGGAATCCCACCCTCGGACGGGTAGCACCTGCCCAAGGCGCCGCGCGGGGCGCGGCGTCAGCCGCCGATGTCGCGCGAGGAGAGCGCGGCCCGGGCCTTGCAGTATTCCCGGAGATAGTCGAGGTAGAGGCTGTTGACCTTGAGCTTGGGGTAGGTGAAGTACTCGTAGGAACGGGCGAACACCACGTAGTCGCGCCTGCCGTCGGACGCCTGCCTCAAGCAGGGCAGGTACCCCGACGGGGTGAACCCGGCCCGCAGGATGCATTCGATGCCTTGGCTGTCCGCGGCGTCGTTGATGGCCTCCACGTAGATGACCCGGTTCTCGTAGAGCATCCGGCAGACCTCGGCGTAGAGCCGAACCGGGTCCACCGCCGTGGTGAGATGCTCGGCCAGTATCCCCGCGAAGCGCGTCCTGGGAACCATGTGCACGAACACCTCGGCCTTCCCGTCGGCGCTGGTCAGCAGGATGTTGGGCTTGGCGAAGGGATAGAAATTGACGGAGAGGTTCTTTCGAGCCTTGAGCTGGCGGAAGCGCTCGGCCACGAAACGGGGGGCGGAGATCATCTCCAACTCCGGAACGCCCTCCCCCCCGCCCGGCGGCTCGGGGGCCTCGCACAAGGCCAATTTCGACAGGCCGCACTGCTTGCGCGCGATCTCGTAGAAAGGGGCGATGACCGGATGGAGCTTGAAATCCGCCCGGCGGCGGGAATCGAGCACGCCCGGGGCGAACCACGCGCTCAGCCCGTTGAGGCGGCCCGGGTCGGCGTAGACGGCGTTGGGGAAAACGCCGAGCACCTTGAAGCCGTTCTTGAGCGTAATCTCCTGCTGTTCCAGGGTCAGGTTGCGGGTGGTGCTGTAGACCACCTCCGCGGCGCCCTGGGATTCCACGCGCTTCATGATGAAGGCCAGGGCTCCGGCGAGTGGTTCTTGGACGCCGCCCTCTCCGGGATCGGAGCACGGCCGCCCTCCAAGGACGGCGGCCCCATGGCCGCCGATCATGCGGTGGATGCGCGCCACCTTGTTCTGCGAGTCCAGGGTCAGGGACACCAGAGCGCGGATCTCCCCGTCCCTCTCCGCCACCGTCCACCAGCGCTCGGCCCGGGTGATCTCCTCCTTGAGGCGCGGCAAGTTGAGGAAGAGAGGGTCGCCCTTCACGCGCGCGGGAGAATCCTGGAAGAGGCGCATGAGCGAGAGCGCGTCCTCGGGCCGGGCCATCCGGAATATTTTTTCCATGATCAATCCCTCTCGTCGATGGGGCTTTTGAGCTTCCCCGTGCGGGGGTTGCGTGGGAGGCCGCCGGGCGTGTGGAGCTCGACGCGCAGGTCCTTCAAGGCCCCCTCCGCCAGGCGCTCGCCCACCTTCGCCACCGAACGCAGGACCGCGGAGCGGACCCGCTCTCGCAGGCCCGGGGACGGGGACGGAGTCTCGACGCGCAGGGCGATGGTCTCCCCCCCCTTCTCGGAGAGCACGGCCAGTTGGAGCGCGCTCACGGGCAAGCCCTTGAGCGCCGCGGAGAAATCGCGGTGGCGGATGTTCATCATGCCCACGGTGAGCCCGTCGTCGGAGCGGCCGAGGAGCTCGAAGACGCGCGAGGGCCGTCCACAGGCGCATCTCGTGGACACGATGCGGCCGATGTCGCCGATGTCGTAGCGGATGAGCGGGTAGGCGAACTTGAGGAGGCTCGTGATGAGGATGCGCCCCGGCTCGCCCTCGCCCGCGGAGCGGCCGCGCTCGTCGACGGTCTCCAAGAGATTGAAATCGTCGACCGCGTGGTGCAGGCTCCCCCGCAGGCGCTCGCATTGGTAGCCGATCTGTCCGCCGTCGTTGGCCCCGATGAGCGAGGCCACCCGCCGCGCCCGAAGGGACTTCTCAAGCCACTCCCGGTCCTCGGAACCCAGCGGCGAGCCGGCATAAAGGACTTTCTCCAGCCTCAAGCCCGGCTCCAGTCGCTTGGCCCTGCGCAGGAAGGGGATGAGCGTGGAGGGGATTCCCTCCACCGCGTTCAGCTTGAACTTGCGCCACATGTCCGCGAAGGTCTCGGGCTTGGAGGTCCCGGCGAAGGCGAAGCTGGCCAGGCCCAGCCGGCAGTTGACGTGGTCGAAGGATACGAAGCTCCCATAGAGGTCTCCGGCCATCATGAGATTGCCGAGCCTGTCGGAGGGAGAAAGCCCCAGGCTCCGGAACACCTCGGCCGCGTGGGCGATCATGCGGTCCCAATCCGGACCGTCATAGACCGAGAATTTCGGCGCGCCCGTGGAGCCGCCGCTGCGCGTGACATAGCCTCCCCGCCAAGGGCCGGTCGAAAGACCCTCCCCTTGCGGGGGCATGTTCGCCTCCATCTCGGCACGGGTCAGGATGGGGACTTTCCGGAGGTCGGCGACGCCTTCCACGCGCAGGCCCTTGAGCCTGGCGCCGTAGAACCTCGAAGCGCGGGCGAGGTCGATGAGCCTGCGGAGCCGGCTTTCGACGAGGCCCCTCCCCCTCTCCGGCGTCAAGGACTCGAAGGGAGTCCACGCGGGCTTTGGGAACCGGCGCAGGACCAGGCGCATGAACTGCGGCAGGTCCCTCGCCCCGTCGTGGGGGTCCTCCCCTTCGCCGAAGGCCATCCGCCCGAGCGCCACCACGCGCAAGGCTCCGGCCGAGGAAAAACGGTCGGCCAGACCCTCCCTCTCGCCCTCGGAGGCGGCCAGGCCCACGGTCTGCACGTAGCCGCGCAGGGCTTCCAGCTCGCCCAGCACTCTCTCCACGCGCGGAACCGGGACCACGCGCAATGTCCTATGCAGGGGCGAGGGGTTGAGCGCCGTGTCCTTGTCGAGGACGACCGTCCAGGAAAGCCCCCGCGGATGGCGGAGCAAGCCCTCCCCGCGGGTCTCGGCGATCTCGAATATGTCGCGGAGCTTGCGGATCTCGACGGCCGAGTCCGTTCCGGGCGTTCCGGGCGGAAGGCGCCGGGCCTTCCGGTCCAAGGCCTTGGGCAGAGCCTCCACGAGGCGGCGCGCGTTGCCGGCGCCCTGGACGTAGCAGGCCTGCGGCGCGGTGCACGCGTTCTGGTCCCAGATGGAGACCTCCGCGGCGAGGCGGGCGGCGAGCTTCTCCACGCCTTCCTCGCGCAGGCCGCGGGCGGTGACCATGGCCGCGCTGATCTTGGGGCCGAAGACGATGAGCCGGGTCCGGGCCGGAAGCCCGTCCCTCCAGCCCCGCACCGCGCCTTCCCCGCCCCAGACGGCCACCGCGTCCGCGTTCTGTTTGAACACCGCCGCCGCCCCCGCGTCCTCGGAGGAGAAGGAGACCGCGAAGAGACAGCGGGAGACCACCCCGTCTGCGTCCTCCTCGCGCAGGGACTCAAGGAGCAAAGGCAGGAAGGCTCCCTCGGAAGAAGACATCTTGAGGATGTTCACGTTCCGGGTGAGGAGGCCTTCGACGAGAGAGCCGGCCGCGCCGACGAAGACGTTGCCCGCGAGCACATGGAGGACCACGCCCAAGGGCTCCCAGCGGCAGGCGCCGAGACCCTCCCAGCCGGGCAGTTCGCAGTCGAGTTTCCTGCGGAGCATCTCCGGCTCCAGGGTCCAGCACAGCTCCTCGAGCCCGAGGCGGACCATGGCCGGGGAAAAGCCGGTGACGCGGGGGAGCGCTCTCTCGGCCTTGCGACGCGGGCCATAGGAGGGGTTTTGCCACCGCGCGCGCACGCGCCCGAGCAGGGAGAGCACCTTGTCGATCGGATAGGCCGCCGCCTCCGAGCGCCGGGACGCGGCCAGACGGCAGAGTTCGGCGGCCTTGGGTCCGTTCAAGGCCGTCCCATCGGAAAAGCGGCCGTTCACGCCCTTCATTCCGATCTCCGGACGATTTCCCCGGCGTGCAGGGCGCAGCCCTTGTGCTTGGCGATGCCGCCGCGCCCGACGAGGGTGAAGGTGGGCGAGTTGTAGCCGCAGGGGCAGGGCTCGGGCGCGAGGAAGCCCAGGTCCGTGGATAGCACGGCCAGGTTGGGCATCAGGGTGTTGAACGGGGTGAGGAGTTCGAGCAGACCGGTGCCGCCCGGCGGCAGGGGCTTGAGGGTGACCGGGTCCCGGGGGATGACGCGGCAGAAAGCGGGCACATGGAACCGGTGCTCGCGGCATTCGAGGTAGGGCGCGCAGTGCTCGGCCATGCCGTAGGCGTCGCGGATGCGCTCCTGGGGAAGCCCCAGGAGCCGGGAGACTCTTTCCCGGAAGCTCTCCCGGGAGACTTTCTTGTCCTCCGCGGCCTTCCAGCCCCCTCCGGTGACCATCCAACTGCCCGCGGGCAGGGGCACGGGGCCGGGCATGAAGTCCAGGAACTCGTGGATGAAGCCGGGCATCCCGAAGACTCGGACGGGCCTCCCCTCACCCTCGAAGCGCTTGAGCGCTTCGAGGGTCGGGCCCTTCTGGAACTCCCAGCCGTTCGAGCCCATGCGCAGGGCGTAGTGCGCGGCGGCGACCGGGGCGAATCTCTGCTGGTTGGTGTCGGAGAAGGCGATCCCCAGATCCTTGGCCTCGCGCGGGTCATGGACGAACATGAGATAATTGGCCGGCTCCCGGGAGACGAGCCCCTCCTGCTCCCACTGGGACGCCAGCATGGCCTGGCACCGCGCGAGGCTACCCTCGTCGAACCAGATCCGCGTCTTCTGGCCCCGCGTGCCCGAGGAAGTGAGCTTGAGGCAGGCCTTGCCCGCGGGCCGGGAGAGGAGCAGGAAGCTCTTCATGGCGCTCACCCCCAGAGGCGGGATGCGCGCGAGGTCCGCTTCGGTCCTTAGGGAGCCGGGCCGGAACCCTCTTCGCCGGTAGAGGGCGCGCAGCTCCGGGGAATTGCGTTCATGGAAGAGGGCCATCTCCCGGCAGGCGGCCACCAGGCCGCGCGTCTTGGCTTTCGACCACAGGTGCGGCTCACCCATCCGGCAGGCCGCTTCCGCCAGCGGGGATCTCATAAGAGACAAGTGGCCTCGTAGTCGCCCCGCACCGCAGCGAGGAGCTTCTTCCCCCTCTCCGTGGCCGCGCGGATCTTGTCGAAGGCGACCTTGGTCGGCCCCAGGGCCTGGAAGCGGAAGCCCAGGCGCGTCGAGCCCCGGTAGGGCACGAAACCCGCGGCGAAGAACCCCGCCCCCGAGAGGAGGTCGTAGAGCGTGCCCAGACCGCGCGCGTCCAGGGGGACGTCCACCCCCGCGTACTCGAACCCCTCCCGCAGCAGGGAGCTCCAGGCATCGATCACGTCGTCGGCGGCTTGGCGGCCGGGCTGCTCCATGTCGAAGAGCACCGCGGACTGAGAGCGCTCGAACACCGTCTTGAAGGCCCCTCCCGCGGGAAGGGTTTGGAAGCGCGGCGTGGGCGACCATGCGAGGTCCAGGGGCTCGAGCAGGAAGCCGAACCTCTCCCCGATGTTCTCCGGCAGGGCCACCTTTTCGCCGAAGGGACGCGGGACCTGGGGGATGACCGAGACGAGTATGCTGTAGCGGTCCATGTCCTCCGGGTCCGGCCCCAGGCCGAGGCGTTGGAGCCGCGCCTGGGTCTCGCGCGTCTGGGAGCCGGCCAAGAGCGCCAGCTCGAAGCCGCCGAACTTGGCCACGTGCCGCTGGCTGAAGTCGTGATTGGTCACCAGGTCGCAGAGGCAGTAGCTCATGGGCGTCTTGCGCACCGCCTCCATGGTCTTGGTGAAGAGCTTTCCGAAAAGACCCCGGGATTTGATGGCCGGGTCCACCGCCCCCATGCACGCCTCGTAGACCGGCGGGTCCTTCTGGCGCCGCAGAAGGCCCACGTGGCCGACCAGCCGGCCATTGGGGCGGGCGGCCACGATGGAGAGCAGTTCCCCGGAGTCCAGCAGGGCCTTGAGCTTCTCCGGGTAATAGACGATCTCGTTGATGTAATCGTAGCCGTAGACCAGATGGAAGAGTCGGCTGAGCGAGCCTTCCTCGCCCGGCTCGAGCATGCGCAGGGTCATCGTCTCCCCTTCCGGGATCGAGGTCCGCCTGCTCTTGGCGGGGCCGGCGTCGGCGGCCGCCGCCTGCCGCGACCCCATGTCGAGGCGAATCGTCAAGACCAGAATCTGCCCCTTGCGTCCCGAGTTCTCCAGGGAGAGGGAATCCGCGTGCTTGGACGCTTCCTGGAATTTCGCGAAATAGGCCCCGTGTATGCCCTCGCGCCCCCCCCGCAGGAGGATGGGGGAGCCCCGGTTGATGATGGTCACCTGGAGCTTGCCCCCGCTCTCCTCGACCTCGAGGGCGACCTTCTCCTCCGAGGCTCCGGCCGCGTTGACATCGACGACCATGCCCAGCGCCGGGACCAGCGCGGCCCGGAGCTTCTCCGCCTGCCGGGAGCCCCCCGAGATCCGGGCCGCGTAGGAGAGGACGAAATCGACGACGGGTCCCTGGAAGTCGGCCTTGGGCGGGATCTCGATGCGCGCGACTTCGTCGGTCATGGTTGCTCCCCAACGCCTTCGGATGCAACCATTCCCTGCGCAGGATGCTCGGTCATCGGTCGTCGATGACCCGCACGAGCTTTCCTGTGCGCGGGTTGCGCGAGAGCGAGCCCTCCGCGCCGACCTCGACGCGCACGGGATGTATGCCGCCCGAGTCGAGCAGCTTCTTCAGAGTCGGGCGCCGCGAGAGCATCTCGAGTTCGAGGGCTCGGCCGAGCCGGCGGCGCGAGGACGCGGGCAGGGCGCTCTCCACGCGCAGGATGAGGCGGTCCCGCCCCTTCTCGCGCGCCTTCTCCATCTGCGCGGCTCCGGAGAGTCCCCGCACGCGCCGCACGCAGTCCTGCAGGGAGGCGTAATCGACGGAATCGTAGCCGATGCGGAGCACGTCGTCGCCGCGCCCCAGGAGCTCGAAGAGCGGGGTGGTGCGGCCGCAGGGGCAGGGATTGGGGAGCCAGCGGGCGCGGTCTCCCACCCGGTAGCGCACGATGGGGGTCAATCGGCGGGGGAGGGCGGTGGCGTAGAGCATCCCCTCTCGGCCGGGGCCGCAGGGGCTCTTGGCGCCTTCGTCGACGATCTCCATGAAGCATTGGTCGTCGTGCGCGTGGAATACGCCCGGAGCGCAGAGGGAACATTGGTAGCCGATGTACCAGGTGTCCACCGTGCCGTAGCCCGGCGCGAAAACCTTCTTGATGCCGAAGCGCTCCCTGAGCTCGTCGCGATCCGCGTCATAGAGATGCTCTCCGCCGTAATAGAGCCTCTCGAGGCGAGCGCCCTTGAGGCCCAGCTTCGCCCAGGTTCGCAGGCACTGGAGGACCACGCTCGCGATGCCGGTCATCACGTTGACGCGGAAGAGACGGCTGACCGAATGCACGAACTCCGGCGGGGTGTTGTTGGAGAAGGGGAAGTTCAGGCAGTCGGAAGCCTCCAGGGCCCGGTGGATGTGGAGAAAGGTCATGTAGAGCTGGCCCACGGCGAAGAGGTTGGCCACGCGGTCCCCCCGGCGCAGGCCCACGGCGTGGAAGCCGCGCCGGTTGGGAAGTTCCAGCGCCTCCATCTCCGCATGGCTGAAGAGCGAGGTCTTGGGCGAGCCCGTGGTTCCACCGCTCTGGAACACGGTGTAGCCCGGATTCCCCGGAGAAAGCAGCCCCTTTCCCGCCGGGGGAAGGAGACGGCGCAGATCCTCGGAGCGAAGAGAGGGCACTTCCGCCAGGGGGTGCTCGGAGCGCGGATCGAAGCCCGCGAGCCTCTCCCGATAGAACGCCAGCCTCCGGGCATGGCGGACGTAGTCCGCGAGCCTGCGGGCCTTCTCGCGCCTGCGCACGCTCTCGGGAGCCGCTTCCCAAGGGTCGAAGAAATCCTCGTCTCTGCGCCTGAGCATTCGACCCATTCTACCTGTTTATTATCGCATCATTTCCTACGGAGCGCCTCGACCGCGGACAAGCCCGGGGCATGACCGCGGTCAATGCGACGCTCCGATCGATCGGGAGAGCCGGAAGAAGAAGAGGGAAAGAGCCGCTATGCCCGCGGCCTGGAGGAGGCAGACCCCCGGCGGGGAGAGGCGCTCGGCCAGGAGGCCGAAGAGAAGGAAGGCGGCCGGGAAGGTGAAAGTCAGCAGGGCCTGCATGAGGGCGAAGAAGCTCCCCTTGCTCTGGGCGCTCACGCGTTTCTGGAACAAAGTGATGAATTTCACGTTATTGACGCCGAGCGCGCAGCCGGCGCAGAAGAGCGCGGCCAAGAAAAGGAACTTATCGACCACGAGCCCGGGCAAGGCGAGGCTCGCGGCCATGGCGAGCATGCAGAACCCGCCCAAGCGCACGGTGTTCCCCCCGCCGGGGATGTAGCGGGACGCGAAGGTCCCGGCCAGTATCCCGATCCAGACCGCGGCCTCGAGCCAGCCCAGAAGCGAGGCTCCTCCCCCGAACGTGCGTCCGGCATAGAGAGGGAGCACGACCAGGATGGGGGTCAGGAAGAAGTTCACGCAGCCGAAGCCCAGGAGCACCTTTCTCAGCCAAGGAGTCTCCTCCAGCGCGTCCCAGCCGGCGAGGAAGCCTCCCCCATCCCCCGCCGGGCTCCGAGGGTCGACCGCCGCCCGGGAGAGTTCGAGCAGGGCGTTGGCCCAAGCCGAGACCCCGAAGCTGAGCGTGTTGAGGAGCATGCACCCCAGTATCCCGAGGCGGTCGATGAGCAGGGCTCCGGCCACCGCGCCGCCGAAACTCGCCAACGACTGCGTGGAGGATTGCAGGGAGACCGCCTCCTCCAAGTCCTCCGGCGCGGCGGCTTCGGACACGGCCTTGTTGAGGGCCGGGTCGAAGAACGCCTGGGCCGCGGCCAGAAGGAGGCCGGCCAGGCAAGCGCCGAGGAAACCGAGGGCCCCATAGTGGAAGGCGAGGGCGGCGCAGGCGCTCACGAGGAAAGCCGCCAGATCGCAGAGCACGAGCACGCGGCGGCTCGAGCTCCGGTCCACGACCCTGCCCACCGCCCCCAGGAGGATGAGCGCCGGGAGCGCGCCCGCGGCCATGAAGAGTCCGACTTCCAAGCCGCCGCCGCCCTGGGACACGAGCCACCATGCCAGGGATATCTGATAGATCCGCGTCCCGGCCTGGGAGAGGGACTGTCCGGTCCAGATGAGGAGCATGTCCCGGTTGCGCAGAAGGAGCGGGCGCCGTTCCATGGCGGGAGATCAGTGTTCCCTTTATCGCTTCGGAGCCTTCAGAGAGGTCCAATAGTCGCGGAAGTCCTTGGGCGGGGAGGCCCGGAAGGTGACCTTCTTACCCGTCCTCGGGTGCGCGAAGCTCAAGACGGCCGCGTGCAGCATCATGCGCGGCGGTTCCGGATGCCCGAGCGAGCCGAGAGCCATGCGCTCTTTCTCCCGGAACCAATCCTGGTCGCCCAGAACCGGATGCCCGAGCATGGCCAGGTGCGCCCGGATCTGGTGCGTGCGGCCGGTCTTGGGCTCCGCGGCCACGAGGCTCACCCCGCGTCCGCTGCCGATGGGGCGGAAATCGGTCTTGGCCTCCCGCCCCCAGCGCGTCACCTGGACGCGGCGCATGCCCGAGAGCCGGCCCACGGGAGCGTCCACGCGGACCGCTCCCAGAGTCCCCAAGACGATGGCGCGGTACTGTTTGCGCACCGTGCGTTCCCGAAAAGCCTCCAGGAGAGCCAGTTGGGCGGGTGCGTTCTTGGCCACCACGAGCACGCCGCTGGTATGGCGGTCCAGGCGATGGACCAGCCCGCAGCGGGTCACCCCCGACCCCGCCAAGAGAGGCCTGCGCGCGTGGAGGAGCCCCGCGAGGCTCGGCTCTTCCTCGGAGAGGGCCGACTCGGGCTCGGTCTCCCAGGTCGTGCCCATGGGATGCATGAGCAGGCCGGTGGGCTTCTCTAGGACGAGGATGTCCTTATCCTCGTCGATGACCCAGTCCTCGATGGAGCCCTGGGACCAGGAAGGCCTCGGCCAGCGCAGCGTCACGCATTGCCCGCGGAGCAGGCGGTAGTCCGGCCCGCGCCGAAGGCCGTCGACCTGGACGCACTCGCGCAGGATGAGGTCCTTGACCTGGGACCGGCTCCTTCCCTGCACCCGCGCGGCCAGGAAGCGGTCGAGCCTCTCTCCTCCGACTCCGACGTTGAAACTAGCCTCGCCCGTGTTCATGGCCGGACTCCCCGCCGGATCAGGAGCATGGCGGCACCCGCGAAGAGCAGGGTCGCGGTCCCTTGGGACAAGGAGAGGCCCAGGAACATGCCCCCGCGGTAGTCGGCCCGCAGTTGTTCGACGACGAAGCGCAGGGCGGCGTAGGAGAGCACGTAGCCCAGGAAGACGGTGCCGGGCTTGAACCTCCCTGCGACCCTCAGGGCCAGAGCCGCGGCGCCGGCGAGGGCGAAGTTCCCGAGGGATTCATAGAGCTGGACGGGATGCAGGGGAAGCCCCCGAAGGGCCTCCTCCACCAGGCTCTCGGGGTGGGTGAAGCGCACTCCCCAGGGCAAGGAGGTCATGCGCCCGAAACAGCACCCCGCGGCCAGACAGCCCAGACGCCCCACGGCATGGCCGAGCGGGAGGGCCACGGCGAAGAGGTCCGCCGCAGGCCAGAAAGGCAGGCCGATGCGGCGGGCCATGAGCGCGCCGGCGGCCAGGGCTCCGGCGAAGCCGCCGTAAAAGACGAAGCCGGAGCGCAGAGTCTCCATAAAGCTCGCCCCGTCCATGGACAGCTCGCGCCAACTCACCGCCAGATAGACCAGCTTGCCCCCGGCCAGGGCGCCGAAGAACACCGCGTAGATGAGGCGCCAGAACTTCTCCTCGCTCAGGCCCAGCCGCTCGC
>CAYHRV010000086.1:0-12342 GCA_964359165.1 uncultured Elusimicrobia bacterium
CTTGGATGAAGCGCCGCACCGCCTCGGCCTCGGACATCACCTTGGGCCTGAGGCTCAGGTCCTTGTTGTCCCTCAGCCAGCGCCGGAAGCCCTCGACATCCGGCTTCTGGAGCAGGGGAGCTTTCATCGCCCTCAGCGTTTCGCGGCTAAGGCGGAGGGACGGGGGCGCTTGGGCGCCCCGGGCAGGGGCTCGAAGCGGGACTGGAAGAAGCGCAGGAAGCGCGGCTCATGGACGAAGCGCAGGCCGGGGAGCTCCTTGCGGCGCGCGTAGGTGCGGCCGACCCCCTCGGCCACGTAGTCGAGGTGGGTCTGCGTGTACACGCGCCGGGGAAGGGTCAGGCGGACCAGCTCCAGCGAAGGCCTATGGTGCTCGCCCTTCTCGTCGCGTCCGGCGGAGACCATGCCCCGCTCCATGCCGCGCACGCCGGTGTCCTCGTAGATCCACGCGGCCAGGGACTGCGCCGGGAGTTCGTCCTGCGAGAGATGCGGCAGGAAGGTCTTGGCGTCGAGGAACACCGCGTGCCCGCCCACGGGGCGCACGAAGGGGATTCCCGAGCGCTCCAGGCGGGAGGCCAGGTAGCGCACCTGATTGATGCGGTGCTCGATCCACCCGTCCTGCACCATCTCCCGGACGCCCACGGCCAGGGCCTCGAGGTCCCGGCCCGCCAACCCCCCGTAGGTATGCAGGCCTTCGTAGACCACGCAGAGGTTGCGCGCTTTCTCGAAGATGTCCTCGTCGTTGGTCGCGAGGAAGCCTCCGATGTTGACGTAGGCGTCCTTCTTCGCGCTCATGGTGCAGGCGTCGGTGTGGCGGCACATCTCCTTGAGGATGCGCGCCACGCTCCAGCCCCGGCAGGCGCTCTCGCGCTCCTGGATGAAATACGCGTTCTCCACCGCGCGGGCCGCGTCGAGCACCACCCGGATGCCCAGCGGCCGGCAATACGCGGCCACGGCCTTGAGGTTCTCCAAGGACACGGGCTGTCCGCCGGCCATGTTCACCGGGGCGCCGACCGACACATAGGGCACCTTCTTGGCGCCCACGCGCTCGACGACGGCCTTGAGCTTGGCCAAGTCCACGTTCCCCTTGAAGGGATGCTCCTTGGAGGGGTCATGGGCCTCGTCGATGATGACGTCGTCGAAGATGCCGCCGGCCAGCTCCTGATGCAGGCGCGTGGTGGTGAAATACATGTTGCCGGGGACATGGTCGCCGGGGGAGATGAGGGATTTGGAGAGCAGGTTCTCCGCGCCGCGGCCCTGGTGGGTGGGGACCAGGAAGCGATAGCCGTATACCTCGCGCACGGCGGCCTCCAGCCGCTCGTAGCTGATGCTGCCGGCATACGCCTCGTCGCCCACCATCAGGGCTCCCCATTGCGCCTGGGACATGGCGTTGGTCCCCGAATCGGTGAGCAAATCGATGTAGACGTCCTCGCTCCTGAGCAAGAAGGTGTTATAGCCCGCCTCTTCCAAGCGCTTCTTGCGCCCGGCCGCGTCCAGAAGCCGGATGGGCTCGATCATCTTGATCTTATAGGGCTCTGGAATGGCCTTAAAGCTATCCATGATTCCTCCGAATCGATAGACAATAATGTATATGTCCTATACTTAATTTATATATGCAACGACATTGCCATTGATTTTAGAACATGAGGATGGGATAGACTGCCCGGCGCGATAGGAGGATATCGCGCCAAAAGACGTCAGCGTCGGAAGGAAAGTCGCCGCAGCGCGGCGATGACTCTTATTTCGCCTCGGCTTTCTCGCGCTTGGGAAGGAAGGGATCGAGCTCGCCCCAGCGTTCCTCCGCCACGAAGGGACCCCAGTTCTCCGGCCCGCCGACATCGGCCGTTTTCTTGCTCATCTTGGCGATCTTGCCGAACATGCCGGAGCCGAATTGCGCGGAACCGGGTCCCGCGGCCGCGGCCCCGCCTGGAGGCGTGCTCTTCATGGACTGTTCGACCATGGCGCGTTGTTCCGGCGTCAACTTCGCCAGGGCGTCCGCTTGGGCTTTAGAGGAAGGGGCTGCCGCCGCGGCCCCGGCCTGAGCCTGCAGTTGAGGCTGCATCTCCTGCATCTTCGCGCCCATCTTACCCTGCATCTCGTCTATCTTCTTGTCCTCGCGCTCTGCGGCCGCCTTTTCCAGGGACTCCTTGTCCACGGTCCCTGCTTGGGACCAGACCACCTGGCCTTTCTCGGAAAGAAGAGAGACGCGGTACTCGTAGACCTCGTCTCCCGCGGCTTTGGCCGCGCCAGGCACTCCGGCGAATTTGCCGGCCTTCTTGAGGAATCCCCCGCCGCCGGAGGCTTTCTTGGACTCCACCGCCAGGACCCCGTCCAGATTCACCTTGGTCTTGGCCATGGCCGTGGCGACTCCGATCAGGCCGCCCATGGCCGCCGCATGGACCGTGTGCCCGTCCTTGAGCCACTCTTGAAGGTCATCGATCTTGGAGAATTTCGGCAGGGCGCTGCCCGTGGACTTGCCTTTGGTGATCTCATGCTGGGTCGGGAGCTTGGGAGCGGCATAGCCGCGCTCGTCGAGCCCGCTCTCAAATGCCGCCTTGAGGCTGGAATTGAAACCATCGGAGTCCTTGCCGACCGATACGGTGAGGATCTCCTTGGCCGGACCGAGGGTCTTGGCTTCGGCGCTGAGCGCCTCCAAGGCGCTTGCCCCGGAAGGGAGATTGAGCGACGCGGCCGCGGCCAGAGCAAGAAGGCGTTTCATGCTTCCTCCTGAATTTCCTCGATTGGAATACGCAGATTATCGTCATTTGGCCTTTGTAGAGTCAACATCAGGGAAGGCGCGATCGGCCCGCGCGCGCGGCCGAGAGTTCTTTCAAGAATCGGGGGATGTCGCGCACGCCATGATACGCCGCCGCGCGCTCCGGGGTGGAGAAGAGGGTGAGGTAGCAGCCCGCGCAGAAGGCCACCTCATGGCGTTGGAGCACTTCGAGGAGTTTTGGGTTTTGGAAAAGGAGGCTGCCAAGAAGAGACGCTTCGCGCTTCGCGCGAGTCGTTCCTTTCTTTTTTATAGTTCGCATTTTCACGCAACGGCCGGCTCGGGGTGATCCCGGGGGGATAACCCCGAGCCGGCGGCCCATTCAAAGGGGCCCTTCGGGAAATTCATGGCCATGCGCACGGCCATGTCGATGGCCTCTCGGGACGCAACCCCTTCCTCCAGAGCCGATTGCGCCTCCCGCGCCACCGCTCCCATCACGCGGCGGCAGATCGCCTGGGGGAGCTGGATGCGCGAGCCCAAGGGCAGGAGCGCGCACGCGTCCGGGTTCTCTCCGGCGGGTTTTCCCGATTCATACAGATAGAAACCGCGGCCGCTCTTGCGCCCCAACTGCCCCATGGAGACCAGGCGCTCTTGGATGGGGTTGGGCTCAAGGCGCTGGACCCGGCCCAAGGACTGATAGATGGAGCGGGAGATGGCCAGATTCACGTCCAGACCGATGAGGTCCATGAGCTCGAAAGGCCCCATCGGGAGCTTCTCCACGGCGCGCAAGGCCGCGTCGAAGGCCGAATAAGCGCCCCACCCTTCGGCCGCCGCGCGTTGGGATTCCAGGTAGAACGGCCGGATGACGCGGTTGACGATGAACCCCGGGGTGTCCTTCGCCTCCACGGGCAAGCGGCCGAGAGCCAAGGCCAGGTCCCAGGCCTTGCGGAAGGCCCGGTCGGAGGTCTTGGGCGAACGCACGACCTCCACCAGCTTCATGGCGTAGGGCGGGTTGAAGAAATGCAGGCCCAGGACTCGGTCGGGCCGCAGAAGCCGCTCAGCCAAAGACCCCACGGCGAAAGAGGAGGTGTTGGTCGCGAGGACCGCTCCCTCGGGAAGAAGAGCGTCGATGTCCCGGAAGAGGGCTTGCTTGAGGGGGAGGTCCTCGCTGACCGCCTCGATGACAAAGCCTGAGTCCTTAAGCTCCGCGAGTTCACGCACCGGGTGCACCAGGCCCCGCGCGCGCTCCGCCTGCTCCGCCTCGAGCCGGCCATCTCGCACCGCTCGGTCCAGACCGCCGCCGAGCCTCTGCGCGGCGGAGGCCAGGACCTCGGGGTCCGAGTCGTGGAGGAGGACGGAGTATCCGCTCTGGCCGCAGAGCCGGGCGATCCCCAGCCCCATCGTCCCCGCCCCGAGGACGCCGATGAGCTCGCTCACGGGGTCTTCAACCCGGGATGAACGGCTCCTCGCTCATCTTGGAGGCCACCGGCTTCCACGCCGGGACTTTGAGTCCGAAGAGGCGGCACTTCTGGGCCACGTCATCGGCGAAGGCCTGCCGCACGGCCTCGTTGTCCCTCTTCTTGAGGCCGAGCCTGCGGTAGATCTCGTTCTTCGGGGAACCAGCCCGCCCGAATATGTTCATGGTGCGAGGGTACCATTTGTCGAGCGCCGCCTGGATGCCCTCGCGGGTCCCCGGGTCCGCGGCGAGCGTCCTGGCCCATTGGTCGCCGTGGGCCATATGCATGGCCTCTTCTTTGAAGATGCCCTCCATGCCGTCGCACCAGGGCTTATAGGAACATTCCAGGGAGTCCTCGAGTTGATGGCCCGCCCCGCGGTCCATGCAGAAATTGAACATGATGAAGTCGTTCCAGGTCTCGATGGGGTAGTAGAAGATGTTGACGCGCTTATCCTCGGCCGCGCGCAGGGTGCCCAGGTCGGAGTCGCCCACACGCAGGCTGAAGTTGTGCTCCTTGTAATAGGCGTCCACGTCCACGCCCAGGCCCTCGAGGAGACGGTACATGACGCGGGCGTGGCGCACCTCGTCCTTGACGATCTGCGCGACCTGGAGCGTCTCCTTGATGTCCGGGGACTTCGTGATCCACGGGACGTAGCCGAAAGCCCCGGCCAGTTCCGAGTCCGCCTGCATCATCATCAGGTTGGTCAGGTGGAGGCGGTACTCCTCGGTCATCTCCTCCATCGTTTCGACCTTGGCCCCGGAGGCGAGCTTCTCCTCCAGCAGGCGTTCCTTCCTCCCTTCGGGCTGTCTCTTTGGCATGGTCACTCCCCGGTGAACACCGGCGTCCGTCTCTCCAAGAAGGCCCGCACGCCCTCCAGATGATCCTTGGTCCTGCCCAGCACTTCCTGGAGCCGGGCCTCGTATCCCAGGTGGTCCTCGAAGGAGGAGTCCAGGGCGCGGTTGAAGGAGCGCTTGGTCAGCGCCACGGCGCGGGGCGGCATCTTCGCGATGCGCCCGGCCAGGGCGAGCGCCGCGGCCTTGAGCTCGGAGGAGGGGAGGACGCGGTTGACCAGGCCGAAGCCCAGCGCTTCCTCGGCCGTGATCGGCTCCGCGGTCCAGCAGCGCTCGAGCGCCGGTCCCAAGCCGAGCCTGTGCGCGAAAAGATGCGTGATCCCGGAGTCGGGCGCCAGCCCCACCGAGATGAAGGCCGCGATGAACTTGGCCTCCGGCGCGCAGAGGCGGATGTCGCAGGCCAGGGCCAGGCTCGCGCCCGCGCCCGCCGCGACTCCGTTGACCGCGGCGATGGCCGGTTTCTCCATGCGGCGCAGCTGCAGCACGAGCGGGTTGAATTTCTCCGTGAGTTCCGCGCCCAGGGAGGGAGCCGTGCCGGGACGGTAGGATTCCACGAGGCGGCCCAGGTCCGCCCCGGCGCAGAATGCCCGGCCCGAGGCCGCCAGGACCACGGCGCGGACCTTGGGGTCGCGCTCCGCCCCGCGCAGGGCGTCGAGCAGGCTCCGGAGCATGGCGTCGGTCAGGGAATTGAGCACCTGGGGGCGGTTGAGCGTCAGGATCAGAACCCCTTCCCGCGTTTCGACGAGCAGTTCCGCCTCCGCCACGGCCATCAATTGAGGTCCACCCAGACGCTCTTGAGCTGGGTGTATTGCTCCAAGGCGTAGGGGCCCTTCTCGCGGCCGTAGCCGGACTGTTTGACTCCGCCCCACGGGGCCGCGGCGTCGACGAAGTGATAGCAGTTGATCCAGACGGTCCCGGCCTTGAGCGCCTGGGCCATGCGGAAGGCGCGCTTGATGTCCTTGGTCCATACCCCGGCCACCAGGCCGTAGATGGTCCCGTTCGCCTTGGCCGTGAGGTCCTCCTCGCTCTCGAAGGGGATCACCGTCGCCACCGGGCCGAAGATCTCCTCCTGCGCGATCTTCATCCCGGAAGACACCTCGGAGAACACCGCGGGCTTGAGGAAGTAGCCGTTCTTGAGCGCGGGTTCCGGCGCGCGTTCTCCGCCGCAGAGGAGCCGGGCGCCCTCGCGCTTTCCCGCCTCGACATAGCCCAGCACGCGCTCGAGCTGTTCCCGCGAGATGAGCGGGCCCATCTGGGTCTTGGGGTCGAGCCCCGGCCCCTGCCGCACGGTCTTGGCTTTCTCGGCCAAGGCCGCGACCAGGGGCTCGAACTTGGACTTCTCCACGAAGATGCGCGCGCCGGCGGAACAGCACTGCCCCTGGTTGTAGAAGATGCCCATGAACATGCCCTTGGCTGCGGCGTCGAGGTCGGCGTCGGCGAACACGATGTTGGGGGACTTCCCTCCGAGCTCCAGGGACACCCGCTTGAGATTCCCCGCGGAGGCCTTGACCACCTCGCGCCCCACCTCGGTGGAGCCGGTGAAGGTGAGCTTGTCGACGTCCATGTGCCGGGCCAGGGCCGCGCCGGCCGTGGGCCCGTAGCCGGGCACGACATTGACCACGCCCTCCGGGATGCCGGCCTCCAGGATCAGCTCGCCCAGGCGCAGGGCCGTGAGCGGGGTCTGTTCCGCGGGCTTGAGCACCACGGTGTTCCCGCAGGCCAGGGCCGGGGCCAGGCGCTCGACGGCCATGAGGAGTGGGAAATTCCAGGGAATGATCGCCCCGACCACCCCCACGGGCTCGCGCACCGTATAATGGAGGAACTTGGCCCCCGGATAATAGGGGACGCTCACCGGGAGCGTCTCCCCGTGGATCTTCGTGGCCCAGCCGGCGAAATAGCGCAAGAGGTCCACGGCCAGGGGCAGATCGCCGCGCGTACTCTCGCGGATGGACTTCCCGTTGTCCAAGGTCTCCAACTGCGCGAACTCCTCCGAACGCTTCTCGAGGTTGTCGGCCAGCCGCAGGAGGAGTCTGGCGCGCTCCGAGGGACTCAGGCGCGACCAGGGACCCGAGAAGGCCAGGCGGGCCGCGGCCACGGCCCGATCCACGTCCTCGGCGTCGCCTTCGGCCACCTTCCCCAGGACGCGGCCGTCGGAGGGATCGATGGTCTCGAAAGTCCGTCCGGAGGCCGCCGCCGCCCACTTACCGCCGATGAGGAGCTTATGCAAAGGTTTGGCGAGAAAATCGGCTACGGCGGGGAGCACTTCGAATGCGGCGGTGGTCGTCATAGGGTTCCTCTCTGAGCTTAAATAATAGGAGATTTCCGTCATGGATTTCCATGACGGCCGTCAGGCGTAGGTCAGCCCGCTCCGTTCAATGGACACGCTGAGCGGGGACATCCCCAGCCGGCTTGCAAAGGCCTTGATGCCGGGGTGCGCCGAGGGAGGAGCCAGAAGGGCCACGCAGCCCCCGCCCCCGGCCCCGCAGACCCGGTGCCCCCAGGACCCGAGCCGCTTGGCGCCCGCGAGGAAGCGGTCGATGGGGGGAGTGGACATCCCCGGGATCATGGCCCTTCGCGTGTCCCAATCCCGCCTCATCTCGCGGGCGATCCCGGGCAGGTCGCCGGCCAGGACGGCCGCGCGCATCCTCCGGGAGTTCTCCGCCAGCGCTGCGAAGAATCGGCGCATGCGTCGGTCTCCGTCCATGCGGCGCTTAAAGAGCTCCCAGTTGTTGGTGCCGGAGAAATGCTGGACCCCGGAGTAGACGAGGAGGAGGCGGGTCTCCAGCGCCCGCAGGAAGGACTCCCCGCCCGCGGAGCGCCGACTGGGACCGCGCGGGCCGAAATCGATGATGCTCAGGCCGCCGAAGGCCGCGGCGTAATAGTCCTGATAGCCCGTCGGGCCCGCGATCACGCGGGTCTCCACGGATTTGACCCGCTCGATGAGCGTCTCGCGCGAGAGTCGGGCGCTCGCGAGGCGCGAGAGCGCCGCGCCCACAGCCACGCCCAGGCAGGAGGACCCGCCGAGACCGGAGCCGCGCGGCGCGCTCGTCTGGACTTCCACGTCCGCCCCGCCGGGGACTTGGAACTCTCCCAGGAGTCCGGCCGCCAGGTCCGAGGAGGGGGCCTCCTCTCGGAGCGCTCCATAGGAGGACCAGGCACGCTTGGCCCCGGAGCCGAGGTCCCGGTAGCTCAGCCGCCCGTCGCGCCGCCTGCGCGCGCGGACCTCGGCCCGGAGGCTCACCGCCGCGTTCACCGTGCAAACGGGGGGATGGAAGAGGTAGAGCGGGGGGATGTCCAGCGTCCCTCCCGCCAGGTCCACGCGCGCCGGCGCGCTCGCCTGAACGGATTCGAGCCTGCGCGGAGCGTCAGCGGATGGTCCCATCAATGGGAAAGGGCCTCCGAGCCAGACGGCTCGGAGGCCCTTGGCGCTCAGAGCGCCGGGTTGACGGACACTCCCGGCCCCATGGTCGAGGACAGGGTCACGCTCCGGAGGTAGACGCCCTTGGATGAGGAGGGCTTGAGCTTGAGGATCGCGTCCAAGACCATCTTCGCGTTGTCGGCCAGCTTCTGCGGCTCGAAGGAGGCCTTGCCCACGGCCAGATGCACGATGCCGTAGTCGTCGTTCTTGAACTCCACGCGGCCGCCCTTGAGCTCCTTGACCGCCTGACCGACATCGAAGGTCACCGTACCGCTCTTGGGGTTGGGCATGAGCCCGCGCGGCCCCAGGAGCTTTCCCAGCTTGGAGATGTCCTTCATCAGGTCCGGGGAGGCGACCAGGACGTCGAAGTCCATGCGGCCCTTGGCGATCTCCTCGATGAGCTCGCCCGAGCCCACCACGTCCGCTCCGGCGGCCTCGGCCTCCTTGACCTTCTCTCCCTTGGTGACGACCGCCACGCGGCGGGTCTTGCCCACTCCGTGCGGCAGGACCACCGAGGAGCGCACGGTCTGGTCGCTCTGCTTCGGGTCGATGCCCAGCCGGACATGGAGCTCGACGGTCTCGTCGAACTTGGCCGTGGCGCACTTCTTGACCACGGCGGCGGCCTCGGCCAGGGTGTGGAGCTTCCCTTCTTCCACCTGCTTGACGGCTGCGTTCAATCTCTTTCCCATGGTCTCCCCCTCAGGACTCGACGATCTCGATGCCCATGGAGCGCGCGGTCCCTTGGACCATGCGCACCGCGGCATCGACCGTGCTCGCGTTGAGGTCGGGCATCTTGGCCTGGGCGATCTCCGTGGCCTGCTGGAGGGTGATCTTGCCCACCTTGTTGCGGTTGGGCTCGCCCGACGCCTTGGCCAAGCCCGCCGCCTTCTTGAGCAGCGAGGAGACCGGGGGCATCTTCGTGATGAACGTGAACGAGCGGTCCTCGTAGACCGTGATGACCGCGGGGATCGTCATCCCCGCCTCCATGCTCTTGGTCCGCTCGTTGAACTGCTTGCAGAAGTCCATGATGTTCACGCCGTGCTGGCCCAGAGCCGGCCCGACGGGCGGGGCCGGGTTCGCCGCCCCGGCCGGTATCTGCAGCTTGATCTGCGTCTTTACTTTTTTCGCCATGTTCCCTCCGTGACCTTCTAGCGGTCCTCATCCGTCCAGGGCCTCGGTCTCTATCTTTTCCTCCAGCGCCGGAGCGTCTCCAAGACCGCCCCGGCGATGAGGACCATCACGAGCACTTTCCAAAAAGAGATGCTCTCGGTGCCGAAGACCCACCGCGTGAACTCCGGCGAGAAGAATCGGGGCCAGAGCCAGGACACCGCCGCGGAGACGAGCAGGGCCTTGCCGAAGAGCAGGATCAGCATGACGCCGCCCGCCGCCAGGGCGACGAGAGCGGCCACCAGCGCGCCCCAGAACCCCAGGTTCAGGCTCCTCATCTGGAAGCGCTGCAGGGGCATCGCCCGCGCCTCTAGTGGATCCATCTCACGGGACCAGGACCTCCCGGGGCTCGGAGGCCTTGCGCAAAGGAGCGGGGGGACGCGCGCCGGCGCCCAGCGCGAGCCTCAGGCTCGAGCCGAGCGTCCTCAGGGGCTCCCCCAGCGTATGGGAGACCATGCGCACGCAGCCCAGCGCGCACCCGGCCTCGCAGGGCTTGTGCGCGTCGTTGCTCTTGAGCCCGGAGGCGTCCAAGTCGGCGAGGGGGACCTGCCAGTCCCTCTGCTGGGAGCACCACTGCGCCCTTCCATGGGAGTTGACATAAAGGAATTTGAATCCGGCCAGGCATTTCCAGGGCCGCGAGAAGTCCCCGGAGAGCATCTCGGAGAGGTGCTTGCCGTAGAAGTTGACTCCCTCGAAGACGCCGTAGCGCTCGAGGAGGCCCAGGAGGCGGGGCCCGCGGACGGCGATGCGCCCTCCCGGCGCGTGGCGCAGGGAGAAGCCGAAAGCGAAGGGCAGGTCCGAGAGCTCCGCGCGGAAGGCGTCGTAGCCCTCGGCCGTCTCCTCGGAGAGCACGGTCTGTATCTCGACCTTGAAGCGCGCTTCCTGGGCCAGCAGCCTCAGCCGGGGGGCCAGCGACTTCAGGGATTTTTGGGAGAGAGGCCCGGGCTCCAGGGAGTCGACCGACACCTGCATGAAATCCAGGCCCGCGTCGTTGAGGTCCGCGATGAGGGAGCTTTCGAGTTTGAAGCCGTTGGTGATCAAGGTGACGAGGTTCGAGCCGCCGCGCTTGGCCTTGGCGTGGGCCACGACCTCCGCGATGTCCGGGTGCATGAGCGGCTCCCCGCCCAGGAAGTCGTAGACCAGCACGCCCAGCTCGTCGAGCCGGTCGACGCGGCGCTTGAGCTCGGAGACCAGGACGCCCGGAGCGCCGGGCTCGTACTCGTCGCAGTAGGCGCAGGAGAGGTTGCAGTCGTCGGTCACGACGACCTGCGCGTAAAAAGGTCTCCCGTCAAAGACCCGTTTGGCGCCGGTCAGGACGAACTTGAGATCCATGTCAGCACACCCCCCCGGGGGGTGTGCTTCCGTTCGGGGGGGTATACTGCCGTGTCATCAGTCTAGAGTTTTTCCACCTGTAAAAAGTCCAGCTCGACCGGCGTCGGCCGCCCGAAGATGGTGACCATGGCCTTGAGCTTGGCCTTGGGCTCGTTGACGTCCTCCACGATGCCGATGAAGTGCCGGAAAGGGCCTTCCGTGATGCGCACGTTCTCGCCCTTCTCGAACTGGACGGCGGGCTTCGGCTTGCCCGCGGCCGAGGTCGCGGTGAGGTCGATGATCTGGCTGATCTCCTCCGGGGGGAGGGGGCGGGGGCGGGGCTCGCCCAGGAAGCCGGTGACCCCGTTGATGTTCTTGACCGTCCAATAGGTCTCGTTGTCGACGATCATGTCCAAGAGGATGTAGCCGGGGAAGAACTTGCGCTTCTTGACCTGGCGCTTGTTCTTCTTGACCTCGACGACGTCCTCGGTGGGGATGAGCACCTGAAGGATCTTGCCCCCGAGGTTGTCGGTCTGGACTTTCTGGAGGATCAGCCCGCGGACCTTGTCCTCCCAGCCCGACTGCGTGTGCACGACGTACCAAGCTCTTTCCATGGCTTCCCTCACCGTCCTAAGATGGCCCCGAGGATGACCGAGAGCACGAAGTCTATGCCGCTGATGTAGACCGCCATCAGCATGACCAGGACCGTGACGACGATCGTGGAGCCGACGGCCTGCTGGCGCGTCAGCCAAGTGGACTTCTTGAGCTCGGTGTACGACTCGTTCACGAATTTCGCCGGATTCATTCTTTCTCTCCGATAGTGGCGGGGGTGCTAGGACTTGAACCTAGATTGACGGTTTTGGAGACCGCTATCCTAGCCAATTGGATGACACCCCCATTGGTCGCACCCCTCGCACACGGCTCGGGGCTGATGCCTCGCTCCGAGAGGAAATCTTCTCCGCTCGGTGCTCCACGGGGGGCTTCCGCCCCCCTTGTCGCCCTCGGCTCGCTGCCGCTTGCCAGGAGGGCTGACCCCCGATTAAGGTGCGCGGGCCATGCCGCGCAGTCCTCATACGCACCCTCGCTCACGATGAAAATCGGAAGGCGCTCAATAATACGCGCCACTCGCCGCGACGACGCGACTGGACGCTGAAAACGATCGACCGATCTCCGACGGGAAACGATGGGCAATCTCGCGGGATTACTTCGTCTCTTTGTGCGGGGTCTGCTTGCCGCAGGCCTGGCAGAACTTCTTCTTCTCGAGCTTGTACTGCCTCTTCTTGCCGTGCGCGAAATGATAGTTCTTGTTCTTGCACGCCGTGCAGGAGAGCGTAGTGATGACGCGATCGCCCATGGCCTACTCGAGTATCTCGCCGACGACGCCCGCGCCCACCGTGTGCCCGCCCTCGCGGATCGCGAATCGAAGAC
>CAYHRV010000087.1:0-12262 GCA_964359165.1 uncultured Elusimicrobia bacterium
TGCCGCAGGATGGCGACAAGTCCTTGCCGCTCCCCGGCCACCAGGGCCTTGAGCGAGTCCAGGAGTTGCGCGTCGGAGAGGCGTTCGCAAGGTTCGGTTTCCATAAGGATGTCCTCCAGCGTGCCGGATCCTATGGGGGAGCGCTCCGGTCGAGCTTCTACACCCCCAAGTACGGATGAAGGGCGGGAAAGTTCCCTCGCTGGAACGGCGGATCGGAAGATGTCCGGTCGGAGGGCCGAAATAATGCTGGAAAAACCGCATTTTTAACTTAGCCCGGGCTAAGCTAAAAACGTGGAAAAACAATCATTATTTTGGGCCTCCCACCGGCTCCTAACAGGGGAATGGACCCCCGAACGCGCCTGCCCGTGGGCGCCGTCTTTTGCGGACGAGCAACAAGCGGGTGTCCCGTTAAGGAAGTCAGGAGCGCCACGCGTTGCGACTTGGGTTACCGCCCCCCGCGTGAACGAAGGGCTAGCGCGCCTCAAAGAGTCCCTCAAGGCCGGTTGACCGAAGTAATTTGTCAGACCATCTGGACTGCGCCCTTGGAGAGGTTACGCTTTTCGTCATTTCTCCATCAATCCGGGCGCGGTTTTCGCTTTTGAATAATCGAATAGCGGAACTCCATTTCCCATCCAGGTCCATAATCTAAAGCGGCAATAACCCTGTCCTTACTGTCACAAACGACCACAACGCCCTTTTGATATGACAGCTTTTCAAGCCGAACTAATCCCTTTTGATCGAAGAAAAAGAAGTGCTTGTGGTCATCTACTAAATACTTATCAAATCCAAATACACGTTTAGGGAGTTCGGAGCAGGCCATTCCCACCGGGATTTTCTCTCTAGAGAGCCGTATGGCATCGTAATACTGATGGATTGCATTAGCTACAACTCGGCGAAAAGACCAGAGGCCAATACTGGCAACCACGATACAAGCCAATAATATTGATGCCCCTCGAGATATTTCCCTCCCCCTTCGAAATTGATTAACAATGGATGCTCCGACAACGACACCGCTCACCAATAAGAGACCCAATAATGGAAACGAGATTCCCCACAGTATCGCCAGATTATCCTCCCAATTCTGGTTCATTGCGGTGGTCATCAACCCGCTTGATATCCCAATAACAAGTTCATTGCAGTTTTTTGCATGCCTTGAAGTTTATCATGACGGATGATATTTTGCCATTGAAATCAGATAATTTAAACCTACGCGCCAAACCGCATAAAAGCGGCCCAGGGGCCTGGGCTCCGAGGACTTGAATTCATAACATCGGCCTGCTACCTTTAGGACATGCCGGAAGGCGAGGACAAGATCCGCTTCGAGCTGGGCGACATCGAGGGCATCGACAGTCTCGACACCGCCCGCTTGGGCCTGCGCTGGGCGCTGGAGCGCCTGCGTTCCCTGGAGAAAACCGCCTCCGAGTCGGCCAAGAAGGCGGAGTGGGAGCTCAAGATGCGCCTGAAGGCCGAGGAAGAGTTCAAGTCCCAGCTCGACCTGGAGCACGCCCACCTCAAAGACGTGCTCCGCCAGCGGCAGGACCAACTCGAGAAGGAATACGCGCTCAAGCTCGCGGCCTGGGAGAGGGACTACCAGGAGATGGCCGCCCAGGCCCGCCGGGAAGGACGCTCCAAGACCGAGCAGGAACAGGCCGACATCGAGGGGAAGAAAGCCAAGCTGGAGAAGGAGTACGCCCAGCGCATGGAGGCCATGCGCGAGGTGGACCGCCGCATGGAGGCCCGCGACCGGGCCCTAGGCGAGCGCGAAGCCGAGTTCGAGCGCTTCTGCGCCCTGCAGAAGGCCCGGATGGAGGGCGACATCGTCCGCATGGAGAAGGAGGCCGAGGCCAAGGCCGAATCCCGCCAGTCGGACATACAGCGCATCACTCTTCAGCGGATCAATTCGCTCGGCGAGATATGGGAGAGGGAGAAAGCCCTGCTCCTCTCCGAGATCGAACACTGGAAGAAGAAAGTCCGGGAGCCGGACTAACGGCTGGCCGCGGCCGCTTGCGAGTAGAAATAGCGGTATAACGCGGCGGTGCGGCGGATGGCCAAGGGCATGAGGACATCGGCTTCCTGCCGGATCTCTTCCTCGGTGAAGCCCGCTGCGCGGCGGCGGCCCTGGTCTGCGGAACCGTTCTTCCCCCCTTCTTTCCAGCCGCAATCGAAGCCTTGCGCGGTCTTGGCCGTCTCCAGGAAAAGGGGGTAGAGTCCGTCGAAGGATTCCACGGCTCCAGAAGCCGAACCGGCCCATTGCGGATGATGCCCCCGGATGTACCACTCATAGCTGTCCTTGGGGAAAACATGGGCCCAGACATGGACATGGGCCGGGACGCTCATGTCCATGAGCAGATGGGCCGCGTGGCCCAGGTACCAGAAAGCCTTCTTCTTGTCCCCGTTGGCGTACAGGAAGAGCGCCCCTTCCCCGCGGCGCCCTTTCTTCCGGCCCGCCCCTTCGCTCCAGCGGGGGTCGTATTCCCCATCCAGGCCGAACCCGCCGGTGAGGTATTTGTTGGCCCGGTTGACCGCGCTGTCGTATTTCTTGAGGCCTTTATACGGGCCGCCGCGCCAGTCCCAGAAATGGCGCGCCTCGGAGACCGCCTCGTGGAAGGGGTTGTCGTAGGGCATGTCCTCGTCGCGCGCCCCCTCGGCCACGCTGTCGTCGGAGGAGCTCTCGGCCTGGGCCTCGGCCCCGATGTAAAGGGAGAGATCGGTGCCGGGGAATTGGGAGTCGAAGAGTTCGAAGGCCTGCCGGGCGATGAAGGCGTGCACGGCCGGGGCGTATTCCGGATGGACAGGGCCTTCCTCTTCGGCAGGGGCGGGCGTCTCAGGGGCAGGGGCTGGGTCTTCGAGGACAGTCGCCCAATCCCGGCTGAAATGGATTTCCTGATACGCGGCGCACAAAGTGCGCTGTGCGTCTTCAAGAAAATCCCCGGCGTAAAGTGGAGCGGACAGGGCCAGCGTCAGCGCCGCGGCGAAAGGGAGCCCACCTGATCCCATACGGCTATTCTACCATACGCGGCGCACGAAGTGCGCTTCAGTGGCGCCGGGTGCTGCGCTCCTGGAGCGAGCCCAAGAGGGCTTCGAGCGCTTCGGGACGGGACGCGGAGGACGACTCGGCGCAGCGGCCGACGGCGGTCTCGATGAGGGAGAAGGCGTCCCGGAAATGGTAGCCGGAGGCCGCGCGCATCATGGTGATGGAACGGCGCTTGTAGTTGTCGAGGATGCCGTAGAGCGGCATGCGGAACTCGACGACGGCCTCCTGGATGCGCTCGTAATCCGGGCCGCCGGGGGCGGCGAGGTATACGCGCAGAAGATCGGAGAAGAAGCCGCAATGGCGCGCCTCATCCTGGCTCAAGGCGGTGAGCACCTTCTTGAGCACCGGCTCCTCGGCCGCGTCCCTCAGGCAGGAGTAGAAGACCTGGGTGGCTTTCTCCTGGATGACGGTGTAGACCGCCATCTGCATGGGGTCCTCATGCGGGATCGTGTAGGGCTGGACCACGGCCGCGTTCATCTCGGCGCTCAGGGCGGCGGGGTCAACCCGGCCGCAAGCCCGCAAGTAGTTCTCCAGGGTCTGGGCGTGGCGGTCCTCGTCGCTGGTCCACTTGAAGACGAAATGCAGCATCTGGCGCCGAAGCGAGATCTCATCGGCCGGGAGGTCCGCGTCCAGGCGCAGGAGGTCGTGGTAGGCCCGGCTGTAGCCCGGGATGTGGTCCTCGACGAGCATGGCGGTCTTGAGAGCGTCGACCTGGACTTCGGTGAGCAGGCTCCCCTGGATCTTGTCGAAGTCGAAGTCGGAGAAGCGGTTCCACCCCAGGGTCTCGAAGCGGGAGAGGTAGCGGGAGACGACGTCCTCGATGGGCGAGAGCAAGAGCGTTTCCGGCATGGGAAGGCCTCCGGGTCCCGCCCCGCGCTGGCGCGGGGTATTCAGGACACCAATGTCCATTATTATAGCAAGAATATGGGCCCTAGGGCTTGGGCAGGAGCATGATGTCCGCATACCAAGCCTCGGCCGAGGAGCCGGTGTCGTCTGTGTCCGTCATCAGGGCGATGCCGGAAAGCGGCGGAGGTTCCTCTCCGAAGAGCCTGCGGTAATCGGCGAGGATGTCGCGCTCCTCTCCCGCCCAGCGCCCGACCTCCCCCTCCCCCGAGCGCAGGGCCAGCATCCTCACCCTGCCGGTGTAGGCGTTGGGGACGGACTCCCCCTTCGGCAGGCGGTTGGCCCAGATGTAGCTGATTCCCGAATGGGGCGGGTATTCGCCGTAGAGGGCCTTGATGATCCCATACTTGAGGCGAAGGCCCCGGCCCGCCTTGGACGGGTCGTATTTGAAGGTCACATAGACCCGGGCGGCATAGTCGTCTCCTTTCTTGGAGCGCTCATCTCCCCGGGTTATCGCGTGGGAGACCCGCCAGCGCCAGCGCAGGATGGGAGCCGCCACCGCCTCTTGGTCGAGCCGGTAGATGAGACCGGAGGCCGACGCCGAGCTGATGGCATGGAGGGCATGCTCCGGACCGGACCAGGAATATTCGGTGCGCCGCCCGATGTTCTTGAAGGTCAGGGGTTCCCAGCCCTGGGGGAAGCCCCCCGCGTTCAAGACGGGAGTGGAGGACAAGAGCACCACGGGCCGGGCCGAGGCCCCGGCGGGGGAGGCCCACAGGGCGAGGGCCATGAGGAAGAGCCGAGCCACGGGCGCGTTCAACTCAGGTGCGATGGGTCGCATACGGTGACCGGGATCCCCTTGAACGATTTGACATAAGCCTGGGCGGCGGAGGGAGAGACGAGATGGTTCTTCCCCTTGGGATACCAGGAACGGAAGACTTTCAGCGCCCGAGGCTCGAAGTCGGAAGGGTTCCATTTGCATTCGAAGACGTCGACGCTCCCGTTCTCGCGCTCCGCCACGAAATCCAGCTCCGCCCCGGAAGTATCCCGCCAATACCGTATCTTCCGGTCGGGCCGTCGCGCCATGAGCCACTCGAGGACCAAGTGCTCCCAAAGGAGGCCGTGGTCCTGCGCGCGCGGCGGGTCCCAGCCCCGGAAAAAGGCGACGAAGCCGGTGTCGAAACAATAGTACTTGGGAGCTTTGACCAGCTCTTTGAGGGCGGCCCGATGAAAAGGCCGGAGTATGCAGACGGCCTGGGTGATCTCGAGCGCGCGCAGATGGCTTTCGATGGTCGGCCGGCTGATCCCCAGGGCCGAGGCCGCTTTCGCCGTCTCGAAAAGGCCCCCGCTCTGCTTCATCAGGTATTCGAAAAGGACATTGAACTTATCCACGTCGCGGAAAGAGAAAAGCCTCTGTATGTCCCGGGAGAAGAACGAGTCCATCCATTCGCGGTAGAAGGCCGGGTCTTTGGCCTCCATGAGCAGGGCGGGCGGAAGGCCGCCATGGAATAAGCGCTTTTGAAGAGCGGCGCCGTTGAACGCGGCGAACTCGTCCCAGAGGACGGGTAGAAGATGGACCTGGCGTTTCCTGCCGGTCAGCGTGTCGTTGAATTTCTTCGTGGCGGCCAAGGTGGATGAGCCGGTTGCGAGGATCTTCAGCTTGGGGAACATGTCCGCCCCGATCTTGAGGAGCCGGCTGGGGTCTTTGAGCCGATGTATCTCATCGAATACGACGACCGGCTTGCCGCAGTTCCGGTAGAACAGCTCCGGGTCCCGCGTCATGTCTTCGACGGCCGGAAGGTCGCAGTTGAGGTAGAGCGCTTTGTCTCCAAGCGACTTCGCCAGGGTCGTTTTCCCGCTTCGCCTTACGCCGGAAAGCCAAACGATCGGCGCTTGACGCCAAGCGGTCTCTATGCGGTCGATCCAGAACGGCCTTTCTATCATAATGATACTATACAATATAACAGATAATTAGTAAAGTATGATTATATTTTAATAGATTGATTAGCGGATGGGGCGAAGGGTTTGCAAGGTAAGCAGCCAGCGGCTCTCGCGCTCCAGGTCCTTGGCGCCGTCGTAGCCCATCTCCCGGAGCGGCTTCCCCTCCAGGAGCACGCGCACGCCCCGGTTGCGCGAGGCCCCGGCCGACTGTCCGGCCAGTTCCCGGATGAGCTGGCGAAAATTCCCCAGCACGTCGTAGACCATGCGCGTCTTGAGGCAGGAGAAATCGAACTTACGCGCGTCGACGCGCAGGCGCTCCGAGGGGCCCTCTAGGACGATGTCCAGGAGCAGCATCTGCTCGGTCTCTTCCTGCTTGCGCTCCGCCGGTTTTCCCCCCAGCCCCAGGCTCGTCGGGATGCCTGTCATGAGGGAAAAGGCCGTCCGGGCCAGCTTCTTGCCGGGATCCGTGAACCCCGCCGCCGCGGGCGCGGGAGCCTTCCCCTCCTGATAGACGGCCGCGGCGAGCAGGCGCACGCGCGCCCAAGCGGCCCGGCTCCGGGCCGCCTCGGCCTCTCCGTACAGAATACCCCCGGCGTCGAGGCTCATCTCGGTGAGGGGCCGCGGAGCCGGGAGGTCTTCCAGGAGCGCGGCGGGCACGGCCAGGGAGGTGAGCCCCGCCAAGGCGAGCGCCGCGGACGCGGCCTCCGCCTCGGCCTTGGGGCATCCCTCCTCCACCAAACCCCAGCATCTGCGCATGGGGCCGACCAGGTCCTGGAAAGGGACATGCCGGAGCGCGGCCAGGGCGCGCGCAATCTCGGGAGGTTTCAGATGGGACTCTTCCCCGATGAGCAGGGCGTAGGCCGCGGGAGCCGGGCCCTGCGTCACTTCGGGGAAGCTGCGCGCGGGTCGTTCTCCTCTCGCGCGGTCCCTGCGGCGCTCTGGCCCGCCGCGGGGGCGGCGCAGCGGAAGCCGCGGGCGCTGTATTGGTTGGCGGGAGGGCCCTTCATGCGCTGGGCGCAGCGGCAGAGGTCCGCGCTCACGTAGACGGAGCCGCCCCGCACCACGCGGTCGCCGCCCTCGGCCGGGCCTTGGGGGTTTCGCTCGGGGCTCACGGAATAGAAGTTCGCGTTGTAGTGATCGGCCGTCCATTCCAGGGCGTTGCCGTGCATGTCGTAAATGCCGAAGGCGTTGGGGTTCTTCTTTCCGACCGGATGCACCCGCTTTCCGGAGTTGTCCCAATACCAGGCGTAGTCCCCGAGCTTCCTCTCGTCGTCCCCGAAAGAGTACCTGGCGGGTGAGCCGCCGCGCGCGGCTTTCTCCCACTCGGCCTCGGTGGGAAGGCGCCTGCCTAGGCTCCGGCAGTATCCCTGCGCCTCGTTCCAGTCGACATAGAGGACGGGGCAGTCGTCCTTGTCCGGAAAAGGCTGTTTATGGACGGCGAGCCCCGCCTTCTCGGCGAAGGCGCGGTAGCGCGCCGTCGTCACCTCGAATTTGTCGATCCAGAAGGCGTCGAGGAATACCTTGTGGCGGGGCCGCTCGTTGGGGTAGCCCTCCGCGTCCGCAGAGCCCATGAGGAATTCTCCGGCCGGGACCAAGACCATGTCCCGCGTGTCGAGGAGCGGAGCCGAAGCGGCCGCGGAGGAAGGGGCCGGGGCCGGCTCGGCGGCCTGGGCGGCGGCAAAACAGATGAATAACGCGAGGGTCGGCATGGCTTCGGGGGAATCTCCCCCTCCCCGGATGGTAGCTAATCGCCCCGGCGTTAGTCGAGGGTCAGCGCGACACCCGGCCGGCGTTGGAGCGGCGCCAGAGGCTCTCGGCCATGAGGAAATCGGTGAAGCGTGAGTTCGCCGCCTCAAGAGACTTGAGCTCGGCCCGCTTTTCCGCCAGGGCCTCGGGGGTGAAGAAGCGCTCGCTCATCTGAGCCGTCTCCTCGCTCATGAGTTCGGGCAAGGTCTTGGTGCGCGTCGCGTCGGCGATGTTCGCAAGCGCCATCTGCGCGTCCGTCCCCAGCCAGAGGCGGAGATCCGCGGCCAGGGCCTGGTCCTGATACCCCGTGAGGGGCTCGATGACGGGCAGGGCGCCGGGCTCTCCGCCCAGTTCGAGCCAGACCCGGGCCATGACGCTGCGGCGCATGTATTCGCGCTCCGCGCACTCCGGCATGTCGGAGAACATCAGGACCGAGGCTTCCCGGGCGACATGGGCGGCGAGGATGCGCGGATAAGGCGGCAGGGAGTCCCCGAGGGCTATGGTGACATTCCCCCTCTCGCGGTCTTCCTGGAGCGAGGAGCCGTGCGTTCCGGGGACGATGCGGATGTCCACCCCTCGTTCCCGCAGGGCGGAGAGCACCAGGGCGCCCACCTCGTTTCCGTCGTCCATGGCCGTAAGCGCGGCGGACACGGCTTTGAGCTCGAGGCGCGGGGCCGGGCGGCGCTTGGCCGCGCTCTGTGCGGCCAAGGCCTGCAGGGAGATCAGAGACCCCTCGAAATCATACGGGACCTGCGCCGAGAGCGGCGCGGCGCAAAGGAGCAGGGCCAAAGACGCGTTCAGTGTCCTCATGTACGCCTCCTGGATCGTGCCGGCATCCAAGCAAACGATACCACGGACGCCGCTCCAAGATGATGGGTCCGGGGGCCCAAAGAGGATAAGGAAAGAGACCCTATAAAAAGTCGAACTTTCGACCGGCACGGCTGAGGGGCCCCGGTTGTCACCGGGGCCTGTTTTGGTATCATGTCGGCATGAAAGCCCTGGTCAAGAAGCGCCCGGAAAAGGGACTCTGGCTCGATGACGTCCCCGAGCCCGGCATCTCGGAAAATGACGTGCTCATCCGCGTCCTCCAGACCGCGATCTGCGGGACCGACGTCCACATCTATCAATGGGACGAATGGGCCCGGCAGACGATCCCGGTGCCCATGCACGTGGGCCATGAGTTCGTGGGCACCGTGGTCCGCGTCTGCAAGGCCGTGGCCGGGGTCAAGGAAGGCATGCGCGTCTCCGGCGAAGGGCACGTGGTCTGCGGGCACTGCCGCAACTGCCGCGCCGGGACCCGGCACCTCTGCCCCAACACGCAGGGCGTGGGCGTCAACCGCCCGGGCTGTTTCGCGGAGTATCTGGCCATCCCCGCGGTCAACGTCTTCCCCATCCCCGAGGGCATCGGCGACGACGAGGCCTCCATCCTCGACCCCCTGGGCAACGCGGTCCACACCGCGCTCTCCTTCGACTTGGTCGGCGAGGACGTGCTCATCACCGGCGCCGGGCCTATCGGCATCATGGCCGCCCTGGCCGCCGCGCACGTGGGCGCGCGCCACATCGTCTTGACGGACATCAACGAGTACCGCCTGGGCCTGGCGCGGAAGCTGGGGGTCAAGAACACCGTGGATGTCCGGACCTCCGGGCTCAAGGAGGTCATGGCCTCGCTCAAGATGACCGAGGGCTTCGATGTCGGCCTCGAGATGTCCGGCAGCCCCCAGGCCTTCGAGGCGATGATCCGCTCGATGAAGAACGGGGGGCGCATCGCCTTGCTGGGCATACTTCCCGCGGACACGAAGATCCCCTGGAATCAGGTGATCTTCAAGGGACTCTTCATTAAGGGCATCTACGGGCGGGAGATGTTCGAGACCTGGTACAAGATGGCCGCCATGCTCCAGAGCGGGCTGGACGTCAAGGGCATCATCACCCACCGCTTCCCGGCCGAGCGCTTCGAGGAAGCCTTCGAGACCGCCTCCGCCGGCCGCTCCGGCAAGGTCATCCTCGACTGGCGCTAGCCGCCCATCGGCCCGAATCGGACAACCGTTCATCCGCTTCTCTCCTGGCCAGTGGACTCATCCCGGCTGCCTCCATCCCAGCTATCCACGCGGATAGCTCGGTAACATCTTGCATGAGTTGAATCGGGCTCTTGACAAAATCACCACTTCTGGTACACTATGGGCATGGCGACAAAGAATCCCCGTTTGCAAATACTGCTGGAAAAGCCGCTCTACAATGCCGTTGCCTCTCTCGCCGACGAGGAGGGGGTCTCCATGTCCACGAAAGCGCGGGACCTGATCCGCGAAGCCCTTGAACATCTCGAGGACATCGCGCTGGCCGGCGTGGTCGAGGTTCGGTCCCGGAAATCGGCCAAGCTGCTGACCATGGGCGAGATACGCAGGCGTCTGGGTGTCTGAGCGATACGAAGTCCTCTTCCGCCCAGAGGTCGAAGGCGACTTGAGGCCCATCGGGCGCCTTCATCAGAAGCGCGCCTTGACTGCCATCGAGGACCGGCTTTCCAGTCATCCAGATCAGTATGGAAAGCCCTTGGGCGGGAATTTAGTGGGACTACGCCGGATACGGGTCGGCGATTTTAGAATCGCCTACCAAGTGAAGGGTGACCAAGTCGTGATTTGGGCGATCCTGCACCGAAAGGCGATCTATGCTGAGCTGGTCCGGCGCTTTTTAGGCGATAGAGCACTACGCAAGACTTGAGACGACATCCTCTATCTGGTCGAGGACGAAGTCCAGGTCCTTTCGGGAGATCGAATAGGGCGGGGTGAGGTAGAGGACGTTTCCCAGCGGCCTGAGCAGGACGCCTCGGCGCAGGAACTCGGCCGAAAGCCTTCGGCCGATCCCGGCCAGATAGCCTCCGGTCCCGGTGAGTTCCACCACTCCCACGGCTCCCAGCACGCGGGCGTCCGCGACTTGGGGAAGGCGTTTGAGCGGCAAGAGCCTCTCCTTGAAGCGGGCCTCGATGCGCAGGACGCGCTCTAACACGGGTTCCTCCTCGAAGATGCGCAGATTCTCCAGGGCCGCGGCGCAGGCCACGGGGTTGGCCGTGTAGGAATGGCCGTGGTAGAAGGTCTTGAGCGGGTCCTTGCCCAGGAACGCGGAGTAGACCTTCTCCGAGGTCAGCGTCGCGGCCAGGGGGAGCACCCCGCCGGTGAGCGCCTTGGATAGGCAGAGTATGTCCGGGCTCACGCCTGCGTGCTCGCAGGCGAACATCCTGCCCGTGCGACCGAAGCCGGTCATGACCTCATCGGCGATGAGCAGGACCTCGTGGCGCCGGCAGAGCGCGGCCAGGCGGGCCAAAAAGGCGGGAGAAGAGAAGCGCATGCCCCCCGCGGCCTGGATGAGCGGCTCGACGATCACCGCGGCGAGGGAGGCGGAGTTGCGCCGCAAGAAGGCGTCCAGGCGCCCGGGCTCCGCCGGGACGCGCCGGACCGGGAAGAGCAGGGGCTCGAAGGCCCGGGTGAAGACGGAGCGCGCGCTCACCGACATCGCGCCCGCCGTGTCCCCGTGATAGGCGTTCTCGAAGGCCGCGAGCGTCCTTTTCCGGGGACGGCCCTTGTTCCTCCAGTACTGCAGGGCCATCTTGAGCCCGGCTTCCACCGCGGTGGAGCCGTCGTCGGAGTAGAAGACGCGCTCAAGCCCCCGGGGCGCCAGGGCGATGAGCTTGCGGGCCAATTCCACGGCCGGAGCGTGGGTGAAGCCCGCGAAGAGCACATGGTCGAGGGCCGATATCTGGCGGCGCACCGCTCGGGCGAGACGCGGGTGGCAATGCCCGTGTATGTTCACCCACCAGGAACCGATGGCGTCGATGAGGACGCGCCCGTCCGAGCCGTAGAGACGCACGCCCTTGGCCCGGGCGATGGGGATGGGCGCGGGCGCGGTGAGCATCTGCGTGTAGGGATGCCAGAGCAGAGCGCGGTCGCCCGCGGTGGTAGTGGAGCGTCGTCTTGAAGGACTCATGTCGCGACACGCGGCGGCATTCGCCGCCGCGGATAGGGTATCATACATGAATGCGCGCGGCGCTTGTCATGATGCTCCTTGGGACGGCGGCTTGGTCCGCCGAGCCCATCCCGGAGGGCTCCTCCACGGCCCAGCTCAAGGTTTTGCAGGAGCGCACCCAGGCCCGGATGGAGCGTCTCATAGGCCCGGTGAAGCGGCTAGAACAACTGCGGGAGGGCTATGAAGACCTCTCCCGATTCAAGAGCCTCGAAACCCAGCGCGTCGCCTTGCGCGCGGAGATCGCCGGGATCTATCAGGAATTCTTCCCGGATTACGAGGATTTCCGGCGGATCAAGAACGAGCGAAGGAACCTGAAGATCTACGCCACCTTCGGCCAGCTCATGGGCGGGAGGCAGGTCAAGAGCCTTCCGAGCGAATACCTCTACGAGACGGAGCTCGACTCCTTCGCCAACGAGGCCACCAAGCTCAAGATCCGCGCGGAAGGGGCTTTGATCCTCGATGAGAAGGCCTATCAGGAGGCCCTGCGCCGGCGGGAAGCGCGCCGCGTATGGCTGGTGCTCACTGGGCTAGGCGTCCTGGCCTGCGTCGCCGTCATCTGGGTCGCGTTCCTGGGAGGCCGCAGGCCAGCCGCTCCCACCCAGATCCTGGTTACGGCGCCGGTGGAGATCGGCCCCGGCTCGGTGCTGGGCAACAATTACCGCATCGAGCGCGAACTCGGGCGCGGCG
>CAYHRV010000088.1:0-12177 GCA_964359165.1 uncultured Elusimicrobia bacterium
GCGACAAGATCGTCGGCTACAAGATCAACGGCGGAAAGATGTGGATCACCAACGGGGGCGTGGCCGGCGTCTACACGGTGCTCGCCCGCGCCCCGAAGGGCGTCTCCTGGTTCATCGTCGAGCGCGGCACCCCGGGCCTGGTCATCGACAAGCACGAGGACAAGCACGGCATACGCGCCAGCGACACCACCCCGCTCGCCTTCCAAGACCTCTATGTTCCGGCCGAGAACCTGATCGGGGAGGTCGAGGGCAAGGGCATGCGCCAGGCGCAGGCCGTCTTCGGCTATACGCGGCTGATGGTCGCCGCCCTGGCCTTGGGCGGAGGCTGGAAGGCCTTGGAGCACGCGATCCGCTACAGCCAGATCCGCTTGGTCGGCGGCCAGCCCCTCTCGACGAAGCAGGGCTTCACCCACAAGCTGATCGTCCCCTACGCCGCGCGTCTGGAGGCCTGCCGGGCCTACGTCGAGCACGTCGCGCGCCGCATCGACGGGGGGGAGGAGGGCCTGCAGACCGAGGGCGCGGTCGCCAAGCTTTTGGCCAGCGAGACGGCCAACCGCGCGGCCGACAACGCGATCCAGGCCTACGGCGGCAACGGCTACGTCCGGGAATTCCCGGTCGAGAAGATCAAGCGCGACATCAAGATCACCTGCATCTATGAGGGGACCAGCGAGATCCTGGAGTTGACGACATTCCGCGCGCGCTGGCAGGAGAACTTGAACGCCGACGGCCGGCTCTACGACAAGACCGCCTCCGAGCTCGACGCGCTCCACGCCAAGGGCCCCGAGGTCGGCGCGGACGCCGCGGCGCTGGCCCAGCGGGCCCTCTCGCGGATACTCCAGGCCTGCCATGACAGGAAATTGACCCACCATCAAGCCGTGATGATGAAGCTCGGCGAATTGATTGCCTACGCGGAGACCGCCGCGGTCTTCTGCAAGGAGGCGGCGGGGGACGCGCTCTCCGAGGCGGTGAGGTTCGACCAGGAGACTTGGCGGGCGATGAGCCGCATCCATGCCCGCACCGCGGCCGGCTGGGTCGCCAGCGAGGGCTTGGCCCTGGTGGCGGGCTGCTCGGATGTCGACGCCGTGGGCTTGGTCGACGCGCTCGATCTAAGGGCGATCGCCCAGGCGCAGAAGGGGATGATCGCGGACATGGACCTGGTGGCCGGGAAGCTGGCCGCGGCCTTCCCCGCCGAGCCGGCATAGCCTGGATCGTCCTCGCGCGCTTCCAACGGGGAGGAAAACGGGGTAGAATCTACACCTCATGTGGCCCTTCGACCCCAAGACCTCCGGAAAGAAGAAAGCTCTCGTGGTGGACGATGACGCGGTCATCCGCGCCCTCATCGGGGACCTTCTGGAGTCCGAGGGCTTCGAGGTGCTCGACGCGGCCAACGGCAAGGACGCCGTCGAGATCGCCCGCGCTCATCGCCCCGCGCTCATCGTCATGGACATCAACATGCCGGTCATGACCGGCCCCGAGGCGTTGGACAAGATGCGCCACGACCCCTCCACCAAGGACATCCCCGTCATCATGTGCTCCTCGGAGGATACGATGGATTCGGTGGATAAATGCCTGACCTTGGGCGCCAACGACTACGTCGTCAAGCCTTTCGAGATGGCCCGTCTGAAGGCGAAGCTCGCCCCGTTCCTGAAGTAGCCGATCTCCCCGATAGGAGCACGTAGAACGCGGACGCGGCCGTGAAGAGCACGGCCAAGGCCAGGAAGCCCGCGCCCGCGGGGAAGGCGTCGAAGAGCCAGCCCGCGGCCAGCACCGCGCCCAGTCCCGCCGCCCGTCCGGTCGTCGACACGAAAGCCGTGGCCGAGCCCAGGTCCTTCTCCGGGATCCGGGCCTGGAGCGTGGAGGCCACCCCGAGTTCGATGCCGATCATGGAAGCCGCCAGCACGAAGGCCGCGGGCGCGGCGACCCAGATCGAAGGCACGAGCCAGAATGCCCAGCCCACGGACAAGGCCGCGGCCGAGAACCTGAGCCAGCCCGCGAGCCTCCCGCCTTTCCCATGGCGGCCGAAGAACCAGGCTCCCGCCAATTCCCCGAGGTTCCAGGCCGCGAGAAGGGGGGCGGCCAGCGCCGCGTCGGAGAGCATCGTGGCGGCGTAGACCACGGCGATGAGCGTGTGGAAGAGCTTGTGCACCACGTTGTTGGGGGCGTTGACCAAGGCGGCCAGGCGCAGGACCGGGTCGTTTAGGACCACGCGGGCTCCGGCGCGCACCTCTTTCCACCAGGAGCGGACCTCGGCCAAGAGCCCCGGGGAGGCCTTGGCGGGCGCGAGGCTCGGCTCTCGCTCCACCGAGGCCCAAGAGCCTGATCTTAGGAAGGCGACTAGAGCGGCGGCGTAGAAGGCCGGGTGGAGCCAGATCGTGGCCGCCGCTCCCAGCGCCTTGAGCGCCAGACCGGCCCCGTAGACCCCGGCCGTGGCCGCGATCTCGCGCCAGACATAGAGCCTGCCGTTGTGCTCACGCAGGATGCCTTCATCGCGGCCTACGATCCGGGGGACCGCGGCCTTGCGCGCCACGTCGAACACCTCGCCCACGGCCCCGTTGAGGACGAAGAGCGCGAACACCGCGGGGAGGGCGGCGGCGCCCCAGGCGGCCAGGGAGAGCGGCACCGCCGCGATGGAGGCCGCCTGAGCTAGGACGGTGAGGGCCATGGTCTTCTTGGGGCCCCAGCGGTCCACCAGCGGTCCCGCGGCCATGCCCGAGACCAGGCCCACGAGTTCCGCCGCGGTGTAGAGCGCGCCGATGGCCGCGGCCGCGTGGGCTTGGGACAAAAGGAGGATGGGGATGGCGAGGTTCAGGCTCTCGATGCCGACCTTGACCGCGGCGATGCCCGCGGAGAACACGGCAAAATCCCGACGGCCCCGGCTCGACGGCACCTCCGGGACCGGCGCGGGGGTCGCTCGCGCGGGGGCCGAACACTCGGACCCTCGCGCAAGGGACTGGAATCTCCTCGTAGAGGAAACTTCCTCTGTGTTGCTATTCGCAATGTAAGACGGCTCGGACTTGGCACCGGAGAGGATGTCGTGGAGCGAGGCCGAGGTCCCGGGCAGGCTCTCGGAGCGGGTGGACTCGGCCGAACTCGCCGCCAGGTGAGGCTCGGCCGCGTCCGCCGATTCGGAGACGGTGCGAGCCGGGGAAGGACGCGAGGCATCCGGGGTCCGCGCGAGGGCCGCCGCGGAAACCGCCGCAGGGGCCGCGGCGGAAACGGCCAAGGGGACTGAGGCCCCGACGGCCCGGCTCGGGGTCGATAAACGCTTAGGTGAGGTCCCGGCGGCCTGCGGGGCCGCGAGGGCGGGCAGCGAGGAAAGGACCGGGGTCGTCAAGGACCCGGATAGGGTCCCGGCGCCTGGTAAGGTGAGCGGCGCGACCCCGACCGGGGCCGTCCCCGTGCCATAACGCCCGGAGAGGGCCCGGGGCTGGGTCTGCGCGACTGCGGACGCAAGGGGCCCGGCCGCCAGGAGCAGGGCCAGGAGGGAAGCCGTGGATGCCTGTATCCGTTTCATGACGCGCGGAGGGGGAGACCCCCAGCTATCTTTGAGGATAGCGGGAAGGTCCCATCGATGGCACGGTCTTGAGGCCTTCGGCGAGGGCGGTATCGGACCCAGGATCTAGTGGGACTTATAGCCCGACAGGGGACAATTTTGCGCGGCCTGAGTGTCAGGCCGCGATCGTTTCCAGCGCGCGCAGGGCTTTTTGGATGTTCTCCACGGCGATCAGGATGCGGGAGCTCCGGCCGCCCAGGGCCGTGCCGTAGACGTTGGTGATGTTCACCCCGCCCTGCGCCAGGGCATGGGTGAGGAGATGGAGCTGTCCGGGCTTGTCGTCGAGCTCCACGGAGATGAGCTTGCTCTCCACGCTGGCGTAGCCCGCCTTGGAGATGACGGCGGAGCTGTTCTTCTCGCCGTCGAGGGCGATGCGGACCATGGCCGAGTCGTCGCGGACCTCCGAGGATATGCCGATGATGTTGACTCCCTCTTCGAGGAAGCGCTTGGCCAGGTCATCGAGCGACCCGGGCCGGTTCGGCATGAAAACGCTGTGCTGGGTGATGACGCTGATCTTCATGGGAGCACCTTGAAGCGTTCGAGTTTGAGGAGGGATCCGGACTCGGAGAGCGCCTCCACCTTCCAGGAGCCCGCGCGGATGCGCGCGGAGCTCCAGGTACGGGTCCGTGGAGCGCGCGCCTGAAGCCGGACCTCCAGCGACCGGACGCCGTCGACGGTCCAGCGGTGCCGGACAACGGCCGTGGAAGACTCCACGGCGAGGTCGTTCCAGAAATAGAGGAGCCCCACCTCGGACTTGAATTCCTTCGTCTCGGCCGGGTAGGCCGGAAAAGGCTCCCGGTCCATGATGGCGGCGCAGACGGAACTGCGCAGTACCGTCACGGCCGCGGGCGCGGCCACCCGCGCCGATGCGCTCCATGCGCACGGAGAAGCGGCCAGGCCGAGCGTCAGCACGAAGAGCGTCGTTCCTAGGGTCCTGCTGATTCGTTTCGGGTCCATTAAAGCCGTATAAGCAACAATTCCGCTAGCTCCTTGAGCCCCCCGCCGGGTTCCGGCCGGTCTTTGGGCGCCGGCCCATCCGTGAGCCGGCCGCCGAGGGCCAATGCATAGCAAAGGTTCTGGGCGGACCAGAGGTCGGTCTCGAATGGCAGGGAACGGATGAGACGGACGCCTTCGACCAGGGAGCGCAGAGCCTCCTCGTCTTCGGGGGCGCTCCGGAAGGTCTCGGTGAGCCGATCGAGCAGGCCCTTGGCGGGGAAAGAGAGGTCCTCGGGCCGCAGGCGCAGGCCCGCCTTGGCCGCTTCCTGCAGGAGCCCCGAGATCCTCCCTAGGTCCGTCCCCGGCCGCTCGAATTCGCGCCGCAAAGCCCCGGTCAAGGAGGCCTCGGCCGCGGTCAGGAGCAGGCCGGGGGCCGGTATGCCGAGTTCCTTGAGGAAGCGCAAAAGGGGAGCTTGGCGTTCGTAGAGCCCGCGGTAGACTTCCCCGGCCTCGGCTTCAGCGGACTCCAGGATGCGGCGGAGGACCTTGCGCTGTTCATCCTTGAACAGGGAGGCGAGGGAGTAGCCTTGGCCGAAATCCCGCTGGAGCACGGAGAGGCTCGCGGCCAGATCCGCGCGCTCGAAAGCTGTCCTCAGGCGTTCGCGCGCCGCGAGGAAAGACCTCTCATCTTGGAAGGAGCGCACGCCCGCGGCGGCGTTATGGTCGCCCAGGTGGAGGGCGCCGAAGCCGAAGGAGGCCGACTCGCCGGTGACTCGGGAGCGCACGCGCAGGCGGCCAAGAGCGAGGCGGGCTTTGCCCGACTCCAAGCGCAGGTGCTCCTCGCGCTCGAGGTCGTAGCAGGCGGCCGGGGGGGAGGGGGCGTCCTCGAAGAGGGAAAGGATGGCGTGGTGGGCGCAGATGTCGGCCAAGGTCATCGAGGCGGGCTCGGCCTGCGTCTCGTAGAGGCGCCGCGCGGATCCGAGCTCCGGAAGGTTGCTCTTGGCCTTCTGCAGGCGCTTGAGGAACTCGCCTTCGAGGCCGCGGCCGAAAAGCCGTTCGGCGAGCTGTACGGCCCGGGCCGCGTAGCGCAGGACTTGGACGGTCTCGATGCCGGAGGGATCGTTGAAGAACCACCCGCAGCTCGTGTACATCTGCATGCAGTGCCTCTGCAGTTCGAGGAGCTCCAGGGCGCGGATCGTCTCCTGGGGAGAGAGAGGCCGCACGGAGTTCTCCCCCAAAAAGCGCTGGACGCTCTGGGGGGATCGGTCGAGGAGCACGCGGATGTAGGCGTCCCGGGCGGTCCAGGGGTCTTGGAGCAGGCCCGCCGCCTCTTTCTCATAGAGGGGTTCCAGCCGGTCCCTGAGCCAGTCGAAGGCCGCGCGCAAGGGCGTGCGCCAAGCCTGGTTCCAGCCGGGCCGGGCCCCCGTCTGGCAGCCGCAGTCGGAGCGCCAGCGCTCGATGCCGTGGGCGCAGCTCCACGCCGTTTCTTCGACGATCTCCGCTTCCCACTCCGGGGGATGGGCGGCCAGGTATTGCCCGTAGTTGGTCAGGCGCACCCCGCAGCGGGTCTCGAGGTGGTGCAGGGCGTAGGCCAGCGCCATGTCCCCGAAACGGTGATGATGGCCGTAGGTCTCCCCATCGGTGGCGATATGGACGAGCTGGGGGCCCGGGGCCCCGGATGAGAAGGCGCCGCAGAGGCGGCGGGCGAACTCTTCACCGTTGGACAGGAGGCCTTCGAAGGCCACGGCTCGGGCCATGGGCCCGTCATAGAAGAAAACCGCGATGGAGGCCCCGGAAGGGAGGGCGACCCGGTAGGGGCGGGAGGGGTCGATGCCGGAAGGCCCGGCCCACGACGTTTCTCCTTGGGGGCGCCAGCGCCGGGCCTGATGGGGGGCGAGCACGGTGAAGAGGATGCCGGCCCGCGCCAATTCCTCGAGCGTCGCCAGGTCCACGGCGGTCTCCGGGAGCCACATGCCCTCCGGCTTGCGGCCGAAGCGGGACTCGAAGTCCCGAAGCCCCCAGGCGACCTGGGTGCGCTTGTCCCGCGCGCTCGCCAGGGGCATTATCATGTGCCCGTAGGGCTGGGCCAGCGCGGAGCCGTGCCCGGAGAAGAGCGAGAGGCTCTCCTGGTCGGCGTCAAGGACCGCGCGGTAGGTCTCGGGCCGCTTGCGTTCGAGCCAAGAGAGCAAGGTGGGCCCGAAATTGAAGCTGATGCGGGAGTAATTGTTGACGATGCGCAGGATGCGGCCTCTCTCGTCTAGGATGCGGGAGGCGGAGTTGGGCGCGTAGCATTCCGCCGTGATGCGCTCGTTCCAGTCGTGGTAGGGGTGGGCGGAGTCCTCGACCTCGACCTCTTCGAGCCAGGGGTTCTCCCGGGGGGGTTGGTAGAAATGCCCATGGATGCAGACGAAGCGGTCCACGCTAACGGCCCAAACGGAGGGGACGGCGCTCACCTCGAAGGGTACGCGGTCGGCCTCTCCGCTCGGCCGCCGCTCGGGTCTCCGGGCCCCTGGTACCGCAGGCGCCCGTCCGACACGCCCCTTCGGGGTGAGCGCCGCCCCTCCCTTGCGGGGGACAATCAAGGCGTGGACCGCTCACGGTCGTGTGGGGCATCAAGATAAGGAAGGCTCCTTGATAAGAAATACTATTCCGAGGGGGGGGAGGGTCAGGGAGAGGGAATGGTCGCGGCCATGGAAAGGGATGGGTTCGGCTTCCATCAGCGCCGGATTGCGCCGGCCGCTGCCGCCGTATTCCTGCGCGTCGCTGTTGAGCGCCTCCTTCCAGAAGCCGGTCCCCGGGACTCCGACGCGGTACTCATGGCGGGGGACGGGCGTGAAGTTGGCGGCCACGAGCACGACGCGCCCCCCGTCGCGGGACTTGCGCAGGAGGCAGAGGATGCTCTGGTCGCTGTCGTTGCAGTCCACCCATTCAAAGCCCGCCGGGTCGCAATCGAGCTGGTGCAGGGCGGCCTCGTCGCGATAGAACGCGTTGAGATCCCCGGTCCAGCGCTGGACCCCGCCGTGGGCGGCCTCCTGTTCGACGAGATGCCAATCGAGGCTTCCCTCGTGGTTCCACTCGCGCCATTGGCCGATCTCGCCGCCCATGAAGAGGAGCTTCTTGCCGGGCTGGGCCGTCATGATCCCGAGCAGGAGGCGCAGGTTCGCGAATTTCTGCCAGTCGTCTCCCGGCATCTTGCCCAACAGCGAGCCCTTGCCGTGGGCGACTTCGTCGTGGGAGAGGGGCAGGGCGAAGTTCTCGGTGAAGGCGTAGAGCAGTCGGAAGGTGAGTTGGTCGTGGTGGAAGCGGCGGTGGACGGGCTCCTTGGCCATGTAGAGGAGCGTGTCGTGCATCCAGCCCATGTCCCATTTGAGGCCGAAGCCCAGTCCGCCCAGGTAGGTCGGCTTGGAGACCATGGGCCAGGCCGTCGATTCCTCGGCGATCATCTGGACGTCGGGATGGCTCCGGTAGACCTCCTCGTTGAGCCGCCGCAGGAAGGATATGGCGTCGAGGTTCTCCCGGCCGCCGAAGGGGTTGGGGATCCACTCTCCGGGCTTGCGCGAATAGTCCAGATAGAGCATGGAGGCGACGGCGTCCACGCGCAGCCCGTCGGCGTGGTATTTCTCCAGCCAGAAGAGGGCGCTGGAGATGAGGAAGGAGCGGACCTCGTTGCGTCCGTAGTTGAAGATGAGGCTCTTCCAGTCGGGGTGGAAGCCTTTTCGCGAATCCATGTGCTCGAAGAGATGGGTGCCGTCGAAGTAGGCCAGGCCGTGCTCGTCGGCCGGAAAATGGGAGGGGACCCAATCGAGGATGACTCCGATCCCGGAGCGGTGGAGCTCGTCGATGAGATGCATGAAGTCCTGGGGCGTGCCGAAGCGGCTGGTGGGCGCGAAATAACCGGTGGTCTGGTAGCCCCAGGAGCCGCCGAAAGGGTGCTCCATGATGGGCAGGAACTCGACATGGGTAAATCCCAGGCGCCGCACGTACTCGCAGAGCTTGGGCGCGAGCTCCCGGTAGGTGAGGGAGCGGTTGCCCTCCTCGGGCACCCGCATCCAGGAGCCCAGATGCACCTCGTAGACGGACATCGGAGCGTCGAGCCCCTGGCGCGCGCGGCGCCCGGCCAGCCAGTCCGCGTCGCCCCAGTCATAGTGGAGGTCCCAGACCACGGACGCCGTCTTGGGCGGCGTCTCGGCGTGGACCGCGAAGGGGTCGGCCTTGTCCACGCGGTAGCCCCGGTGCCTGGAGCGCACGTGGAACTTGTAGAGCGCGCCGCGGCCGAGTCCCGGGATGAATCCGTCCCAGATGCCGGAGGAGGCGCGGGGGCGCAGGGGGTGGGCGGAGCGGTCCCAGCCGTTGAAGTCCCCGGTGACGGAGACGCCCTCGGCATCCGGGGCCCAGAGGGCGAAATAGACGCCCTCGACGCCTTCATGCACGGCCAGGTGCGCCCCGAGCTTCTCGTGGATGCGGAAGTGGGAGCCCTCGTTGAAGAGGTAGATGTCCTCCTCGCTCAGGAGCGTCGGGCCGGAGGTGAGCAGTTTCTTCCGGGTCTTAGGCGTCATGGCCGCTCATGGCTGGAAGGGGTATTGGAGGTCCAGGGGGTCCTTGAGGCCCAGGGCCTTGAGGAAACTGCGCGTGACCTCGGCCTCCTTGGAGCGCCAGGCTCCCTCGGTGGAGTCCGCGGGCAGCGGGACGGACCCGCCCGCGATCATCCCATGGCCCCCGGCCAGGCCCAGGCCGAGCAGGCGGCGCAGGAGGTGCCCGGCGCGGGCATTGGGGTTGCGCGAGCGCAGGGACACGAAGAGCTTCCCGCCGAAGCGGCCGGTGCAGATGGACCAACGCATCCGCTCGTGGGTCAGGAGGAAGTCGGCCATCTGGGAGACCCGGTCCGGCGTGGGCACGGGCCCCAGATGGACTCCGATGACCCCGCGCAGGGCGAAGGCGTTGCGGATGGCCAGGCCGAGTATCTGGAAGAACGCGCGCGGCTTGGGCGGGTTCTGGATGCGGGCCAGGGCCTTGGTATCGCTCTTCTGGATCAGCGTCAGATAGGCCTCCACGTCGCGCGGACCGGCGTCGCGACCGAGATTCTCGGTCTCGGAGCTGATCCCGTAGACCAGGGCCGAGGCGAGGCGGTGGGGTATCTCCAAGCCGGAGCTGAGCAGGGCTTCGGTTATGAGAGTCGTGGTCGCGCCGGCCGTCTCGTCGATCCAGGCGAAGTCGGCTTGGGTGCGCGGATGGCGGGCATGGTGGTCGATGATCAGCGTCGCCCGCCGCTTGGGGGGGAATGGGTTGTTGTGGAAAGGCGGCTGGGTGTCGATGAGGGCCGTGTGGGTATGGCGCTTGAGGTCGTTCTCCCGCAAGGGGTTCATGGGGATGCGAAGCGTCTTGGCCATGACCTGATTCTCCATGCGGCCGATGATCCCGCCGTAGGCGATCCGGCAGCGGATGCCGTGGAGTTTCTCGGCCAGGTAAGCCAGGGCGAAGCCGGTCCCCATGGCGTCGGGGTCCGGATGGTTGTGCGTGAGGATGAGCAGGGGAGAGAGCGAGGCGCCTCGCTCGGCCAGGAAAGTCAGCAGGGAGGCGGCGGAAGCGGGGGCCTCGTTCATTGTTTCTCGCTTTGGGGGCCGGACCGGCTGTCGAGGCGCACGCGCACGACGGGCGGTTCCAGCCGCAGGAGGGCGAGCCCTTCCGGGAGAGGAAGGGACTCTTTCTCCACCATGAGGTCCTGCTCCCCGGGAACGGCCCGCGAGAGGTCCAGATGCACCTTGATGGCGCCGGCGTCGAGGAGCGTCAGGCGGCGCTGGAGGCCCGCGAGGGTGGCGTGGACGGTCCGAGGCTCCATGTCGGAGAGGCGCATCCCGGCCGGGAGGTTATGGAGCACGACGGGGATGTCAAGCTCGCGCGCCGCGGGGCGCGAGCCATAGACGAAATGGAACCATAGGCCCAGGCCCAGCGCGGCCGCCGCGGCTTTCTCTTTGAGATTGGTGCGCCAGAAGGAGGTCTCCACGGCCGCGGCGGGGCCCTTCTCATCCTGGAAGCGCTCGACGAGGAGGCGCAGGGCCTCCACCTCCGCGATCTCGGAGAGTTCGCCGTTGCGCGCGGCGGAGATCTTTCCCCGCTCCTCGCTGACGACGAGGCAGAGGGCGTCGGTGAGTTCGCTCAGGCCCAGCGCGGCCGCGTGCCGGGTGCCCAGCTTCGCGTTCTGGGCGAGGTCCTTGCCCAGCGGCAGGTAGACCCCGAAGCGCTGGGCCCGGTTCTCGGCTATGACCACGGCGCCGTCGTGGCCCTCGGAATGCGGGTCGAAGATGCTCTTGAGGAGGGCGACCGAGATCTTTCCGTCGAGGAGGAAGCCCTCGGTGATGTGGCGCTCGATGGGGTCGCGTCCGCGCAGGACGATGAGGGCTCCGTTGCGCTCGGCCGCCAGCTCGCCCAGGGTCTGGACGATGGCGTCGGTCTCCAGGACATGGGGCACGGAGGGGCGTCGCCCCCCCAGGGACCAGACCGCGATGCGCTCGAAGAAATGGCGGAGCTCCTCCTGGAAGATGACGACCAGGGCGATCAGGATGACGGCGAAGAAGCCCTGGAGGATGTAGGAGGTGAGCACCAGGTCCAGGATGCGCGCCAGGATGTAGACGCCGGCCAGGATGAACATGCCGATGGCCACGAAGGCGGCCTTGGTGCGCTTGAACCAGGTCCAGGTGAAATAGATCAGCAGGGAGACGATCGCGATGTCGAGCGCGTCGGCGGGCCCGAAGCCGCGCACGGCCTGGGGGATGTCCATCAGCGCAGGACCTGGAAGAGCAGGGCTCCCGTGACCCCGACGTAGAGCAGGGAGAGGGCGATGAGGCTGCGGCGGTCGAGGCGGATGGCGCGGGGCACGCTGCCGTGCTCGATCATCCAGGTGGTCTTGACCACCACGGCCAGGCCCGCGATGACGAAGAGATAGGCGCCCAGGTAGATCTTGTCCATGAGGACGAGGTAGGAGACCTCCGGGAGGTCCTCGTTGAGCGTGATCTGGAGGGCCACGATGGTCAGCAGGGCGGTGATGCCGATGCCCACGCGCGCGTCCACGTACTTGGGATGGAAGAGGAACATGAGCGAGGCGCAGAAGACCACGCAGACGATGGGGAGGATGAGCTTGACCGCGTAGGGGAACATGGGCCGGGCGATGGGGAGCTCGACGCGGACCCGGGAGAAAACGGTGCGCGGGGCCTCGCGCGGGTCGCCGAAATCGGTCGGGTAGGTGTAGGGCTCCACGACCAGTGCGGGCGAGCCGATGAGGAATCCCGGCAGCTGGAGGGAGGGGTTGAGCGCGATGGGCCTGCGGTCCGGGACGAAGACCAGGTCCTGGGCGGCGTGCCCGGAATCCTCCAGCTCCACGACCAGGGTCTGGCGGTCGAGCGGATAATCATAGAGGGGGAGCTTGCGGCTGAACCAGCCTTGGGCGCGCACGACCTGGTAGTATTCGCCGTTGGGCAGGCGCAAGGGCTTCTCGTAGTCCTGGGCGCGCATGAGGCCCCAGCTCTCGTAGGGATTGAGGAACTCGAAGCTCGCGGCCGGGTTGAGGGCGGCGTCGCGCCAGCGGAACCAGAGATAGAGATCCGCGTAGTAGCTGTGGGATTTGAGATCGAGGTGCTGGATGTCCTGGATGTACGCCCCGACGGTCACTTGAGCCGGGGACTTGGGGGCCGCGT
>CAYHRV010000089.1:0-12174 GCA_964359165.1 uncultured Elusimicrobia bacterium
CCCGCGCCAGTCCCGCCGACGGAGTCGCCGCAGGGGCGATTCGTCGGTCCTGGCCAGGGGGGACCGGCCCTGGAAACCCGGGCGCAATGAGGCTATACTTGCGCGGTGATAGCCATACTCGGCGGCGGGCTTTCCGGGCTCCAGCTCGGCCGCAGCCTCCAAGGCCGCGGCATAGACTTCCTCATCCTGGAGAAGGGTGAGCGGCCCGGGGGGCTCTGCCGCACGATGCGCTCCGGGGACTACTCCTGGGACATCGGCCCGCACGCCTTCTACAGCAAGAAGCCCGAGGCCATGGCCTATTACCGCGCCCTCCCGCTCCGCTACGCGGAACTCGCTCGCGACGTGCGCGTCTGCCACCACGGCCCCTCCCGCGTGCACGAGGTGGGCTACCCTTTCGAGAACGGCCTGGCCGAGCTCCCCCTGAAGCACCGGCTCGACTGCGCGGCCGGGTATTGCGCGGCCTCCGCCGGGAGACGGAGCGGCGACTTCCGCGACCTGAAGGATTGGATCGACCGCGGCCTGGGTTTTGGCATCTCCAAGCACTTCATGACCCCCTACAATCTCAAGATCTGGGATTGCCCCCTGGAGCAAGTCTCCATGGATCTGGTCCGCCAGAAGATAGAGCCCGAGCCGGCGTGGAAGGTGGTGCGCAACGCCTTTTTCCGGGGCAGCGTGGGGCGCGCGTATCAGGCGCGTTTCATCTATCCCGAGGAGGGAGCGGGAAGCGTCACGGACTCTATCGCGGCCCAGGTCGAAAGCCGTCTGCGCCTGGGATTCTCCGTCAAGAAGCTCGAACGCCTGGGCGCGGGCTGGAGGATCTCCGGGGAGGGCGGCGAGCCGGTCGAAGCCGAGGTCGTGGTCTCCACCATCCCGGTCCCGGAACTGCTCGACGCCGCGCAAGACCCGGCCCTGCTCGCCTACCGCCGAGAGTTCCGCTCCAACGACACGCTCTTCGCGGTGCTGGGCCTCAAGCGCGGCTCGGATTTCAACGCGTTCAAGACCTGCCAGTGGGTGTTCTTCGCCGGGCCGGAGCTCTTCTATCGGGTCACCCTGATGCACAATTTCACCTCCCGCCGCCTGCCCACCCTCGTGGCCGAAATCACCCGCAAAGGGGAGACCGCGGGCATGGCCGGATCGGACATCCTGGAGCGGGTCATCAAGGACTGCCTGGCCTGCGGCATCCTTTGCTCTCGCGAGGACGTCGCTTTCACCCAGACGCATCTGGAACGCTATACCTATCCCATCCCGACCGTGGGCCTCCAGCAGGCCCGTTCGGCCCTCGAGGAGCGCTTGGCCGCGCAAGGCATCCATCTGCTCGGGCGCAGCGGACGCTGGGATTATCTCAACACAGACGGTATATTCATGGAAGTGGAGCGCTTCATGCGCGGGATGGAAACCTGGTACAATCGAAGCCCATGAGAGCCACCCTCGCGGCGTTCCTCCTGGCCGCCGCTCCCGCCGCGGCCGCCCCCTCCGGGAGCGGAGAACGGCCGCCCGCCGGGGACCGCGGCCCCTTGGCCGCGGCCGCGCGCGAGGCGCGCGGGGTGCTCGAGGAGCTGGTCCGGGCGGACACCTCCAATCCGCCCGGCAACGAGGGCAGGGCCGTGGACATCGGCGCCAAGCGCCTCAAGGAGCGGGGCATCCCTTTCGAGGTCACGGAGTTCGCCCCCGGCCGCAAGAACCTCACCGCGCGGCTCCCGGGCTCGGGCAAGGAGAAGCCCCTGCTCCTCCTCGCGCACACCGACGTGGTCGGGGCCGACGGCCAGGATTGGGAGAGCGATCCGCATACGCTCGTCGAGAAGGACGGCTATCTCATCGGCCGCGGAGTGCTCGACGACCTGAGCATGGCGGCCGTGGAATTGCAGGTCTTTTTGCTCCTACACTCCTCCAAGGCCCGCTTGCGCAGGGACGTGATACTGGCCTGGACCGGCGATGAGGAATCAGGCGGTCTGGGGGCGCTCTATCTGCTCAAGGAGAAGCCCCGCTCCATCGAGGCCGGCCTGGCCCTCAACGAGGGAGGCGGGCCGGTGCTGGGAGAGGACGGGAGTGTGCGCTTCGTGGACCTCCAGGTGGCCGAAAAGGTCTACCAGGATTTCGAGCTCACGGCCTCGGGCAAGACGGGCCACTCCTCGGTCCCCTTGGAGGACAACGCCATCGTGCGCCTCTCCCGGGCGCTCGCGCGGGCGGGGAGCGCGCGCTTCCCGGCGCGGCTCTTGCCCGCCACCCGCGCCTATTTCGCGGCCCGCGCCGCGGTGGAGCCGCCTGAGCGCGCCCGGGCGATGCGCGATCTGAGCGCCGCCTCGGGAGCTCTGCCCGAGGACGCCTTGCGCGTGCTGGAGGCCGATCCGGTCACCTCCGCCCTCCTGCGCACCACCTGCGTGCCCACGCTCGTCTCCGGGGGCAACCGCGTCAACTCCCTGCCGGCCGAGGCCAAGGCGAACATCAACTGCCGCATCCTGCCCGATGAGAGCGTGGCGGCCGTGCGCGAACAGCTCACCGCCGCGATCGGCGACGGCTCCATCGCCATCACCCCCGTGGGGGAGTTGGGCAGTTCCGGGCCCACGCCCGCCGACGGCGACGCGGTGGACGCGGTGCGAAAGACGGTCCGGCGTTTCTGGCCCGGCGCGGCCGTCATCCCCTCCCTCTCGCTGGGCGCCACGGATTCGCGCCATCTGCGCGCGGCGGGCATCCCCTCCTACGGCCTGCACCCGGTCGCGGTGCGCGAGGAGGACGACCGCCGGGCGCACGGCATCGGCGAGCGCATCCCGGCCGACGGGCTCCGGCGCGGCGTCGAGTTCCTGCACGCCCTGGTGCTGGAGCTCGCCGGGGAACGCTGAGGGCCCTGCCGTGGCCCTGCGATTGACGGAGCCCGACCTTCTGCGCGTGGTCTGGGCCATGGGGGCGGCTCTCTTCTCCCTCACCGCCCTCATGTGGGCGAGGATCCGGCGGCAAGTAAGCACGCCCCTGAGCGCTCAGACGCCCCCGCCGGTCTGCGTCATCTCGGCCTGCAAGGGAGTCTTCGCCCAATTCGACGACAATATCCGCTCGCTCCTGGCTCAGGAGTATGAGGGCGAGCTGGAGTTCCTCTTCGTCTCCCCCCGCAAGGACGATCCGGCCTATCTGGCCCTGGAACGCCTACTCACCGAGAACTCGGCTCACGCGCGTCCTGGCGGCCGCGTCCGCGCGTCCCTTCTCTGCTCGCACGCGACCCCGGTGCGCTGCAGCGAGAAGATACTCAACATGCTCTACGCCTTGGAGCGCGTCCCGGAGAGCTCCGAACTGCTCGTGTTCGTGGACGCCGACGTGCGCGCCCACCCGCGCTGGCTGCGCCGCCTGGTCGCCCCGCTCTCGGACGCGGGCACGCTCGCCGCCGCGGCCCACGCGGTCTATCTGCCCTACGCCTTCTCGCTCTGGCAATTGGCCCGCTTGGCCTGCACCGGCTATTCAGTCTGCGGCATGGCGGTCGGCCGCGTCCTGGTGGGCTGGTCCTGGGCCATACGCCGCCGCGACTTCGAAAAACTCGGCATCGCGGCGCTCTGGGAGCGCGTCCTAGACGACGACGTGGCTCTGGACCGGGTCTTCGCCCGGGACGGGCGCAGGCTGGCCTGGGCCTGCCAAGCCGGGGCCGCGTTCTGGGATGAGTGTACCCCTACGGCCTTCCAGCGCAATTTCAACAAGGCCTTCCTCTGGCTGCGCTACTACGACCCCATGGTGTGGGTGATCTCCATGCTGGCCGTGTCGAGCACCGCGGCGCTCATCCTCTGGTCCCTCTTTCCCCCCTTCCATCCACGCCTGCTCGCCGCGCTCTTCGCGGTCCACGCCGTGAACCTGGGGGCCATCTTCGCCATCCTGCGCCATTACCTTCCGGAGCAGTTCGAGGGCATCCATCCTGCCCTTCGCGCCTTCCCGCTCTGGACCGCGCTCTGCGCGCCCTTCGTCATGGCCTCCTACGCCTTGGCCGCGGTGAACTCGCTCTATTCCCGGGAAGTGCGCTGGGGAGGGTATGTCTACCGCTTGGACGGGCCCTTCGACATCCGCGTCATCGGAGAATATCGGACCTGAAGGCGCCGAAGAGAGTCCCCATGGACCCTATCGAGAGACAGAAGATCCGGGATTTCCACATCAAGGTAAGCATGCTCGGCGCGGGGATGATGATCGCGGCGGGCCTGGCCGGAGCCTACATCTTCTTCCTCCGGGGCTCTCAGGAGATCCCCGGCTTCATGAAGGTCCTCGCGCGCTGGGCGCACGGGTGATGGCATGCGGGATCTACCGGCCGGAGAGGATGCGCTCGTGCTCTTGGGCGACGCGCAGCCAGCGCCGGACCTCGAGCTTGGCGCGCTTGCCGTCGGGGGCGGCGGGGTAGAAGACGCCCGCCGCGATGCGCCAGGGGTCGGCGTCCCGCCCCAGCGCCTCGCGCTCGATCTCGTACTCCGCGATCCACCAGAGGATGCTCGCCCGCGGGTTCATCATGTCCGAGCGGCGGGGCTCGCGGCCCAGCAGGCCGCGCACGGCTTCGGGGTGGTCCTTGCAGAAGCCCCAGTTGGCGTCGGTGAGCCCCTCGGCGGTCATGCCGCCTTCGGAAAAGCGCATCGTGGGCTTCAGGCTCGAGGCGTAGTCCCAGTTGGCCAAGGCGACCCGCCACGGGATGCCGTGAGCGCGCAGTTCGCGCGCCGCGAATTCGCAGAGGGCGGGATCGGCGGTCTTCGGGTTGCGCTCGGTCCAGACTTTGCAGAGGTCCTCGGCGTCGGCCAGCCACGGCGGGGCCGCCTGCGGCGGCTGGTCGAAGACGGCCCGTCCCTCGATGGGAGGGGCCGCCGCGGCGTTCCCCGCGAGGCTCTCCTCCGGGAAGAACTTCCCGAGGTCCGCCGACACGGCCCCATGAGCCCACCCTCCCGGCATCAGGAGAGCCGCCGCCAGCGCTCCGGCGAGCCTAGAAGTCGTCATCACTAAACAGGATAATCCCCCCTCTGGGCCGAGGCACAGCCCTTTTAGGCCCTCACCGTTCTAGGCCCAAAGGCCTACCCGGTCAGAGCGCGGCGAAGGCGAGGCAGGCGTTGTTGCCGCCGAAACCCATGGACGAGGAGAGCGCGGCGCGCACGCGCAGGCGGCGCGCCGTCTTCGGGATGAAATCCAAGTCGCAGTCGGGGTCCGGGTCGTCGAGGTTGATGGTGGGCGGCACGGCCCCTTCGGCGACGGCCAGGGCGCAGGCGATGGCCTCCACCCCCCCGGCCGCCCCCAAGAGATGCCCGGTCATGGATTTCGTCGAGCTTACCGGGATCTCGCGTGCGCGCGCGCCGAGCGCGGCCTTCATCGCCCGGACCTCGGCCGGGTCGCCCACCTGGGTGCCGGTGCCGTGCGCGTTGATGTAATCGACGCCCTCCGCGGAGAGTTCCGCGTCCTCCAAAGCGAGGCGGATGGCGCGGGCGAGACCCTCGCCGTCCTCCGGGATGCCGGTGAGGCTGTGGGCGTCGCTCGCCGTCCCGAAACCCCGCAGTTCGCAGTAGACGCGCGCCCCGCGCGCGCGGGCATGGGCTTCGGATTCGAGGACGAGCATGCCCGCGCCCTCGCCGAGCAGTATGCCCTCGCGTCCCCGGTCGAAGGGCCGGCAGGCCCGCTGGGGCTCCTCGATGCGCTTGGAGAGTATCCCGGTGGAGGCGAACATGCTCATGCAGAAGGGGGTCAGGCAGGCCTCCGAGCCGCCGGCCAGCATGAGGTCGGCCTTGCCGGAGCGGATGAGCCCCAGGGCCAGGCCGAGAGCCTGGGAGGCGGAGGAGCAGGCGGCCGAGACGAAGAGGCTGGGCCCCCGGAGCCCGAAGCGGCGCGAGAGCGCGCCGGGGATATTGCCCGCGGTGGTATGAGGAGAGGCGTGGGGGCTCACCGAGCCGGGACCCTCCTTTACGAAGCGGGCGTGGTGCGTCTCCAGCAGTTCGGCCGCCCCGCGCGAGGAGCCCACGACGATGCCGGCTCTCTCCGAGGGGAGGGCTTCCTTCGCGAGCCCCGCGTCCTCCAGAGCGATGGCCGAAGCGGCCATGGCGAAGCGCGCGCAGGGGTCGAGCTTGGCTTCTTTAGGCGAGAGGAGCCTGCGCGTGGGCCCGGCGCTCGCGCCGATGGGAATGGGACAGCCTTCTAGGCTCGCGAGCTTGGAGGCGCGGCAGCGGCCTTCCAGAAGACTGTTCCAAAAACTTTTTGCGTCCTCGCCCAGCGAGCAGAACGGGCCCAGACCGGTGATGAACGCCCGTGCCATGATGCGAAAGAATACAACACTCCAGGCTTCGTATAATACCGGCGGGTGAAGACACTCTTGGAGTGCGCGGTCATGGCGGCCTGCGGCGCGGCCCTGGCCTCCTGCTACCTCCCCGGAGGGCATTGGCTCCCCTATTGGTTCGTCTTCATCCCCTACCTCTGGGTCATCGAGGAGAAGACCCCGGGCAAGGCCTTGCTCATGGGCTGGGTGTTCGGAAGCGCGGCTTGGCTGGTCGGGGCGCCGTGGATGCTCAAGACCATCGAGGTTTTCCTGCGCGTGGGCCCGGCGCAGGCCTTTGTGTTCTTCGCGGGTTTTACCGCCGTGCATGGGTTCATGTTCGCCCTCCCGGCCTGGGCCTCTCGCTTTCCCTCGGCTGGTCTGGCGCGGCGTTTTAAACTCCGCTCCTCCAGCGCGTTGGCCTTGGCCTTCCTCCCCGCGATGCTGGTCATCGACGGCTATTATCCCCAGCTCTTCCCGGTCCGGGCCGCGGGCAGCCAGCTCTCGCATCTGCCCAATCTGCAGATCATCGAGACCCTGGGCAACGCGGGCCTCGGCGTGCTCCTGCTCTCATTTAACGCCGCGCTCTTCGCCTTCCTGCGGGCCTGGACGCGCGAGCGCGCCTTCCCCAGGGGCTTGGCCGCGGGAACGCTCGTCCTCAGCCTCCTAGCCGCGGGCAACGAGGCCTACGGCCGCAGGCGCATCACCCAAGTGGACGCGGACATCGCCGCCCGGGCCGCGTCGCGCGGGACCTTGAAGGTCGCCATCCTGCAGGGGTCCTTGGCCGTGGAGGTGAAGAACCTGCGCGAGCGGTTCTCCGCCAATTTGAGCCGCCATCTGGACCTGATGGATGAGGCCATGAAGTCCTCTCCGGACCTGGTCATCTGGCCCGAGACTACCTATGAGCGCGTGGTGGAGTATCCGCAGGGCCGGGAGGACCGGGAGGTCCGTGTAGAAGGCCTTCCTTTGGCCGATGCCGTTCGCCGGGACATTCCACAGGAAGTGCATCTGCTCTTGAGCGCCATCGGCGAGGAGGAGCTTCCGCCGGGGAGTTTTGCGCCGGACGGGCGGCCTAAGAAGGTGCACAACATCTCCCTGCTCGCCGGTCCCAAGAAGGAGTTCCTGGGTCTTATCGAGAAGCGCCATCTCATCCCCTTCGGGGAGTACATGCCGCTGGGAGGGGTGTTCAAGCGCCTCAAGAAGATGAGCCCCAACACCTGGAACCTGACCCCGGGGACGCGGCAGGAACTTCTCGTCATGAAGGACGGCACCCGGATCGGCGTGCTCATCTGCTACGAGGACGGCCTGCCGGAGTATTCGGCGGGTTATTCGCGCCTGGGGGCGGACCTGCTGGTGACGCAGACCAGCGACACTTGGTTCGGCCCCCAAATGGCCGAGAACCACCTGCGAGCCGGCGCCCTGCGCGCCGTGGAAGGCCGCAAGTATCTCGCTAGAGCCGTGAACACCGGCGTAAGCGCCGTAGTCGACCCCGTAGGCCGCGTCCTAGGCCGTATCGAATCCGACCACCAAGGCGTCCTGACCGTCCCCGTAGTAAGGATGGAAGCCTGCCCCCTACAAGCCCGCCTAGGCGGGCTCTTGTATTCCTTGTCTCTTCTTATCCTGATAGCCGTGTTTTTAAGCTCTCTCACCTACCGCTGGTCGTAGAAAGGCACCCCAAAGGTGCCCGTTATTGCTCTTCGTATTTTGGGAAAGTGGGTCGGCCTCTGTTTCTGACTCTGCCGACGTTCTTCGCGTTCGCGGGTTATTTAAATCTGCGATGAGAGGGGGTCGAGTCTCCCCCCACTTTTCCGATTATTGCTTTTCGATTTGAACAAGGGTGATGGTTGTCTTTTCGAATCTAGCTACTTGGTCTACTGGCCTGGTTAGGCCATTGTTGATGGACTCCTTGAGCCAGCCCGCTGGTTCTCCCTGCCCAATCTTCAGACTTACTTTGAGTATCCGCGGTGGGGTGTCGTTGCTCTTCCACCAAGCGTCATAAGAAAATATATCTTGATGCGATGTTGGTTCTCCGAGCTCTCTAGTCCATTTGAAAATTGTTGGGAGAAACTCGTCGCTATCAAGATCGACCATCAGTCCGATTGTTCGCTTGGTGCGGGTGTCAACTGTCGCGGTGACAGTCGGACGCGTCCCATTTCTTATTTCGAATTCCTGCCAGTTTTCTTTCTTGGCCATCTCGCGATTCATAAGCGCGAGTTTTGCCGCATCGCCGGTCGCGTTATGGGGCACGGCAGTTATCTCCCGCCCTTCATATTTCTCCATGACATCAATCCGAGGCGTTCCGAGTTGAACTCCGGCCAAGCCATCCGGGAACTTGTCGGCGGCAATTAACATTCCTAACGGCATTAGAAGAATTATTGCCGCCCAAACTATCGATTTCACCATCGTGCCTCCTGCTAAATAGAAATGTCCCATTGTGTGTTTGGCCACCGCCAAGGATGAGTGGGGGCTACAGCCATCGCTCAAACAATACTTTATCCATTTCCCCTTTGGTCTTATTTTGGTTCAAGAACCCTCGGTCGAGACGCCATCAAAAACTACCTCACACATCTTGCCACCCACAAAACCAAATTGGTCATGCCCTTCGCCAAAGATCTTGTCAGGGTCATAACCGAATCGACTAAATGCTTCGATACGCAAGCGCCAAGCAAAGAAGGGAAATTCATCACAAATAGCATCGGCAATAGGGTGCGTGGCTACCAAGCCAGCACTCTGCGTGAAATGGAGCCCGGATTTGATAGCGTGAGTCGAGGTGGGCTTGTCCATGTATGGGAACTTGCCGGAGTATAAGTGATGGATTGACCAAGCATTTGAACTGCCAAAACGAGCTGGCCTTTCACCGCCAGCAAGGAGAAATGATGCGATCGCGGGACCATTCTGCCGTGTGTCGAGTGTCACTTTCCGATTGGCTAATTGCTTTATCGGATCTGGATAACTGAAATACTTGTTCTTCTTCCCCAGCGGCGGGACCCGGTCGCATCCACGCCAGAGCAGGATGGGGCGCCTAGGCCAGCAAATAAAATTCTCGAGATGTTGGACGACTGATTTCAGGACATCCCTAATGGGAGGGGAATCGACCGCCGCTAACTCTGAATCAAACCAGAGATCGAGGTTCTTGGGGTCACATGCATGTCTCAGTCGGTTTGGCGAACCTAGATTATAGACGGCCTTGTTCTTCATGGGTGGCTAGCTATGATTGAGTCGCGTGGTATGGGTCACCTGTGTGGGCTGAGAAGGCCTAGCCGTCCCTACGCATCTCTTCTCCAACCATTTTGCCTTCTCTGATGTAAGTCGGGCCACAGATCAAATCATCATTTTGGAAACGTGTAGGGCCAAGCGCTCCATCGCCACCGGAAACTCATTACCAAAAGTCGCTGTAAATTCTGTTTTTCGGTTGGAAAATTCCTCAGCCAGAGCGATTGATAGGTTTGCGCAATCAGGGTCGTCGAGAATTCGGATCGCTGCAAAATCAGAAACGAAATTGTCTCGGGCCTCCCGAGCTTGACCGGAGTTAAAATTCCCGAGATTGAGTCCATTATTGTTAAAAGCCTTCGGTGACCTACTTATTAGGATGACAGTCCGAACGATATTTGAGCTCTTGAGAATACCTTCGAAATAGTCTGGTTTAAAGATTCGAATCGCCGACATGAGACAAATTGGAGAGAATAATGTGTGCGGCTCCGCAAATCCTCGGAAATGTAAATCTGCCGCAATATGCTTAAGAAGCCTAAACCATTTTCTTGGATTGCTAGCCATCTCGGCGCCCATCAAAGTCGAAGTATTGCTGAACTGGCTGGTCGCATTTCTCATGGCAGCACGCAGGTCGGCTGAATCTGTGAGCTGCGAGAAACGATCGCCTATTAGAGTGGCAATGTTGGCAGGCGATGGGGCTGGGATGGTCAGTGAAAGATCGATAATTTTCTCTAAGAAATTCCCTGCTGTGATGTGGCTGCTGGCGCCATAGCGTCGTCGGATTTCGCTTTCAATAATCCTCTGATCAAGAGCGATTATGAAGATACACTGTTCGGTTTTTAGGAAATTGGCGATATGCTCAAGAAATTGCAAGCATTTCTCTGGGCTGCAGCGATCCAGGTTATCCAGAAATACAATTAGCCGCGACTTTTTATTTTTCTTGAGCACCGCGGAGACTACATAGAGGAAATCCGTGCGCAGGGCCTCAAGGTTTTTTGGCCTTGTTTTGATTCTGCGCACCGCCCATTCCATGGCTGCGGTAGCAGCTCCAACTGCCAGACGAAACTTTGCTGCAGGAGGCACTGCGGTGACAAGCCAGGACACAGCTGCTGCGGATGCCAGGAGCTTTTCGGAGTCCCCAGGTTTGGTCCCTAGTTTGTTGCATAGTTCTGATAGAAAGTAGGGTAGTGTCGGTTCATCAGCTGGGAAGTCCCAAGCATTTATCTTTACGATTTGGGCATCCACGCGAAAATTGTCATTCTCAAGCGCATGCTCTACGATGAATGTCTTTCCACGGCCCCATTCACCATTGATTGCAAAAACAAATGGGGGTTTTGCAGACGAAATTAGTTGTCTCAGGCGAGGAATATACTCACTGAACAACTTGTCGTCGATCTTCGACGAAGGTGTTGGATCAGAGTCGAGTTGAATGAAGGATTTTGCCAGCGGTTCGATTGTTTTGGGTTCTGGAATCTCAAGGTTTTTTCCCATGGTTGTGATTCCCCGCGCGATGCGATTCCATGAGTTACGCGCTTTCTCGATCTGAGCTTTCAAGGCTGCTCCTCCATGCCCACTCGACATAAAGAGTGGGTAACGGATGTGTGTCGACCGCGGGGAAATCATAGCACGAAATAGAGCATAGGAATCATCACATATCACCTAAATTGGTGAGAAAATCGAAACGAGGAAGAACGGCGACGGACACGTCTTAGGAGGGGCTGATAGGGACGAGCGCCGATGAATCGGCGCTGGCTGACGGTGTCGGATCGAGGCGGCGGGCGAGACCTGAGGCAGTCCCCGTGGCCGCTTAGGAACCGTAATGAGTCCACAGGCGGATCACTTTGACCGTCTTGATATTGGGGAGGACTTCGTAGACGAGGCGGTGGTGGATGTTGATGCGGCGGGAATAGGCGCCGGCCAGGTCCCCGACCAGCTTCTCGAATGGGGGTGGATTTTGAAAAGGGTTCTTTTGGAGCAGATTCAGAAGAACCTCGGCTTTCGGCCTTAGACCCGCAGTGGACAGCTTTTTCGCGTCCTTTTGCGCCTGCTTGGTGAAAACGAGCCGCCAACTCACCAGGCGATCTTCTTCGCGCATTTCGCGGCCGGCGTCTTAAGACCGGCGCGAATGGACTCCCGCATCCCAGGGATGGAGAGCAAATACAGCGTCTCTTGGATGGACCGCCAATCCTCTTCGGAAAGCAGTATGGCGTTGGAGCGTTTTCCCGTGATCTGAACGGGTTCATGCGAGGATGCCGTCTCATCGAGAAGCTTGTAGAGCCGCGCCCGAGCCGTGCTGGCGGTCAGAGTGGTCATAGTGGAGCCTCCTCCCAAAGCGTACCAGAAAGCGTACGGAATGTCAAGGGGCGAACGAGCGCCGAGGAGTCGGCGCTGGAGCCAGGCTTGACAGGCCGGGCGGGGGGCTGTTACACTTTGTTCGGGTAGAGACCATGGAAGAAGAGAAGCGCGGGCCCTCGGTGTGGATGCTCATCCTGCTCCCCATACTCGGGGCGGGGCTCTACATCGGCTGGCGGCTGGCCAACTCGGGCGAGGACGCCGCGCAGGGCGCGGCCGCGGAAAGCCCCTTCAACGTGGCCGAGCTCCCCGAGGGGAGCGAGCCCGACCCGCCCCCTGCCCCCCAGGAGCCCTCCCCCCACCACCTCCGCCACACGGCCCCCCCGCCCCAGAAGGGCGGGCCAGGCCTGCCCGGGTTAGTGCCCGAGACC